>WYBA01000478.1 GCA_011526095.1 Myxococcales bacterium | reverse complement strand
CGCCCCCCCTCCCCCCCCCCCCCCCCGCACCCCACCGCCCCCCCCACCCCCCGCTTCGCGTCCTCCCTCGCCGCCCGCCGCCGCGCCCGGCCCCCGCGGGGGGCCGCGGCGCCCGCGGTCGTGCACGCGCCGGCGGCGCCGCCGCCGCGGCCGGCCCAGGCGCGCCCGCGGCGCCCGGATTCCACAGCGCCGCCAGGCCCGACCGACCTCGGGGCGGTGTCGAAGGCGGTCTCCGTCTCCGTCATCGTCTCCGTCGTCGCCGTTCCGCTCACCCTGAGTAGCGCCGAGCGCCAGCGAGGCGCGTATCGAAGGGTGTTGACAGTCGGAAGGGCGTCGGTGCGAGCCACGACTGTCACCATCCTTCGACACCGGCCTCGCTGGCGCTCGGCCGGGCTCAGGATGAGCGGAACTTGGAAATCCTGCGGGCCTGGACGAGCTGCTCGGCTTCCGACGGCTACCGCAGCTTGTAGCGGCGGAGCAGGCGCTCGAGGCTCTTGACGTGCACGCCGGCGGCCGCGGCGGCGTGCGGGACCGAGCCCTGGTGGGCGTCGAGCACGTCGCGCAGGTACTCGCGGTCGAACTGCTCGCGCGCCTGCTCGAGCGGCGGGCGCGCCGCCATCGTCCGGCCGAGCGTCGTGCGCAGCTCGACGAGCTGGGCGAGGCGGTCGCCGGTGAGCGCGCCCGGGTCGGCGAGCGCCGCGGCGCGCTCGACGACGTTGCGCAGCTCGCGGACGTTGCCGGGCCAGCGGTGGTGGCGCAGCGCGCCGAACGCCAGCTCGAGGTGCGCGGGCAGCCACGACAGGTCGCGGCCGGCGCCGCCCTCGGCGAGCAGCGCGCGCGCGAAGTGGCCGGCGAGCAGCGGCACGTCGTCGAGGCGGTCGCGCAGCGCGGGGACCTCGAGCACGATCACCGCGAGCCGGTAGTACAGGTCGGCGCGGAACCGCTCGGCCTCGATCTCGGCGGGGAGGTCGCGGTGGGTCGCGGCGATCACGCGCACGTCGACCGCGACCGGCGCGGTCGCGCCGACGCGCGTCACCGTGCCGGTCTCGAGCGCGCGCAGCAGCTTGGGCTGCAGCGCCGGCGCCAGCTCGCCCAGCTCGTCGAGCAAGAGCGTGCCGCCGTGCGCCCACTCGAACACGCCGGGGCGGTCGGCGTCCGCGCCGGTGAACGCGCCGCGGACGTGGCCGAACAGCGCGCTCTCGATCAGCGTCGGCGCGACGGCGCCGCAGTCGAAGATCACGAACGGCCGGCCGGCGCGCGGCGAGGCGTCGTGGATCGCGCGCGCCAGCACGTCCTTGCCGGTGCCGGTCTCGCCGAGCAGCAGGATCGGCGCGGCCGACGCCGCGGCCTTGCGCGCGGCGGCGAACAGCCGGCGCATCGCCAGGCTCTTGCCGATCGCGCCGCCGAACCGCTCCTCGGGCGACAGCTCGACCTCGGCCTCGTCGCTGCCGATGCGGACCACGATGACCGTGTCGCCGACCTCGAGGCGCGCGCCGTCGGCGAGGTAGACGTCGCGCACGCGTAGCCCGGCGATCGTCGAGCCGTTGGCGCTGCCGCGGTCGACGTAGCGCAGGCCCACGTCGTCGACGTCGATCCGCGCGTGGAACCGCGACACCTTCGGATCGTGCAGCGCGAGCTGGTTCGACGGATCGCTGCCGATCGTCAGCGGGCGGTCGCCGAGCTCGGCCCTCAGCCCGGCGTCCGGCCCGTCGACCACCTCGAGCGCGAGCCGGCGCACCGACATCCGCGTCGGCTGGCCGTCGACCGCGACGATCGTCGTGTGGGCCCCGGTACGTGCCACCCCGCCATCCTAGCTGCCCGCGGAGCCGATCGGCTCCACGCGGCGGAGCCGATCGGCTCCCCGTCGGGCGCCCGCGAGGCCCAAGTCATCGAGATCACGGGGACGTCGCCCTGGCTCGCCCTGGCTCGGCCGTTGCTCTACCCGCTTGCCATGCAGCGAACCCACGTCCCCCTGCTCGTGCTCGGCGCGCTCGTCGGCCTCGCCGGCGCCGCGCCGGATGCCGCCGCCGGCGGCTCGAAGGCGAAGTCGAAGAAGGCGGCCGCCCAGGTCAAGTTCGTCGGCGTCCACCCGATCGCGGCGTCGCACGGCGGCGGGCTCTGCCACATCGAGCTGCCCCACGTCCACGTCTACGAGCCCGCGGACGTGAAGGTGCAGTACCGCGTCCACGACGATCACCACTACTTCGTCGGCGACCCGGTCGCGTACGGGTGGGACGGCGACAAGCACACCTACTACGGCCACCACCCGATCGACGTCGACCTCGTCGTCGGCGGGCACGATCACACCGAGTACTGCTACCTCGACGGCGCCCACTTCCACAGCTACGCGCCGCCGCCCGAGCTGGCGTTCGAGGTCAAGGCCGGCGCGTACTGGTACGTCGGCGACGCGCCCGAGGTCTACGTCGAGGGCAAGGCGCGCTACGACGCGATCGACGTCGTCTACGAGCCGATCGCCTACGCGCGGCCGGTCGTCGTCGTCGAGGCGCCGCCGCCGCGGTGGATCGGCGTCACCGTCGTCGCGCCGGCGGTCGTCGTCGACGCGCCGGCGGTGGTCGTCGAGGCGCCGCGCGCGCGCGGTCACGTCCACGCCGGCGTCGGCGTCGAGGTCGTCGCGCCGGCGATCGAGGTCGAGGTCGCGGTGCCGACGCTCCACGTCGAGCTCGGCGGCCACGTCCACGGCGGCGTCGTCGTCCACGATCACGGGCATCACCACGGCAAGAAGAAGTGGAAGAAGGCCAAGAAGCACAAGCGCGCCAAGGCGCGCCGCCGTGGCCGCCTCCACCGCGACTGGGACTGACGCATCGATCGACGGAGCCACCCCATGACCACGCACCCCACCGATCGCATCTTCCCTGTCCTGATCCAGGCGCTCACGGCCGCGCTCGCCGCGGCGCTGGCGCTGCCCGGCTGCGGCGACGACAACGAGGCGCGCGCCGCCGGCGCCGCGATGGCCGCCGCGCACGTCCCGCCCGCGATCGACGGCACGCTCGCCCGGTGGAAGCAGGCCGGCCTCACCGTGTCCGCGTTCGACGACGCCGACGGCGTCAAGTACGGCGGCGGCGCGTGCAAGGCCGGCTCGGTCAGCGGCGTCGACACCGTCGTGTGCCTGCACGCCGACGACGCCGCGGCGGCGGCCGCGGTCGACGCCGCGCGCGCCGCGGTCGGGCTGACCGACGGCCTCGCGGTCGCGCACGGCCGCCTGGTGCTCGTGATGGCCGACCGGCGCAAGGCCGATCCGCAGGGCCGGACGATCAACCAGGCGTCGAAGCTGTTCGCGCGGAGGGCCTGATCGCGCGCGGCTACAGCGACAGGCCGACGCGGCGGCGCGCGGTGAGACAGTGATCGCTGCCGAGCGTGAAGTCGCGGCAGGTGCGCGGGCGGTCGTCGTAGATCACGCAGCCGTAGCGCGTGACCCGGCCGTCCACGACCTCGCCGCCGCCGAGCGCGGCGCAGCGATCGCCGGCGCGGCGCAGCTCGAGGCCGCCGCCGTCCCGCGCGACGACGTAGCCGGGCTGCGCCTTCACCGCCGGGTCGCGCGGCGACACCTCGACCGCGTGGTAGGCCTCGCGGCAGCACGCGCCGCAGGTCTGGCAGTCGAGCGCCGGCTCCCACCGCTCGCACCCGCGCCACGCCGGATCGATCTTGCCGGGGCGACCGGGCGTGCCGGGCGCGTCGGCCTGGCGGCAGCGCGCGGCGCCGCGCGCGTCGACGCGCCAGGCGCAGTCGCCGCAGGTGCGCCCGTCGTCCGCGCCCGGCACGCCGGCGGGCAGCCCGGTCGGGTGCGGCGCCGGGCGCGGATCGAGCAGCGTCCACAGGGACGGCAGCTCGCCCGCCGGCACCCGCGCGGCGCCGACCGCGGCCGCGACGGCCGCGGTGCGCTCGAGCGCCTCCTCCAGCGCGGGAGCCCACGGCGGCCGCGCCGCGCGCCGGATCGCCGCGATCGCCAGCGCGGTCGACGGGTCGCCGCGGTCGGCGAGCGGGTCCGCCGGCAGCCGGTCCCAGAACGCCGCGCGGTAGTCGGTGGTCGGCGCGAAGAACCGGCGCAGCCCGTAGCGGCCGGCGAGCACCGCCTGGGCGCGCAGGCAGCCGTGCTCGCGCCACGCGTCGCGGTCGGTCTCGTTGTCGAGCCCCCAGTCCGGCTGACGGAACGCGTCCTCGCCCTGGGTCAGGGAGTGGCACAGCTCGTGGAAGATCATCTGCGCCAGCGAGTCGTCGGCGTCGAGCGCGTCGTCGGTCGCGATCGTCATCGTGCCGGCGCCGTCGGTCGCGGCGTAGGCGTCCGGCGACCGGACGACCCGCAGCCCGATCCGCGCCGCGCAGTCCAGCCAGATCTGCGCCAGCGGATCGACGTAGCGGTGGGTGATCGAGCGGGACACGACGGCGGGCCTATACCACGGCCGCGGCGGGGGCCGAGGCCGATCGCCGGCCAGCCGGAGCGGGCACGGACACGGGCACGGGCACCAACCAACGCCAATGCTGGTCAGACAATGCAAGGCGTGTCAGTTCCGCTCGCCCCGAGCCAGCGCCAGCGGACGGTGCGAAGCGACGGGCGGCGGCTCCTGACGAACAGCCGTCCAGGCCCGCAGGATCGCCAAGTTCCTTCGACAGGCTCAGATCAGAGGGCTGCGCAGAAGGCGTCGACGACGAGGAAGGCGCGCGCGACGATGGCGACAGTCGTGGCTCGCGGCGCCGCACACCGTCGAGGCCCCAGGTGCGCGGGCGTTCGGCGCTGCGAGCGCCAGCCCGACGAGCCCACCGCGGACGCGCGAGACGGCGGCGGCGTGGCGGTGCCGGGCGCCGTGGCGTGGCGCGTCCCACGACCGTCCGGGAGACCGCGAACACCGGCGCCGGGCCAAGTAGGGGCCCGG
>WYBA01000065.1 GCA_011526095.1 Myxococcales bacterium | reverse complement strand
GTCTCCGTCTCCGTCTCCGTCTCCGTCTCCGTCTCCGTCTCCGTCTCCGTCTCCGTCTCCGTCTCCGTCTCCGTCTCCGTCTCCGTCTCCGTCTCCGTCTCCGTCTCCATCTCCGTCTCCGTCTCCGTCTCCGTCTCCGTGTCACCGCTCGTCCTGAGCAGCGCCGAGCGCCAGCGAGGCGCGTGTCGAAGGACGCTGACAGTCAGTTCGCCGTCTTGACCGCCAGCGCCTCCTCGGCCAGCTCCTCGAAGCTCATCCGCTGGGTCCGGGCGAGGTCCTCCTGGGTGAACAGGGTCCGCGCCGCGCGCGCCTCGCCGCCGAGCAGCCGCAGGATCAGCCCGCCGAACAGCGGGCCGAGCACCGGGTGGTTGAACGCCTCCTGCATCCGCAGCATGAACCGCGTGAACGGCAGGCGCGCGACGGTCGGCTTGCGCGCGAGTAGCTGCATCCGCTTGAACGCCTCGAGGATGCGCTTGCCGCTGGGGTCGGTCCGGTCCATCGGCTCGAGGAACACGCCCTTCAAGAACGGCTGGGCGTGGAACAGCATGACCGCGAGCGCGCGCCAGCCGGCGGCGCGGTCGGCCAGCGGGCGGCGCGGCCGGCGCCGGCGCTCCGCCAGGAACTCGTCCGAGGCGTAGACCTCGGTCATGTGGAAGTCGATCGCGATGTGGCGCGACTCGTCGCGGTTGATCAGGTGCATCGCGGCGTGGCTCATCTCGTCGCCGACGTAGTCGTCAAGCGAGCGCAAGAGGGCCACGTCGAGCATCAGCTCGCCGGCGGTGATGTATGCGGTCGCGATCTCCGGCGGCATCAGCTCGACGACGCGGAGGAAGTGCGGGCGGAACTTCACCAGCGCCTCGGACATGTCGTAGCGGCGGTAGCGGTGGACGTCGTAGTAGCGGGCGAGCCGCTCCGCGACCACGGCGTGGCGCTCCTCGTCGACGACGAAGCTGTCGAAGATCGCGCGCAGCGTCGGGTCGCGCTCCTGCTTCGCCTGGGTCGCGAACAGCGCGCCGGCGAGCCGCTCGATCCCCGCCATGTCGGTGAAGTACTGGACGACCGCCTCCTCCTTGTCGCGCGGCAGCGCCGGCGGCGGGCGCGACCAGTCGAGGTCGTCCACCGACCACTGATCCCGACGACACTTGTCGAGCATGCGGGGCAGGTCCATGGGCGGATCCTACGCGCGCGCCGCGCGAGGCTGGCGCGAAAAGTTTGCGGGCCGGGGCATGATGGGCGGGATGGACGACGCCCTGCTCGCCCGCCTGGCCGACACGATCCTCGGCAACCTGGTGCGCGAGTATCCGTGCCAGCTCGCTCACGTGATGCACGCCGACGCCGATGCGCGCCCGCCGCGGGACCTCACGCCGGTGTTCTGGGGTTGCTACGACTGGCACTCGTCGGTCCACTCGACGTGGGCGCTGGTCCGGATGCGGCCGCGCGTCGACGCCGCGACGCGCGCGCGGATCGACGCGAGGCTCGACGAGCGGCTGACCCGCGCGAACGTCGACGGTGAGCTCGCGTACGTCACGCCGCGCCCGTCGTTCGAGCGGCCCTACGGCCTGGCCTGGCTGCTGGTGC
Organism: Myxococcales bacterium; assembly: GCA_011526095.1. Taxonomy (GTDB): domain Bacteria; phylum Myxococcota_A; class Polyangia; order Haliangiales; family Haliangiaceae; genus WYBA01. The sequence continues at coordinate 5,462 of WYBA01000065.1, read as the reverse complement.
TCGCGGCCGAGCTGCGCGCGGGCGACGCCGACCCGCGCACCGACGCGTGGGCCGGAGCGCTCGCGCCGCTCGAGGCGCTGGCGCAGGCGCGCCTGCTCGCGTGGGCGGAGCGCCTGCCCGCGCCGATCCGCACCGGCGAGCACGGCCAGAGCGCGTTCGCGCTGCGCCTCGCGCTCGATCACGCGCGCGCCACCGGCGACGCCGCGGCGGCCGCCGCGCTCGCCGCCGCCGCCGCGCGCCTGCACGACGACGACGCCGACCTGCCGCTCGCGCTCGAGCCGGGCGCCTACGACTTCGTCTCGCCCACGCTCGGCGCGGCCTGGCTGATCGCCGCCGTCCGGGCACCGGACGACCTGGCCGCCTGGCTCGATCGCGCCGCGCCCGCGCTCGGCCGCGGCGCGCGCCTGACACCACCGCCCGCGACGTCGCCGGCCGAGCGCGCCGACGGCAAGCTCGTCCACCGCGACGGCCTCGCGCTGTCGCGCGCGTGGATGCTCGCCGAGCTCGCCGCCGCGCTGCCGCCCGACGACGACCGCCGCGCCGCCCTCGCCGCCGACGCCGCCGCCCACGGCGCCGCCGGCCTCGCCGCGCTCGAGGGCATGACCTACGCCGGCTCGCACTGGCTGCCGAGCTTCGCGCTCCGCTGGCTGACCTCGCCGGCGCGCGGGGCGTAGCGGTGCCAGATCGCATGTCAGGCATCACACTGACCGGCAGTATCTCACCCTCTCGGGGTGATCACGAACATCCGCGACTCATCGCCACGTACAAACCACCAGTCACCACGTCGCGAGCCAAACAGGGTTCGTGATACGCAGGCTCCATGAGGCCCCCCCCCCGCGTAGTAGCAGTCCTCCTGCTCGCCCTCGGGGCGTGCACGGGCGAAGCCGCTGACGACACCGCGCTCGCGACGACCGACCAGGCCGTCGAGTCCGGCGAAGAAGCAGATCTCGACGAGCTGTTGCAGCCCGGCGAGGTCGACGTCCCGCTCCCCGACGCCGAGGTGCTCGGCCCGGAGTCGGAGGGACCACGCGGGCCGGCGCAGCCGCCGGATCCTGCCTTCGCGCAGCGGCTGCAGGCGTTCACCCACGCGCTCGAAGCCCACGAGCAAGCGTGGCGCGCGCAGGGCAAGACCGACGACGAGATCGAGGAGCTCGGCGGCGAGCTTCGCCTCAAGATCGTGGGGGCGCGGCCATGAGGCGCCTCGTCACGCTGCTCGCGCTCTCCCTCGTCGCCACGGTGTCCACCGTCGCTGCCGCGGAGAGCTACTACTGGCACGAGGGCTCGGCGAACCCGCCGAAGGCCTCGCACGTCTACCGGTACACGACCTCGCAGTCCTGCGGCTACCTGCACCAGTACCAGACGAGCGCGCTGTCCGCCGGCGCTGACACGGTCATGCATCTCACCGTCGGGAACGCCGAGGTCGCGTGGAACGACAACGGCGGGCCCGGCCTCGGCTCGCAGATCACCTACATGTGCTCGGGGAGCGGCTTCCAGGACGTGACCATCTGGGTCCGCGCCGCCGACAACGAGTCGGGCGGCCGACCCGAGCTGAACTTCACGTACACGTTCAAGCACAGCATCATCATCAACGGCCAGACGGTGACCGGCTTCACCGACACGAGCGTCCCGCTGGGTGGATTCTTGCTCGGCGGAGCCGGCGGGCTGAACACGGCCTCGACGGACACGATGGAGACGATCTTCGTCAACGACGGCGCCGCCGCCACGATCCTCATGTCCTTGAGCCGAGACACGCCCGGCATGGGGCACTACAAGCTGCGCTCGTGGAACCAGTCCTCCGGCGTCGGTCCGGCCTCCAGGCTGAGCGGGAACGGCAGCCAGACCGACGAGCTCTGGGTCATCGCCACGCCGACCGAGGCGACGCGCGAGGGGCCGGTCCGCGTCGCGCGGAATGACAAGGCCACCTCGGACGCGGACGGCGACGGGCTGGGCAACCAGCTCGAGTACGAGGCGTGCACGTGTACTGGCGCGGGCTCGGGCTCGTACAGCTGCCCGTGGTCCACGACGTTCAGCTGCAGCGGCGTCACCAACAAGAAGGACACCGACGGGGACGGCATCTCCGACCTGTACGAGCTGATTGGCAAGCAGGTGTTCCACCCGTTCACCGGGCTCGAGGTGTACTCGCTCTCGCTGCCGCTGTGGGGCGCGAAGCCACGGCACAAGGACGTCTTCGTCGAGCTCGACTGGGTCGCCACGCGCCCAGACGGCACCACACTACCGCCGTTCCCGGTGCAGCAGGCCAACCTCGCCGCGGGTCCCTACGCGAACCTCGCCATCCCGAACATCGACGGGATCCCCGGCGTCTCCCTCCACATCGACGTCGGCGCCAACGGCGGCTGCAACGACGAGCCGGGCGACGTCGATGGCATCTCCCGGATGTGCGGCAACTTCGGCGGAGCGACGACGCTCTCGAGCGAACCGGTGTTCACCAACTCCTGCGAGTCCATGCTCTCGGCCAACATGAGCACTCACCGGCGGGGCGTCTTCCACTGGATGTACCGGTGCGGAAACGGCTGCCGGGGCAGCACGAAGGCAGATCATCGCTGCTCGCAGATCAGCGGCAGCCTGGTCGACCAGAACAACCAGCTGACCAACGACCCCTCCGAGCTGGTCATCCACGAGCTCGGCCACCAGATCGGCCTCGAGCACTGGGGGCGCAACGAAGCCGGCCTGGCGAATCGCAAGCCGCACTACCCCAGCATCATGAACTACACCTACCAGGCGGGGACGCTCCCTGCAGGCGTCCCCGGTGGAGGCCTCGCATCCCGCAAGTTCTCGTCGGGGACGTTGCCGTCGATCAACCCGCGTAACCTCTCCGAGACGACCGAGTGGGCACCCGGCGAGAATCTGGGCTTCATGACGACCTGGAAGTACGACTTCGACACCGACGGCACCACCAACAAGATCGACTGGAACCGTGACGGGCTCTACAGCCCGAGCGTTCGAGCGAACGTGATCGCGCAGCCGGGGGAGAGGATGAACGGTCAGCACCTGCCGACGCAGACCGACGTCACGGACCTTGCTCCGATCGACACGGCGGCAGGCGCGGGCGCGGCGTACGTGAATCCCTACACCTACGTCGTCGTGAGCACGGATGGGTTGCTCATGTGGTCGCGCCGAACCACGGGGAGCTGGACCGCGTGGGCTGTCGTCCCAAGCGCCCCATCCGCCAGAGTCGACTCGAGCCCCTCCGTGCTCACCGTCGGGAGCGAGTTCTACGTGTTCTTCGTCAACGACAGCGGGAGCAGCGTCCGCTACGCGCGCTTCAGCGCCTCGGGTGTGCTCCAGGGGACGGGTTGGCAGACCATCTCCCCGCCGAACAACGTCGTGCTGCGCGAGGTCAACGCCACGCTCGTCGACGGCAACATCTATCTCTCGACCGTCTCGGTCACGGGCTCGACGAGCCTCGCTCGAGTGTGGATTGGCGTGTTCGCGGGAACCACGTGGGACCGATGGCACCTGGCACAGTCGGGGGGGACCGATCTCCTCTCCGGAACCAATCAGTTCCAAGTAACGCCGGCGCTCGTCCAGGGCCCAGACGGACTGGTCCGCCTCTTCGTCCGCGAAGAAGGAATGCAGCGCAACGGCGAGCTCCTCATGTATGAAGCGCTGAGTCTGCCCGGTACCTTCACCCCGACGACCGCTGTCTGGACCGCGCCGAGCTGTAAACTCGCGGGCCGAATCACCGCCCTCTACCGGCCACACCGCACGGCGACGGGCACGCCGCTGTCGTCGGGCAATGGCGCGCTGTGGATCTGGTACAACGTGGAGAACTGCAGCGCGGAGCCCTACCGTGCCCGCTACCGCAGGACGAACGGCATCCTCGATGCTGCGGGGCCCGGTGCCGGCTTCTCGATGGGGTTCTGGTACGAGTCACTGCTCGGAACAGGACACGACCAAGGGCCGACGTGCCTGGACCTGGACCTGGGCGCGAACGGCGACGCGCAGGAGAGGGCTGGCGGTGCTGCCGCGGTGGACCATCCCACGAGCATCGCCCTCTTCATGAGCCACTCCGGTGACGAGACCTGTAGCGACGGCGTCATGTACGTCCCTTACGGCGACGGCGAAGGCATGCCCTCGGTTGCCGCGTCGGACTTCGATGACGTGACGTTCATCGAGGACAACCTGTGCGGCTCCGTACACGCTGGCGCGAGCTGCGAAATCTGCGTGTCTAGCGGCACGTGTGCCCCGGCCCCGATCGGCGGCGAGGACATCGACTGCACGTATGAGCTGGAGTAGTGCCATGTGGCGACCGTTCTCGATCCTCCTGGCGCCCCTGGCGACAGCTATCGCGCTGGCCGCATGCGAGGACGCACCGCCGACCGCAGATGCCTCTTGCGTCCTGACAGCCCCCGACGTCGAACCCAGCAACCCGGGCGTACCCGTGCGTGGCGTGTTCGACGTGGCGCTACCGACAACGACCGGCGCCGACAACATGATCGCCGCTCTCCGGGGCACGACGACAGACATCTCGGCCGTCACGGTGAGCGCTTCGTATATCCTCACATCGACCGGTGCGATCCAGCAGCAGTCGCTCCACTCGGCGGAGGATCCGCTGCAGTTTCGCGCCGTGGGAGGCTGGTCAACGCCGGACGGCGTCGTGGGAGCGTTCGTTCAGCGGCCGCAGCCGGAGGGTGGGCTCGCCGATTTCTTCTGCACGCTCTCTCCGGGAGGCGAGATGTCAGCAAAGCAATGCGCGCGATGGATCGGGAGGGATCCGCTCGTCATCGCCGATCAGGATCGATTCAGGCTGTACATCCTCGATGTGGACAGCGTCCTCACCGAGCCGACGGGACTCACAGAAACAGTTGTCACGACCGCGGGCAGCATTCTCACGCAAACCGAGATCGCGCCAGCGGTGGATTTCACTGGATACGGGAACGATGGCGACCTCTTGACCATCGCCGGCGCCAGCCAGGACATCACCGCGATCACGACCGGACTCACGAGTGATCTGTTTCCGTACTGCCCGGTGGCATGGGCGCACACGATCGAGAACGGAGCCCACTTGAGAACGGTCCTCGTACCCTCGAATCGCGAGCTTGTTCGCTCGAGTCACTGGGCACACGCCCACGACGCGACCGGCCGCGCCGCGTTCCTGTTCGCGACAGCGTGCATCGAGAACCGGTGCGAGGACGACAACATCCCGAACCCGGACGAAGTCTCGCACCTGCGCATCTACGACCCGACCACCGGCTGGTCCGAGCACCTCGCCCGCGGCACGGACTGGTCCCCGGAGGTCATGTTCTTCGACGGAGACACGATCGTGACCCTCCACATGGAGGGCGGGTTCGAGGAGGCCAGGCTGCTCATGACGAGGTACGTCGATGGCGCCCCGCGCGACGTCGCCGTCAACATCCCGATCAGCATCGGCGGGGGCACCAACCTCGCCAACGTCTTCGTCGGCGCGGCCCTCGCGCCCAACGACTACGTCGTCGGCTACG
>WYBA01000477.1 GCA_011526095.1 Myxococcales bacterium | reverse complement strand
CGTGAAGCCCGTTGCTCGCCTCGACGAGGATGTGCAGCGCCGTCGGCAGATCGATCGGCCCGGACGCGCGCCCCATGTACGAGCCGAGCGACTCACCATCGAGGAATTCGAGCGCGATGTACCACTGCCCGTTGCTCGGGATCTGCCCGCAGTCGAGCACGCGCACGATGTTCCGATGATCGATCGACGCGGCGCCCATCGCCTCGTTGATGAAGCGCTGCACCAGCTCCGGGTGGCTCGCGATGTGCGGATGCAGCACCTTGATCGCCGCTCGGCGCGCGAGGACGACGTGCTCGGCCGCGTAGACCGCGCCCATGCCGCCGTCACCCAGCAGATGCGAGATGCGGTACTTGTCGATCTGCGTGCCGGGATTCATTGTGGCCACATCACGTCGCGCGCCATCACGACGCGAGCATGCGACGAGCTACCAGCGCGCGGCAAGGCCGATGTAACTCGCTCCGACCTGGACCGAGACCGAGTCGTGCTCGGTCGGTGCCTCCGACCCAGGGGTCAACACCAGGCGAACGATCCCTGCCGCGAGCACCGCGACGCCGACGCCGCCCGTCACGTAGCCCCACGTGCGCCTGCTATCGGCCTTGTCCCGGAGCTCCAGCCGCACGTCGTCACGATCCTCACGCGCGGCCTCGTCGTCCAGGCTCGCGGCGTCGTTGAGGAAGAATCCGCCCACCAGCGAACCCACGGCCCCCGCGCCGACGAGTCCCCAGCCGAGCCCGTCCGAGTACCAGGGCGCCGCCGCCCGCGCGGGCTGCGACTCCACGACTGCCGGCTCGTCGACCGGAGGTGATCCGGCGGCTGACACTGCCTGCCCGCCGTCAGGGGCTGGCCCTGTGGGCGGCGCTGACGCGGCCGCGCTGTCGAGCTCGGCCTGCATGGTCTTGATGTGGCACTCCACAAGCGCCCTGACTTCCCGGCCGGGCTGACCGCGGTCTATGAACAGCTTGTACTGCCGGATCGCCTTCTCGTAGTCCTTGGCGGCGCGGTGCGTCTGACCGAGGTTGTAGAGGATAAGTGGCGACTCATCGAGCAGGCCCGCGGCGATGTACGCCTCGATCGCCTTGTCGAACTCGCCGACGCCGTAGGCGAGCTTAGCAGCCTTGATGTGCTCCTTCGCCTTGGGATCCGTGACGGAGCGCAGCGATGGATCCCGCTCCTTCATCTGTTCGACGGCGGCGGCCTCGGTGGCGCATGGTGGCGCGTCGTCCGCGGACGCGAGCGAGGGGACGGCGAGCAGCGCCGCCGCGGCGAGGAGGGTCTGAGACTTGGTCATCGGGACGGCTCGATCCTGCGCGGGGCGGTGGGGCGGGTCAACGGTTCATCCATGGTCTCGACGGCAGCAAGATCACGCTCGATCTCGTACAGGAGCTGATCGATGCCCAGGCTGACGGCCTCGACCCAGGTTCGTGATCGCCGTAGCCGGTGGAACCGCTCCACGGGCGTGAGCGGCACCGGCGCCGAGACCAGCAGCACGCTCGCGCAGCGAAGATACCGCCGCAGCTCGTCCTCGGTCGCGACCACGGGCACGGGCACGGCAGGCAGGTCGGGTCTCGGCATCGCGCGTAGTACGGTGCCATCGGTGCGAGGCTACCGGGGTGAAGGGCGACTGGCCGTGTTGCCGGTGCCACCCTTTACCCCGGCAGATCGCGCCGTCGCCTGTCGTATCGTCATCATGATGTCGAAGCCCAGGGAGGGGACGGGGCCAGGCACGTTACCCACCGACCCCGTTCAGGAGACGGGACTATCGCTGCCACCGCGCGATCCCGTCATCGTGCTGCGCGTTGTCGGCACGGACAGCGAGCTGGTCATGTCCCCCGAGATGCGCACGTTCACGCTGGGCTCACGGCGCGAGCCCGAGGTGGACCAGCACCACCTGCACCTCAGCTCCAGGCACATCCACGGCGGCTCGGCGCGCGAGCATGTTTCGGGGCTCCACCTGCTGATCGAGCGGAAGGGCAACCGGCTGTGGATCCGCGACCAGGACTCCACGAACGGGACGTTCGTCCGCGATCGCCGCGAGCGCGCTGCCGAGATCGCCGCCGGCGACGTGTTCCGGGTCGGCGATGTCTCCCTGCTTGCGATGGACGACTCCATGCGCCTGCTGCGCCCGCACGTCGCCTGGGCGCTCGGGCTGTCGGCGAACGTTGCGGTCGATCGGGCGCTGGAAGTCATCTCCGCAGGGGACCCACTGCTGCTCCTGGGCGAGCCCGGGTGCGGCCAGCTCGCGCTGGCAACCCAGGTCCACCGAACGTCAGCACGACGCGGCGCGGGCTTCGCCACGGTGCGCGCCCCGATCGAGGGCCGCGCCGAGCAGGTGGCACACCTGACGCTCGCGTCGCGGGGCACGGCGTTCGTCGACCTCGCGGCCACCGGTGCGCCGCCGGCATTCTTCGTCGGCCACCTGTTCGGGGACACCTACCACGTGCGCCCGATCGTCGCGGCGCCCGACTTCGACATCGCCGCCGAGCACCTGGGCGGCGAGAACGCCGCGCGCCTGCGCGTGCTGCGCGTGCCGCCACTGCGCGAACGACGCGACGACGTGCCGGCGCTGCTGAACGTGCTGTTTCGCCGCATCGAGGACGCGCGGCGCCGCATGGTTGGCCCGGGCGAGGGGGGGCTCTCTCCACGCGTCGAGCAACTCGGCGAGCGCACCGTCGCGGCGTTGCGCGCGTTCGACTGGCCGGACAACTTCGACGACCTCGAGCGGAATGCCCCACGGCTGCACGCCTTCATCGAGCACGGCGGCAACATGTCCGCCGCGGCCCGCGCCCTCGACGTCAAGGCCCCCTCGCTGCGCGGCGCCCTCGCGCGGATCGGAGTCGTGTGATGCCCTCGACGAACCAGACCCACGAAGTCCTGGAGGCGCTCAGCCTCGCTCTCCCCCTGCGGTTGCCGCGGCTGCGCCAGCTCTACGGCGATCCAACCCAACAGGTCGTCACCTTCGTCGCGTCGCTCCCGGAGACCGAGCGCTCGTCCCGTGCGCGCCCGCCGACGCCCTACATGGCCGCGCTGTGCGTACTCGGCGAGCTGCGCACGTTCGGCGCGATCGGTTGCTTGCTGTCGTGCCTCGAATGGAGGTGCGAGGACGTCCACAGGATCGTGATCCGCTCCGTGATGACCGCCGGCCCCGCCATCATCGAGCCCGTCATCGCCCTCTGGCCGGTGCTGAGCACCTATGGCCGTAACCTTGCCGCCGAGGCCATGGGCGCCCAGGGACTCCGTGACGCGCGTGTTCTTGAACTGCTGACGAAGTGGAGCACGGACGACCCGATCCTCGGAGCACTCGCCTTGGGAGACTATGGCGATCCTGCTGCCCTGCCTGCGCTGTCGAAGGTCCTGGTCGGATCGCTCGCAAGCAGCGAGCACCGGACCACGGCCGAAGTCCTCGCGGCCATGGAGGCGCTCGGCGTTCGCGTCACGGGGTAGCGAGGTCGTCCGTTGCCCGCCCGGGAGCGTGGACAAGATCGCCACGCGACGTTCAAGCGTATCATCGGCGCCGGGGCATGCTCGGCTACGTCGCCATCACCGACCACGGCTGGTACCAGTACCTCGCCGAGCAGTCGCAGCCGACGGACGCGAACTTCTGGAAGCCTTCTCCGAGGAAGCTCGCCAACCTTGCACCAGGGACGCCCTTCTTCTTCAAGTTGCGCGCGCCCCATAACGCGATCTGCGGCTTCGGGTACTTCGCGAGCTTCAGTGTCCTGCCCGATTGGCTCGCGTGGGACACCTTCGGGCCCTCGAACGGCGCCGGCAGCCTCGACGAGCTGCGCGCGCGGCTGCGTCGGATCCAGGTGGACGCGAGCATCGAGGCCGATCCTGGCGGTCGGATCGGTTGCTCGTTGATCGCCGAGGCGACGCTGTTCGAGCGTGACTTGTGGATCCGACAACCGACGGACTGGAAGGTTAGAACGCAGAGTGGTCAGCGCTACGATCTCACGATCGGCGAGGGCAAGCGGATCTGGGAGGAGTGCCTCGCCCGCGTGCAGCGACTCGACGCGCCTGCTCCGCATCTGCCGTCCATGGTCGATGGCGCTCGGTACGGAGCGCCTTGCTTGCATGCGCCTCGCCTCGGCCAGGGCATCTTCCGTGTGCAGGTACTCGACGCGTACGGCCGCGCGTGTGCTGTCACCGGCGAGCACTCGTTGCCGGTGATCGAGGCTGCGCACGTGATGCCATACGCGCGGGGCGGGCAGCACGACGTGCGCAACGGGATCGCGCTGCGGACGGACCTGCACCGGCTGCTCGATCGCGGCTACGTGACAATCGGCGAAGACATGCGCTTCGTCGTAGGCAAACGACTCAAGTCTGACTACGACAACGGGCGCACCTACTATGTGCTCAGCGGCCAGCCGATCGCCGTGCCCGAAGCGACGACGCTGCGCCCCTTGGAGGAGGTGCTCGCGTGGCACCGCGAGCACGTCTACCTTGGCTAGTAGCGTGGGGCGAAGGAGCGCACGTCCCCCCCCCGACAGACGGGCAGGGAGCACACCGACGAGAAGCGCTGCTGAAGCGGCTCGCGTCCTGCCAGCGGTCGCGGATCACGGTTCCGCCCGCGCAGCAGCGGCCAGCACTGCGTCGAAATAGAACTGGCCGACGGTGCCGAGCGGGTGGCCGCCGATGTGATGTTGGACCAGGCGCGCGGCCCATAGGCACGTGTACTGGTTGGCCCGGTCGGGGTCGTGCTCCACATCAGGGGCGCGCATCGGATCAGGTGCGGGAGCACGTCAGCAACGTCGACCTCTTGCTCGATCGCCGCGGCCAGGTGGCGGAGTAGGCACTGCACGTTGAACTGGAACGTGGCGCCGGGCTGGAACGTCAGCGGCGCGCCAGGGCGGCAACGTCAGCGACGTGTCATGGCCGGCGGCCGCAGGCTCGGCCGGCTCCACGATACGAACGCCGGGCACGTAGGCGCGTCGTCGTCGTCGTCGAAGCCGTCGCCCGGCGGGCCCATCCCCAGCGGCGTCGCCGGCGACGCCCCGCGCACGCGCGCGACCGCAGCGACACGCAGGGTCGGCGAGAGTTCGCTGGCGGTCGTTCACCACCAGATCACGCCTGCGCGTCGGAGCCAGCAGCGTGCAAGGTGGTCGACCAGCGTGACGAGCGCACGAGCGGGGGGATCATCGCGGCGAGCAGAAGCGCCCCGACTTCGGGCGTACACTGCGCGGTGAGTCGCGGGGATCGGCGGGAGGGGGCGGTCATGGTTGCTGTGTTGGGGCGGGCAGCGGCCGGCGCACGCGGCGGCTGCAACGCGGCTCGCAGTTGTCGGCCATCTTTGGTGCCGAGCCCCATCCCTTCGTCCTCCATTCTCGTTCGAAGGAACAGATTCCTGGGCGGCGTTGAACGACTCCGCTCGCAACCCGCCGAGATCCCAAGGGGCGGCGCGCCGTTCACCGCTGGCGGGTGAGACTAGCCGTCGCGCAAGAGGTTCCACCGTAAGGCGGAGGTGTCAGCACCGCGATGGGGAAGGGCAGCGGACGAACACGGCGAGCCTCCCGGCGCAGGAGCGACAGGTGCTGGCGACTGAGCGACTGAGCGACGCGACGGGCATCAGCCACCGTACTTGATCCTGAACGCGCTCTAGGCCAATCCTGTTGGCGTGGAGGTCATCCAGATCCGGGATGCGGGCTACTACCGCATCCGTCTCGAGCACGACGACGATTGGATCGTGATCTTCTTGCCGCTCACTGCGGACGGGACGCTCAACGGCTCACTCCCTTCGCCCTACCTGTTCAAAGCGGCGTGGGACTCCTCCGAGTACTACGGCGAGCTTCACGTCCGTCCGGACGGGAATCGCCTCGAATGGGGCAGCGACGATCCCGACTCGCTTACCGACCTGCTGAGCGTTCCGATCCGGGGCGTCGGGTCGATCATCAAGGTCTGGGAGAGCGACGACCAGAGCAGCGAGTCGCGGCTGTACCGCGTACGCAGCGTGGTCAGGCTATAGGACTTCGCTCGCTCTCCGCCTCGAACGCCTCCAGGCGGTCGATGTTCCTCGATCCCACGTGGATGGTCACGCCGACGTCCTGGCGTAAATGATCTGGCAAAGCCGTCGCAACAGATGTTCCCGCGCCGGGTTCCAGGGAAGCGTGCCGAGCCAAAGTCCTGCGATGGCATCGTGGACCAGATCCTCAGCGTAGTCCTCGGGAGCGGGGGCTCCCTCGCGCTGGATGAGGGCGGCGCGGTGCAACGCGTAGCCGTGGACGCAGGTGCGGACGGCGTCCGTGTACTGCTCGTCGAGCGCGCGGCGGACCGCGGTGAGGTGGGAGGGAACATCACGGCGGCGTTCCATGCGCCGTGTGTCGACCCGAGCGCCGGGCGGTTGCGGACATTCTGCCGCGCTTGCGCGGCACCGCTGTGCGCGCGACCGCGCCGCTTGGCAGCAGGCTAGCGATCGAGCGCGAGAAGCCGCTCGCGCTCCGCCGCCTGCTCGTCCGGCGTCATCGCCTTCAGGCGCTCGAAGCGCGTGCGGAGGTTGTCGACCGCGAGCTGTTCGGCTGGGGTCGGCGGGCGCGGATCGGCAGCGTCGTCGAGCGCGACCTCGTGGAAGAAGGCGTCCACCATGCGCAGCTCCCCGCCGGTCGCGCCCAGCATCGGATCCCCCTCGTCGTCGAGTTCGACGGGTGTCTCGCCACGGTTGCGCAGCCTCGCGCCCTCCCCCGATGCGTCACCACCGCGCGCGGGCTCGAACTCACCAGTGGGCGAGCACCAGTCGTCACTCATGAGACTCTCCTAAGTAGGTCGTGCCCCGCTTCACGCAGTTCGGGCGGTAGGCGCTTCGCGAGGCGTAGGATGCGTTGCCGGGCGGCATCGTAAGCATGCGGCGTCAGCCGCGTGACGGCCAGGACTTCGTCGCGCTCGATGAAGCCCTCGGCCCACGCGGCGAGGATCACGCGCGCCCTCTCGTCCTGGTTGCCCAGCTCGCGTAGCGCCTCGACGACGCGCAGGGTGAGCGCGGCGAGGACCACGGGCGAGAGGTCTCCCGCCGAGGCGCCCGCCGCGAGCGACGCCTCGACGTCGCCGCCGATCGCGGAGTCGTTGGCGGCGATGTCGAACAGGACGTGCTTGCGCCCCTGCGCGCGCTTGATCTCGTGCCACGTCCGGTCCTTGATGATCGAGCAGAGGCGGAAGTACAGCGGCGTGCGCCGCGGGTCCCATCGTCGCGTCCCCATCCAGATGCTCGCGAGCGCGTCGTGGACCAGCTCCTCGGCGTAGTTGCTCGGCGTCGGCCACCCCGCGCGGCGGACACGCTTGGCGCGCTGCTCCGCGTAGCGATGAGCCTGATCACGAACCGCGTCGGTGTACTGCTCGTCGAGCGCGCGCAACGCATCCGGCGGAGGCGGCCCGGGATGAGATCCATCGCGCGTCGGGTCGGCCATGAGCGTACTAACGCACGGCGCTCCGGACGGTCTTCCGGCAACGAGCGGCAGCGTCGCCGCGATCACGGCGACGACGCGCGCGCTGTCACGGTGGCACCCGCTCGCCGAACTGTGCGCCAGATTGGCGTTCGGCACGCGGATGGAAACGGCGCACTCGCTCGATCGGTCTGCACGGCAAGCCAGGTGCGGACCGAGCGACGCAGACGCGCGCTGAGCGCGCGACGTGGATCGGTCGCTGCGGCGACGTGGATCGACGCGCCCGACGGCCCGCGAACAACAAATCGATCGTGCGCAAGTCGTTGATCGCGGCGCCGACCGGAAACCGTGGGGCGATTTGTTCTCCGGGTAGGAGCGCGCCAGATCCGAAACCGTGCGGTGTCGCCGGCTTGCCCGCCGCGCGATCGGCGACGCGACAAGCACGGGCGCCGAGAACCGCCGTCGTTCCCGGTAGATCGATTTGTTGACGAGCGACCGGGGACTTGCGCGCCATCTTCGCTGCGCGACGATGCGGCGTCCCTGATCGATGCGCCACGTGTCCGGCGGCCGGACACGCGAGCGCGCGCCGATCGTCACGCGCGACGGCACCGACGCTCGCGTCGCGCCTCACCTCGCGCAGATCGATTTTGTGACTGGCGCGTAGGCGCCGAAAATCGACAGGGCTGGCATCGGCGAGGGCTCTCGGGAGGCGGATACCTGTTTAGAGACCTCGACGATCGCACCGGGCGACGCGAGGCCGATGCCCTGGCACGGACCAGCGCGACGTGCGCTGCGCAGTACCGACCGGCCGGGCCCACCCCGCACGCATCCGCGAGGAGCGCCGCATGTCCCAGCTCGCGTTCGACAAGGACGGCCAGCCCTTCCAGTTCTCGCCGCGCCTGCACACGCTCTCCGTGCGCCGGTTCCGGAACCCTGGCGGACGCGGCACCTGCGAGGTCGTGCGCGACGAGGACGGCGACCCGCTCCACGTGCCCGGCGACAGCGCGCTCGGCGAGTTCCGCGCTGCGGTGGCGTACGTCCCGGGGCTGTACCGCCTCGACCAGCACGACGAGAGCGGCCTCGAGATCGCGGACGCGCCCGCGGCGTACGTCGTGATCGATCCGCCCCGGAACGGCCTTCTGAGTGGCAGCGCCGATCCGCTCGTGGTCGTGCGCGACCTGGCGCACGCGCACGCCGACGTTGCGAAGACGCTGGCGAGCACCAACGCCGGCATGATGCAGGCGGCGACCGAGAACATGCGCGTATCGGTCGGCGCCGGGCTCGGGAATCGCCGTGTGCTCGGCTTGCTCGCCAACGCTGCGGGCGCGATCGGCGATGCCTCGAAGGAGGCGGACGACGACCTCGACGACGGCGAGAGCGACGAAGACGAGGACGACGAAGCGCCCCGGGGCCCGGGGCCTGCCGCGACGGGTGATCCGCTGGCCGCGCTCGGGATGCTGGCGCCGCTGATCCAGCCGCTGTTGCCAAGGCTCGGCGAGGCGATCGGCGTCCTGGCGGCGGACTTCCTCAACCGCTACAAGGCAGCGCGCCCGGCGGCGGCCTCGAGCTCGACGACCGCGCACGCGACGCAGGCGCCCACGGCGCCGTCGCCGAGCGGTTCGCCCGCGAGCGAGGCCGCCGCCGGGCCGGGCGCCGCGGCGGCGACAGGTCCGACGCCGCCGGCCGAGCCCCCGACCGCACCGTCTCCCACGCCGGCGGCGCCGGCGGCGGACGGCGTAGTGGTCCCGCCGTTCGCGCCCGGGCAGGCCGGCGCGCCGTCCGCCCAGGACGGCGTCCGGAACGCGGTGCCGACCGGCGAGCAGGTGACCCAGTTGCTCGCCGTGCGAGCGCGGCTCAACGAGAACGAGGTCGCCGTGATCGACGAGTCGATCGCGCGCATGGACGGGCCGACGCGGGCGTGGTGGATGGGCGAGCTCTCGGCGCTGTCCGTCGACCAGGCGGTCGAGCGCGTGCGGTCGATGCTGCCGAAGGTGCGGGCGTCGCGCCGCGCCACCACCCACCCCGAGGAGGGCTGAGCCATGGACGACGTCACCCGCGACCTGATCCGTCGCCTCTACTTCGTCGAGCAGTGCCCGGTGCGGCAGATCGGTGAGGCGCTCTCGCTGGCGCCGCGCGCCGTGCGCGCGGCGCTGATCCTGCCCGGCGGCCGTCGCGACGAGCGCCCGCGCGCGCCCGCCGTTGACGCTCTCGCGGACGCTGGATGCGGTCCGCGCGAGCGCGACCACGGGGGGCACCGGTGAAGCACTCCACTCGCACCCGGATCCGGCACCTGTACTTCGTGTGGCAGGTGCCGGTCGACGAGATCGCCGCCGAGCTGCGGCTGCGCCCGCGCACCGTGCGCCGCGCCCTCGTGATCCGCGGCGGTGCGCGTCGTGCGCCCGATGCCCCATCCATCCCACCCACCCCGAGCCAGGAGGAGCCGTCGTGATCGCCAGCCCCCACAACGACCGTGCGTGCCTCGACGCCATCACCGCGCAGGTGAGGGGGCGGATCGAGGCCGGAGATCCCACGCTCGTCGCGCTCGCCGAGCAGCTCGGCGACACATCCGCGCTCGTCGACTACATCCGCGCGCTGCCGCAGCTCGACGACAGCGGCTCGCCCTGCGACGGACCGAAGGTGACGGCGTGCCGCCCCGCGCAGCGGCTCCGCCTGCCCACCGCCTCGCCGAACTGTGTCGAGCGAAGTGCCCTCTATGTCTCGGTGGCCGAGCTGATCGACCCGGGGCCGGTGCGCCGACTCGCCACGGTCGACACGCCCGGCGGCCTGCACACGTTCCCGACCGAGGATGGCGTGCCGGTGATCCTCGACCCGATGCAGAGCCGCAACGCCCTGCGCGCGGGCCTGTTCCACATCGGGCGCAACGCCGCAGGTGATGGCAGCGACGTCGCGACCCGCCGGCTCCGCCTGGAGCGGCTGATCGGCACGGACGAGACCAAGGGCACGCGGGGCGATCTGGCCCGCGCGCGGG
Organism: Myxococcales bacterium; assembly: GCA_011526095.1. Lineage (GTDB taxonomy): Bacteria > Myxococcota_A > Polyangia > Haliangiales > Haliangiaceae > WYBA01. The sequence continues at coordinate 520 of WYBA01000477.1, read as the reverse complement.
CGAGCAAGGCCGCTGGGTACACCACCTGGGTCGACGGCAAGCCGATCGACGACGCGATCGCGACGTACGAGCGTGCGCTCGCCATGTACCAGGAGCGGCTTGCTGCGCTCCCCCGCAACGCGGGCCTCACCCGCGGCGAACGCCCGGTGGTCGCGCTGACACCGGCCGAGTCCATCGACTGGATCGCCGAGCTGGCGGTCGAGCCGGCCGCGCGGTTCGTCCACGGCGTGCGCCGGGTGAAGAACGGCCACCGCGCGATGCACGCCGCGCTTGCGGGCAGCCCGCTGTGCGTCGCGGACGTCTCGGACGTCGCGTTCGTGCTCGCGCTCGCCTACAGCGAAGCGCGGCTGTGGGGTCCGTCTGGGCGGCGCATCGTCGAGACCTGCGCGCACGCGATCGACCGGCTCGACCAGGCCGCCGCGCGGCAGTGGCTCGCCGAGCGGGCGCCGCGCAACCGCGCCGAGCTGCGGGTGGGCCGCTACCGTATCCAGCCGAACACGCCGCTGCTCGCCGCGCTCGG
>WYBA01000476.1 GCA_011526095.1 Myxococcales bacterium | reverse complement strand
CGCCGAGCGCGTCGGCCGGCGCGCCGGCGCCGCGCTCGGCGGTCGAGCCGCGCGCCACCGGCGGCAGCGCGCGCGAGTCCATCGTCGCGTCGAGCGCGCCGGCGGCGCCGGCGGCCCCGGCGCTCGTGTCCGTCGCCACCGTCTCGCTCGTCGCGAGCCCGTCGTCGCGCTGGCCCCGCTCCGCCACGCCGGCTCAGCGCATCTCGCGCTTGAGGATCTTGCCCGTCGGGCCCTTGGGCAGCGAGTCGCGGAACTCGACGATGCGCGGGTACTTGTACGCCGCGAGCTTCTCCTTGCAGTACGCGATCACCTCCTCGGCGGTGACCGAGGCGCCCGGCTTGAGCGCGAGCACCGCCTTGACCTCCTCGCCGTGCGACTCGTGCGGCACGCCGATCACGGCGGCCTCGAGCACGGCCGGGTGCGCGTACAGCAGCTCCTCGACCTCGCGCGGGTACACGTTGAACCCGCCGCGGATGATCATGTCCTTCTTGCGATCGACGATGTAGTAGTAGCCGTCCTTGTCGCGGGTGCCGATGTCGCCGCTGGCGAACCACCCGTCCTTGATCGACTCGGCCGTGGCCTCGGCGCGCTTCCAGTAGCCCTTCATCACGTTGTGGCCCTTGATCTGGATCTCGCCCGGCGTGTCGGTCGCGGTCACGACCTTGCCGGCGTCGTCGACGAGCCGGAACTCGACGCCCCAGATCGGCTTGCCGATCGAGCCGTGCTTCTTGGCGCCCGGCGGGTTGAACGACGCCACCGGCGACGTCTCCGACAGGCCGAAGCCCTCGAGGATGTCCTGGCCGAACTTCTTGTCGAACGCGTTCATCACCTCGACCGGCATCGCCGCGCCGCCGGACGCGCAGTGGTTGAGCGACGCCAGCATCTCCGGCGTCACCTCGGGGTGGTGGAGCAGCGCGAAGTACATCGTCGGCACGCCGGCGAAGAACTTCACCTTGTGCTTGTGGATCAGCTGCGCCGCCGGCAGCGGCTCGAACCGCGGCATCAGCACCATCGTGCCGCCGCCGCGCACGGTGGCGTTCTGCATCACCGTCTGGCCGAACGAGTGGAACAGCGGCAGCACGACCATGACCACCGCGTCCTCCGGCTTGTACGGCATCGGCAGGTGGGTCATGTACTCGGCGTTGAACAGCAGGTTGAAGTGCGACAGCTCCGCGCCCTTGGGCCGGCCGGTCGTGCCCGAGGTGTAGAGGATGACCGCGGTGTCGTCGGGGCTGGTCGCCGGGACGTCGGCGACCGGCTGCGCCGGCATCGTGATCGCGGCGAAGTTGAGCGCGCCCTCGGGCGCGGACATGTCGGCGCGGTCCGCCTTGACGACGATCAGGTGCTTGCACGTCTCCGAGCGGGCGAACCCGGCCTTCGCGGCGTCGAAGAAGCCCTCCCACACGACGAGCGCGACCGCCTCGGAGTCGTCGAGGTGGTAGTGGATCTCGTCGGCGGTGAGCAGGACGTTGAGCGGCACCACCGGGTTCGCCGCGTAGTGCGCGCCGAAGTAGCTGATCGTGAACTGCGGGACGTTGGGCAGCATCAGCGCGACGTGCTGGCCGGGCTTGATCCCCAGGCCCTTGAGCGCGCCGGCGAACTTGCGCGCCAGGCCGTCGACCATGGCGTAGGGCAGCACGACGTCGTTGATGATCAGGGCCGGCTTGGTCGGGTACGACTTGGCGGCCTCGGCGAGCAGCGTGGCGAGGTTCAGGCTCATGGTCCCCTCCTGGGATGAGTCGCGCGATCCTATACGCGGAATCCCGCGTGACGGATCGTCAACGTGCGGGCGATCGGAGCCGCTCGAGCTGCTCGGTCGCGAACAGCGCGAGCTGGGCGGCGTGGCTCGGGTAGAGGCCGTGCCCGGCCAGCGCCTGGTCGCGCAGCGACAGCAGCTCGTTGCCGAGGTCCACCAGCAGGTCGCGCAGGAACGCGCCGCCGGGGTGGGCGCGGTCGGCCGCGATCACGGCGTCGAGGCAGGCGTAGCCGGCGCGGCCGAGCGCGGCAGCGTCGGGGGGCGCGCCGTAGGTCGAGGCGGCGGCGCCGGCGGGCCGCTCGACGACGGCGGTGACGTCGGCCGAGGCGGCGGCGAGCAGGTCGACGCCGGCGCGGCAGGTCTCGAGCGCGACCTCGTAGGGGTGCGCGCCGAGCGCGTCGGGCGGCGCGACGGCGGCCAGCTCGGCGCGGAGCGCGGCCGACGCGGCGCCGAGCGCCTCGGACAGCGGCGCCTGCTGCGCGACGCCCTCGGCGCGGGTGTCCGGGCGGGCGCGGAGCCCGGCGGCGGCCTGCCACGCCGACAGGTCACGCTCGAGCACGTCGGCGTAGGCGAGCGCGGCGCGATCGAGCGTCGTCGGGGTCGTCGCCGACGCGGCGACCATGCGCACCGCGGCGACGCGCTGCGCGACCTTCTCCGGCGGCAGCCAGCCCGGCCAGGTGTCGGCCGTCCGGACCGCGGCGTCGAAGCGGACCGCGTGGAGGACCCCGTCGACCGCGCCGAGCTCGGTCCGGTAGAAGGCGGCGCGACCGGCGGTGGTGGCGAGCGCCGGGGCCGGCACGGCGATCGGCGGCAGGCCAGGCGCGGGCGGCGCGACACCGGAGAGCTCGGTGACCGGCGCCGGCGCAACGCCCGCGTCGGGCGCGGACGGGGCGGGCGGCGTCGTCCGGGTGGTCGCCGGCGTGGGCCGCGTCGAGCCGGCGGGGCGCAGCACCAGCCACAGCCCGGCGGTGGCCGACAGCAAGGTGATCCCCAGGCCGATCGCGATCCCGGTGCGGCGCGCGGCCTCGCGATCGTGGTCGATCAGCGCCTGGTCGGCGCGGAGCTGCGAGCGCTCGCTGGTGCGGCGCGCGGCCTCGGCGGCGCGCCGCGCCTGGCGCGTCTCGGCCACGCTCGGTGGCGGCGTCCACTTTCCCGGTTCGGGCGGGACGCGGCCCGCCTTGCGCGCGAGCTCGTGCGCGCGTCGATCGATCTCCCCGAAGCCCATGCGGGCGGCATCATGTCACGGCTGGACGCCGACCGCGCCGACGACGTTCTCGGTCCCGGCGCCGGTCCCGACGCGGCCGAGGTCCGTCACCGTCGCGCCGGCGGTGAACCGGACGCGGCGCACCCCGCTGACCTCGGCGATCAGCACGAGCCCGGCGAGCGCGCCGCGCTCGATCATCACGGCGCTGCCCGGCAGCTCCGGGGCCGCGCCCTGGTACGCCGGCTCGCCGCGCACGGTGAACGGAGCCGCCGCCTCGGGGTCGTGGTCGAGGACGATCAGCGCGTCGCCGTAGCCGCTGACGACGAGCGCGGCGTCGCCGTGCGGCGACACGACGATGTCGAACGGGTCCAGCACGGGCGACAGCGTGTCGACCGCGGTCAGCGTGTCGCCGTCGATCGCGACGACGGCGACGCGGTTCGGCGGGGTCTCGCTGATCCCCTGGTTGTCGCCGATCAGCGCGAACGCGCCGTCTGGTGTGATCGCGGTGCTGCCGACGATGTGCTCGTCGTCGGGGAACGCGTCGACGCCCGCGCGCACGGCGGGCCAGCCCACTAGGAGCGCGAACCAGTCGAGCAGGTGGACGTCCATCCCCGCGGCCGAGTCGCCGACGTCGACGGCGGCGAGCACCACGCGCTCGCCGCCCGGAAGGACGTGCAGCCCGGCGGGCAGCTTGGCGGGGAACCACAGGCCGAGGTCGGTGAGCGTGCCGTCGCAGCCGATCGCCACGCGGTGGACGCCGCCGCCGTTCTCGCGCCACTGGTTGTCGAGCACCAGCGCGGTCGCGCCGTCGGGCAACATCACGATCTGGTCGGCGTAGAACCCGCCGGTGAACGCGGCGTGGACGACCTGCGGCAGCCCGCCAGCGTCGAACCGGAACACGCCGAGCGAGCCGTCGTCCTGCGCGACCAGGCCGATCTCGCCGTCGGGGGTGAACACGATCTCGCCCGAGAAGCTGCGGCCCATCTCGAACGAGGTGGCGGTCGTCGTGAGCACGCCGTTCTCGGCGAGGTCGAGCACGCGGTAGCGCGTCGCAGGATCACCGTCGGAGGTGTACGGGTGCGAGACGACGACCTTGCGCGGGCGGTCGGCGTCGGCCGGCGTGCGCGGGCACGGGCTCGCGTCGGACAACGGCGCCGGGTCGCCACTCGAGCCGCCGTCGATCGGCGCGTCGAGGTCGTCGCCTGCGCCACCGCAGGCGGACGTGGCGAGGGCAAGGCACAGCAACAGGTCTCCCGGGCGCATGCGGCAGGCATACACCACCGGCGCGGTCAGGTCTGCGGCGCGTCGCCCGCGCGGCGCTCGCGACGGACGATGTCATCGATCGTCATCCCGTCGCGCGGCTCGAACGTCTGACCGGTCAGCGCGGCGTCGCGGATCCGGTCGGAGCGGAACGCGCGCAGGTCGCCGCGCAGCCGGCAGTAGGCCGAGACCAGCCACCACGCGCCGAGCCGGACCAGGCCGATCGGCTCGACGTCGCGCTCGGTGTCCGCGCCGCGGGCGAGCCCGGCGTAGCGGATGTGGACGACGCGGCGGTGGTGGATCGCGTCGAGCAGCAGGCCGAGCGGCCCGAACGACGCCTGCACGCCGTCGGGGATCGCGACGGCGCGGCGGTGATCCTTGAGCCGGCGCACCGCCTCGGCCGGCAGCGACGCCTCGAGCTTGGCGAGCGCCGAGCGCAGCGGCGTGCCGAGGTCGCCCGCGGCGCCCTCGAGCACGCGCGCCGCGAGCACGAGCGCCTCGGCCTCCTCGGGATCGAACGCGAGCGGCCGCGCCTGCGCCGTCGCCGGCAGCGTGTAGCCGTCGCCGGCGGTGCCGACGACCGGGAACCCGGCCTCCTCGAGCGCCGCGACGTCGCGGTAGACCGTGCGCAGGCTGATCCCGAAGTGCGTCGCGAGGTCCTCGGCGGTGAGGCGGCGCCGCGCCGAGACCAGCAGCGCCATCGAGACGAGGCGGGTGAGCCGCTTCACGTCGCCGACCCTACCGCGGCCGCCACGGGTGCGGTGCGCGGCCCGGGACCAGTCAAACCGACCACGGCGTGCACAGCTCGACCAGCACGCCGTCGTCGTCGCGCACGTAGGCGACGATCTGGCCCCACGGCGTCTCGGCCGGCGGCTTGAGCGCGACGCAGCCCGCGTCGACCGCGCGCCGGTACGCAGCCGCGACGTCGTCGAACACGAAGCCGATCTCGATCCCGGCGGGCGGCGCGTCCGGCCGCGACGGCGTGAACGCCGCGCCGCTCGCGCGCGCGAAGCCCTCCTGGACGAAGCCGAGCGGCAGCTCGCCCTTGACCTGGGCGTAGGTGCCCTCGGCGCTGACGAACGCGCGCTCGACGCCGAACGCGCGCTCGTAGAAGGCGAGCTTGGCGGGGACGTCGCGGGTGTAGAGCAGGACGAAGCCGAGGCGGGTCATGGGTGTCTCCATGGCGCCACTCTGCCGCGACCCCGTGTCAGCCGGCTGTCAGCAGGCGCGCGAGGCCCAATGCTGGGCAGATAGGGCAAGGCGTGTCAGTTCCGCTCGCCCCGAGCCAGCCAGCGCCAGCGGACGGTGCGAAGCGACGGGCGGCGGCTCCTGACGAACAGCCGCCCAAGCCCGCAGGATCGCCGAGTTCCTTCGACAGGCTCAGATCAGAGGGCTGCGCAGAATGCGTCGACGACGAGGAAGGCGCGCGCGGCGATGGCGACAGTCGTGGCTCGCGTCGCCGCGCACCGTTGAGGCCCCAGGTGCGCGGGCGGCTGCGAGCGCCAGCCCGACGAGCCCACCGCGGACGCGCGAGACGGCGGCGGCGCGGCGGTGCCAGGCGCCGTGGCGGGGCGCGCGCCCCCCGACCGCCCGGGAGATCGCGAACCCCGGCGCCGGGCCAGGTCGGGGCCCGGCGCCTCGATGCTCGAGCGATCGCCGCGGAGGGTCCGGGAACCGG
>WYBA01000475.1 GCA_011526095.1 Myxococcales bacterium | reverse complement strand
GTCCTCCGGCCGAGGCTGGGAGGGAAGTGGACGTGGCAGGCACGCGTCGGCCGCGAGCGGGCAGCGAGCGTCCCGGAGCTTCAGCTCGTGGCAGATGCTGCGGGAGAGCTCGAGGCGCCGGGCCTCGGCGCGCCCGACCAGCTCCAGGTGAAGGAGTGCGCCGCCGACGGCGCCGAGGAGCGCGCCGGGGATCATGAGGAGCGGGAGCTTGCGCGCGGAGCGGGCGAGGAGGGTCGTGCTCGGGTCGAGGCGCGCGCGGTAGCGGATCAGGCCGAGGACCACCATCACCAGGGCGCCGGCGATCGCGAGAAAGCCGAACACCGAGTCGACGGGCTCGCCGGTCCGCCACTGCGCGCCCAGCACCGCGAGCGACAGGGCGAGCAACACGGGCATCCCGAGGGCGCCGAGAGCGAGCAGGGGCAGTCGCAGCACGCGCCGAGCCTACCGCTGATCGGCGGAACGTCCTCGGTTGGTGGCGGAACGTCAGCGCGCGGCGCGCCCGCGCGCCAGGGTGGGGTCCGCGGGTGGAAAGGCGCGGGCTTCGCGCGGTAGGTGGAGGCAGCGGAGCAGAACGCTGGTGCAGGCACCAGGTCCCCGACCGAAGGTAGGTGCGACCGCGCCGAACCCGCGGGCCCCACCCGCGCGCGAGGCAGCCGCGCGCGTTCGCGGTCACCCGAACGATCGCGCCCGGGATCCGGAATCACCCACGCCGGCGCACCCGCACTGGCTAGCCCTTGACCGAGCCGCTCGTCAGGCCGCCGACGAGGGAGCGCTGCAGGACGTAGAACAGCGCCATGACGGGGAGGCTGGTGACGATCGCGCCGGCGGCGAACAGGCCCCAGTCGGCGGAGTACTGGCCGACGGAGGACTGCAGCAGCACCGGCAGGGTGTAGCGCGTCTCGTCGGTCATGAAGGTGGAGGCCATGATGAACTCGTTCCACGCGGTCATGAACGAGAACAGCGCGGTCACCGCGATGCCGGGGCGCGCCAGCGGCAGCATGATCGTGAAGAACACGCGCCACGGGCCGGCGCCGTCGATGCGCGCCGCCTCCTCGAGCTCCTTGGGCAGCGAGTCGAAGTAGCCCTTGAGCGTCCACACGCAGAACGGGATCGCCGTGGTCGCGTAGACCAGCACCAGGCCGACGAGCGAGTTGAGCATCCCCATCCGGTCGAGCAGCACGTACAAGGGCAGCAGCAACATCGACGCCGGGAACATCTGCACGACGAGGAACGTGGTGAGCCCGGCGCGCCGGCCGGGGAACCGGAACCGCGACAGCGCGTAGGCGGCGGTGCACGACAGCACGACCCCGACGACCGTGGTCGCGAGCGCCGCGACCAGCGAGTTGAGCGCGTGGCGCAGGAACAGCAGTTCGCCGTGCGGGCCCTCGGCCGAGGCGAGATCGCGGAAGTGATCGAGCGTGAGATCGCGCGGCATCGGCGAGGCCGACAGCGCGAACTGCCGGCCCGGCTCGAACGCCTTCTTGCAGACCAGCAGCACCGGGTACAGCACCGCCATCGTCACGACCAGCAGCGCCGCGTAGGTCGCGACCTGGGCCAGGACGGACGGGCGGCGGGTGCCGGCGGGGGACGCGGCGCTCATGGCGTGCCCTCCTTGCGCGTGACCTTGGTGCCGAACACCGTCCACAGCAGCAGGATGAGGAAGATCAGGGTCGCGTACGCCGCGGCCATCCCGTACTCGTCGCGCTCGAACGCCCAGCGGTACGCCTGGGTGACGAGGATGTCGGTCGATCCGCCCGGCTCGCCGCGCGACACCAGGAAGATCACGTTGAACATGTTGAACGTCCAGATCGAGCCGAGCACGACCGCCGGGCCCAGCGCCGGGCGCAGGTGCGGCAGCGTGACGTGCCAGAACCGCTGCAGCGGCGACGCCCCGTCGACCTCGGCCGCCTCGTAGAGATCGCGCGGGATCGACTCGAGCGCGCCGAGCGCGACGACCATCATGAACGGGAAGCCCAGCCACGTGTTGGTCACGACGTTGGCGGTGAACGCCGTCGACCACGACGAGAACCACGACACGTCGCCGCCCAGGCCGGCGTAGTCGAGCAGCGAGTTGATCGCGCCGTCCTGGCTCTGGAACATGCCCTTCCAGATCAGCGCGGTGATGTAGTTCGGGATCGCCCACGGCAGGATCAGCAGCATGCGGAACACGCCCTTGCCGCGCAGCCACGGCTGCCGCAGCAGCAGCGCGAGCGCGACGCCGAGCGCGACGTGGAGCACGACGTTGACCGCGGTCCACGCCACCGTCACGCCGAGCACGAACCAGAAGTTGCCCGGGTCGTCGAAGCCCTTGCCGCCGCCGCTGAGGATGTGGCCGAAGTTGTCGAGCCCGACGAACGTCCACGACCCGGCGTCGTGGTCGTAGAACCCGAGCACCAGCCCGGCGATGAACGGGGTCGCGACCAGGATCGCCATCGCGATCGCCGCCGGCGCCAGGAACGCCAGCGCCACCCGGTGGGCGCGGAGCGCCTCGGCCCAGCGGTCGGTCGCGCCGCGCGCCGAGGCGGTCGCGACGAGCGTGGTCAGCCCGACGATGATCGCGGCGGGCCACGGCCCGGTCCAGAACAGCGTCGGCACCGCGAGCCCGCTCGCGCCGAGCGCGAGCAGGGTGGGGCGCCGCCACGCGCCGAGCAGCGCGCCCGCCGCCGCGATCACGCCGCCGAGGCCGATCAGCCCGACGAACGTCAGCCACGGGTAGGGCTCGGGGCCCGACGGCGGCGTCGACACCGCGACCGCGACGCCGCCGGGTGTCCCGGGCGCCGCGACCGCGGCGACGACGCGGCCCGAGCCGTCGGGGAGGAAGCCCTTGAACGGCCCGGTCGCGTCGAACCGCGTGGCCGCGTCGTAGACCAGCTTGTCGAGCGCGGGCGCGCACGGCCCGCCGAGCGCGCGCGGCGCCGCCTCGCCCACCGGCTGGAACGTCCGCTGGCGCAGGAACGGGTAGCGCGGCGACGGCGTCGCCGGCGAGACCACGCCCGCGGCGTCGACCGGCGACACCGGCGGCTCGCCGCGCGCGACCGCGACCGCCGCGGCGTGCGCGCGGTGCTCCTCGCGCTCGCGGAACTCGCGGTTGCGGTGGACGAAGAACGCCGCGGACGCGACGATCAGCGCCAGCGCGGTGGCGACGGCCCAGTCGCGCAGCTGCGCGCGGTGCCGCGGCGCGGCGGTGGCCGCGCGCGGGGCGATCGAGTCGGCGCGCGTCATGGCCCCGTCCGCACCTCGTGCTCGACCCCGCGCAGCGCGTCGCCCGGGTCGGCGCCGCGCAGGATCTCCTGCAGCGCGATCATGTAGGGGCGCCACACCGCGCGCATCGTCGGCGACGCCGGCATCGGCACGGTGTGCGCGGACTGCGCGCGGAACGTCGACAGCACCGGATCGTCGCCGATGTCGGGCTCGAGGTAGGCGGCGCGGTTGGCCACCACCTGCTGGGCGCGGCGCGCGCGGACGATCGCGGCGCCGTCGCTGGTGAGGTGATCCATCACCGCGAACGCGGCCTCCTTGTCGCGCGCGCGCGCCGACATCAGGACGCCCTCGGCGGACAGGAACGGCGCGGCGACCTCGCCGGTCGCCGACACCACCGGCATCGTCGTCACCTGCCACGGCACGCCGTCGGCGATGTCGCCGATGAACCACGGCCCCGACAGCGCCATCGCCGCCTTGCCCTCGTTGAACAGGGTCGCGACCAGCTGGACGCTGGCGTCGGCCGGGACGACGCCGTCGGCGACGAGCGTGCGGGCGAACGCGCCGGCCGCGGCCGCCTCGGCGGTCGCGAGGTCGAGCTCGCCGGCGTCGTCGAACACCGCGCCGCCGTAGCCGAACAGCCACGGCGCGTGGCCGTAGAGCTCGGTGTTGGCGTAGGCGAGGGCGTAGCGGTCGGCGGCGCGCGCCGCGGGCGCGAGCGCGAGCAGCTCGTCGGTCGTGCGCGGCGGCGTCGCGACCAGATCGGTGCGGTAGAACAGCGCGAGCGACTTGGTGCCGAGCGGCAGGCCCCACAGCGAGCCCTCGTACGCCAGCGGCAGCAGCGCGCCGCGATCGAACCGGTCGGCCAGCTCGTCGTCGACCCAGAACTCGACCGGCTCGATCAGCCGGGCGTCGACCCACGCCCCGATCCGGTCGTGGGCGTAGATGAACAGGTCGGGGCCGTTGCCGTTGGGGATCGCCGACGTCAGCTTGTCGGCGAACGCGTCGTACGGGACGGCGACGAGGGTCAGCCCGCGGTCGGGGTGGTCGCGGTTCCACTCCTCGGCGAGCTGCTCGAGCGCGGCGCGCTCGCCGTTGGTGTACGTGTGCCACAGCACGACCCCGCCCTCGCGCTCGGGCGAGCAGCCCGGCGCGGCCGCGGCCGCCGCGGCGAGCGCGGCGGCGAGGGCGAGGCGTCGGCCGATCACAGCCGCTGCTCCGACCGTCCGTCGAACAGGTGGACCGCGCCCGGGTCGAGCCACACGGTCAGCGCGTCGCCCGGCCGCGCCGCGGCGCGGGCGTCGGCGCGCACGGTCAGCTCGCCGGCGGGCGAGCCGAGGTGCAAGACGACCTCCGCCCCGAGCACCTCGCGCAGCTCGACCCGCGCCGCGAGCGGCACCGCGGTCGGCCGCTCGTCGAGCGTGACCCGCTCGGGCCGGATCCCGAGGGTGACGTCGCCGGCGGCGGGCGACGCGGTGGCCGCGGCGTCGACCGCGAGCTCGAAGCCCTGGCCGCGCACCGCTAGGTGGCCGTTGACCCGCTCGGCCCGCGCCGGCAGGAAGTTCATCGTCGGCGTGCCGAAGAACCCGGCGACGAACCGGTTGGCCGGCGCGTCGTAGATCTCCATCGGCGAGCCGACCTGCTGGATCGTGCCGTCCTTGAGCACCACGATCTTGTCGGCGAGCGTCATCGCCTCGACCTGATCGTGGGTGACGTACATCGACGTCGTCTGCGTCAGCTGGTGGATCCGCGCGATCTCGCGCCGCATGTCGCCGCGCAGCTTGGCGTCGAGGTTGGACAGCGGCTCGTCGAACAGGAACACCGCGGGCTGGCGCACGACCGCGCGGCCGATCGCGACGCGCTGGCGCTGCCCGCCGGACAGCGCGCGCGGGCGGCGGTCGAGGTAGGCCTCGATCTCGAGCGACCGCGCGACCTCCTCGACCCGGCGCCGGATCTCGGCGTCGGCGAGCTTGCGGATGCGCAGCGCGAAGGCGAGGTTCTCGAACACCGTCATGTGCGGGTAGAGCGCGTAGCTCTGGAACACCATCGCGATGTCGCGCTGCGCCGGTGCCACGCGCGTCACGTCGCGGTCGTCGATCAGCACCTGGCCGGTCGTGGGCTCCTCCAGGCCGGCCACGATCCGCAGCGTCGTCGACTTGCCGCACCCCGAGGGGCCGACCAGGACGACGAGCTCCCCCGACGGGATGGTGAGGTCGAGGCGCTCGAGGGCAGGGCGCGCCGCGCCCGAGCCCTCGTAGTGCTTGCTGATGCCGACCAGGCGAACTTCGCTCATGGCACTCCCCGGCAATAGCAACCGGCTGGCCATCGCAGCGGGCCGCAACCGCGCGGAATCATGTACAGGGCAGGGTGACGATCGCAACGATGCCGCGTTCCTGTTCGCAGCGTCGTTGCAGAACGAAACGAGATCCGCCCCGCGGGCCGACCGCGAGCGGCGGGCGGCACGGGCCTTGCTGAACGTCGCTCCCATGGCCTTCCGCAACCCGCCCGTCTACCTCGCGCCCGCCCTGCTCATCATCTCCATCCCCGCGATCGCGGCCGCGGCGCCGGTCGACGAGCCCGCCGCGCCGGTCGTGGCGGGCTCGGAAAACGACGGCGACCGCGACACCGACGTCGTGGATTCCCGAGGGGCCGCCGATCGCGTGGCGTACGGTGGCCCGGGCTCCTACGAGCCGGCGCTGCCCGAGGCGCCGGCCGCGCCGCCCGTGTCGGGCGCCGGCCTGGCCGGGTTCCGCGACCGCGACGCCGCCGCCGGCCGCGCCTACCTCTCGCCCACCGCCGTGACCGCGCCGCGCGGCAAGGTCACCTTCGGCTGGATGTCGCCGATCGCGCCGGTGGCGGGCACCGCGTCGATCGGCTTCGGCCTCACCGATCGGGTCCAGCTCTCGGTCGGCACCACGTTCACCGCCGAGGGCCTCGACGGCGACTGCGAGGACTGCTTCGCGGCCGACGACGACGGCGGCGCGCTGTTCGTCGCCAAGGTCGGCATCCTGCGCGGCGAGCGGACGGCGCTCGCGGCCCAGGCCGCGTTCATCGAGATCGACGGCGAGCGGACGACGGCGTGGTCCGCGGTGCTCAGCCACTGCGTCGACGGGGCCACGTGCAACACCGTCATCAGCGGCCACCTCACGGTCGTCCCCGAGGGCGACACGTACGACGACGTGGGCAACCCGGCCACGGCCCTGCACGGTGTGCTGGGCGGCTCGCTGGTCACGGGCGGTGGCCGCCTGAAGGCGGTCGTCGACGCCGCGGTGCTCGGCGAGGACGAGGACGACCGCCTGCTGCTCGGCTACGGCGGGATCCGCTACGCCGGGCGGCGGCTCTCGGCGGATCTCGGACTGGTCGTCGGCGTCGAGCATGGCGACGCCGAGGCGCTCCCCTTGCCGTTGATCGCCATCTCGGGCCGGCTGTAACGCGCGCACCTTGCGGTGCCGGTGGCGTTGGGCTACCACCGGTCGACCCGGCATGAGCCCACGCGGTACCAAGCCCCGACCCAGGCCATGGCCCCGGGTCCTGTCCGGCCTGGTGCCGCGGCGGGCCCGCCGGCCGGTGGCCGTGCCCGCCCTGACCGGGCGGTCGGAGGACGAGGCCGGGGGCGCCGAGGCGTCGGCCGACGAGCCGCTGGCGCTGCCCGCGCCGTACGACCTGCAGGCCGCCTCGGTGCCGCTGGTCGGCGCCGAGTCCAACCCGCGGGTGCTCGGCACCGGCGAGCGGTCGTTCCCGGCGATCCTCGAGCGGATCCACCGCGCGCGGTCGTCGGTCGAGATCCGCGCCTTTCTGTGGCGCGACGACGAGGCCGGCAACCTGCTCGGCGAGGCGCTGCTCGCCGCCGCCGATCGCGGGGTGAAGGTCCACGTCCACAAGGACAAGATCGCCGCGGTCTACGAGTACGCCGGCGGCAACAAGCAGAGCTTCTTCCACAAGCGCGTCGATCCGGTGCGCGGCGTCCAGGCGTGGTTCCTCGGGCGCGTGTTCCGCGCGCCGGGCTCGTTCAAGCAGCGCCCGAACCCGGTGGCGCAGGCGATCCTCGACCACCCCAACATCGTCGTCGAGCACGACAAGAAGCGGTTCGATCACTCCAAGGTGTTCGTGATCGACGAGGCCCAGCTGATCCTCGGCTCGATGGGCATCGGCGACAACCACCGCCACGAGTGGGTCGACGTGATGATCGAGCTCGACGGCGCCGAGCACGTCGCGCGGCTGCGCGAGCGGATGGCGGGGCTCGACGAGTTCGACCCGTCGCGCGGCATCGACTTCCTCGTGCACAGCCGCGAGGCGCACCGCAAGAAGACCTGCCCGATGGCGACGCACCGCCTCGCCCTGATCGACGCCGCGCGCGAGTCGCTCACGGTCGAGATGGCGTACATGGGCGACGCGCGGTTCACCCAGGCGCTGGCGCGCGCGGTCCAGCGCGGCGTCGAGGTCACGCTGGTCACGGCGTGGCACGCTGACGTCCTGGGCAACCTCAACCGCGCGACGTGCGACGTCCTGCTGCGCACGACCGGCGCGCCCCAGAACCTCACGATCGTCCTCTTGCCCCGGATGGTGCACTCGAAGATCGTCGTGATCGACCACCGCTGGGTCGACATCGGCTCGGCGAACTTCACGCGCCTGTCGCACGGCGTCTACGACGAGATCAACCTCTACGCCGACGCCGCGCCGTTCGCGCGCGCGCTCGAGGCGGAGATCGCGCGGCACTGCGAGGACGGGCGCGTCGTCGAGGAGCGCGTCGGCTACCGGCGCGTCTACACCCAGATCGAGCGGGCGATCGTGGCGTACCAGTCGCGGAAGGGCGGGTGACGGTGGCGCGCGCGAGCGGCCCCGGCGGAGGATCCGCGCCCAGCCCCGCGTCGGTCGCCGCCGGCGAGGCGCGCGAGGCGCGTCGCCGCCAGATCCTCGAGGCCGCCAAGCAGGTGTTCTTCGAGTCCGGCTACCACGAGGCGTCGATCAACGCGATCATCGAGCGCGCGCGGATCGCGCGCGGCACGTTCTACCTGTACTTCGAGAGCAAGGCGGCGGTGTTCGACGCGTTGCTCGATCAGGCGATGACCGGGCTGCGCGCGCGGATCACGCGGATCGACGTCGGCCCCGACGCGCCGCCGCCGTACGTCCAGCTGCGCGAGGGGCTGGTCCGCGTCCTCGACTACGTCCTCGGCGACCGGCTGCTCGCGACGCTGCTGCTCACCGGGGCCAAGGCGCCCGAGGCCGAGGCCGCGGCGCGGGCCGAGGTGTTCTTCGAGGACGTGCGCAAGGTGATCCGCGTGGCGCTGCACCACGGCCTGGAGCTGAAGCTGGTGCGCCCGTGCAACATCGACGTCACCGCCGCGGCGCTGCTCGGGACGGTGCGCGGCGTGATCGAGTACGTCGTCACCGCCGAGGCGTCGCCGCCGGTCGACGAGGTCGTCAACGACCTGATCGCCGTCGCGCTGCGCGGCGTGCTGGCGTAGCCCCGGCGACCGGGCGCGGGCGCGGCGCGGCTACGCGCCGGGGAGGATCATCGCGATCATGCGATCGGGGCGGCGGACGCCGACCGCGACCAGCTCGGCGTGGCTGCGCGCGACCAGCAGCGCGCCGGTGTCGCCGCCGAGCAGCGCGCCGCGGCGGGCGCGGGCGGCCCAGGCGTAGGCGCGCATGCCGGCGCGCTCGAGGTGGACCTCGGCCACCGCCAGCTCGGTGATCGCGCCGTCGCGGTCGCCGTGCGCGCCGGCCACGGCGCCGCGGATCATCGCGGTGAGGCCCCGGCTCCACGTCGCGGGCAGGCGCGCGACGGCGTCGGCGGCGTCGGTCGCCTCGGCCAGCCGGCGCCGGCGCAGCGCCGGCGCGGCGTCGGGGGCGGTCGCCGCGGCGATCGCCGCCCGCGCCCGCAGGATCCCGAGGTTGATCGCCGTGTGCTCGACCCGGAACATCCGCGCCGCGCGCGCCCGGCGCCACGCCTCGACCGCGTGGGCGTGGGCCGCCGCGCCGTCGCCCTCGTAGAGCGCGGCCTGGGTGAGCGCGACCTTGTGGTAGTTGTGCTGGAACTGGTGGCGCGGCGCCGCCCACTCCGCGATCGCGCGGTCGGCGTGGGCGCGAGACGCCGCCGGGTCGTCCTGCATCAGCCACCACGCGCTGGCGTGGGCGAGCCGGAGCTGCACCGCGGTGTAGCGGTCGCCGGCCTGCGCGGCGTCGCGCAGCGACTGCGCCATCAGCCGCGCGAACGCGTCGAGCTCGCCCGAGAAGTAGCGGGCGTAGATCTCGAACACGCGCACGGTGCGGCGCTCCCACGTCGCGCCCGGGACCGCGGCGAACTGCTCGCCGGCGTCCGCGGCGGCGGCGGCGGTGTGGACGAACTCGCCGCGCAGCCACGCCAGCCCGGCCTCGCCGAGCGTCACCCACGCGCGATCGCCGGGCGCGCCGGTGGTGTCGGCGAAGCCGCGCGCGCGCGCCAGGACCTCGTCGGCGCGGTCGCGCGCCGCCTCGCCCGCGGCGCCGACGTAGATCGCGTCGAGCGCGAGCGCGCGGCACAAGGTCGACGGATCGCCGCGGTCGAGCGCGAGCCGGAGCAGGCGCGCCTGGTACTCCGCCCCGCGCACGGTGTCGATCGTCGACAGCCCGACCGCCGCGGTCCAGCACGCGGCGATCCGCTCGTCGGTGCCGGCGGCGGCGCCGCCGCCGGTGGCGCGCGCGGCGCCCGCGGCGTCCGCGCCCGGGCCGGCCGGTCGTCGCCGGCGCCACCACAGCCGCGCCTGCGCCCACGCCATCCGCGCGACCGCCGCCTGGGGGGTGCGCGCCATCGCCATCCCGGCCTCCGCCAGGATCTCGTCGAGCCGGGCCATCCCCTCGCCGATCTTCCCGGCGGCGATCAGCTGCTCGGCGGCGCGGCGGCGCAGCCGGGCCCTCGCCGCCGGTTCGACCGTCGCGGCGAGCTCGGCCGCGGCGAGGTACGCCTCGGCCGCCTTCTCGCCGTCGCCGAACACCGCCGACACGTCGCCCAGCGCGGTGCGCAGCCGCAGCGCCTCGGCCGGCGGCACCGGCCCGGCGAGCGCCAGCCGGTACAGCCGCGCCGCGCGGCGCAGCTCGAGCGCGGCGAACGCGCGGTCCGCCGCGGCGGGCGCGAGCCGCCGCACCTCGTCGTCGCGGCCCGCGGCCTGCCAGTGGCGCAGCACCCGCGTCGGGTCGATCGCGGGGCGCGCGGCCTCGAGCGCGCGCGCCAGCTCCTCGTGGCGCTGGCGCAGCGCCCACGGATCGAGCTCGGCGCGGATCGCGTCGGTGATCCGGTCGTGGTAGGGCTCGATCGTGTCGGCTGGCCCGGTGCCGCTGATCACCGCGAGCCGGGCCGCGACGAGGGGATCGAGCTGCTGGCGCAGCGCGCCGAGATCGCCGTCGGTCGCGGCGGCGGCGACGACCGCGAGCGGCAGCGGCCCGCCCTCGGCGACGACGAGGTAGAGCAGCTCGCGCGCGGCCAGCGGCAGGCGCTCGACCCGCCGGCGCAGCAGCTCGTCGACGTCGCGCGACAGCGTCGTCGGCGGCGCGGCCGGATCGGTGACCGCGCGCACCAGCTCGAGCAGCAGCCCCGGGTGCCCGCCGCCGGCGGCGACGACGTCGTCGAGGCGATCGGGCCCGCCGCGCGCGACCGCGAGCGACGCGGCGACCAGCGCGCGGCTCGCCGCCTCGCCCAGCGGCGCGAGCTCGCAGGCCTCGACCTCGACGATCCTCCCGGCCGCGGCGCGCGCGCGCAGCCCGTCGACGATCGCGCACGGGCGGGCGGTCGCGACCAGCCACAGCGGCGGCGCGACGTCGGGCTCGAGCAGGTGCTCGAGCAGCTCGACGCTGTCGGGATCGGCGTGCTGGAGATCGTCGATCGCCAGCACGACCGGGGACCGCTCGGCGAGCCGGGCGATCATCGCGCGGAAGCTGTCGAACGCGTCGCGCCGCGCCTGCGCCAGGTCCGTGATCGGCGGCGCCGCGGCGAGCGCCGCCCCCAGCTCCGGCACCGCGACCAGCGCGGGGAACAGCTGGGCGAGCCGGTCCCGGCGCGCCGGCAGCACCGCGGCCCGCTCGGTCGCCGGCGCCGCGGCGAGCCACTGCGCGAGCTGATCGACCGCGCCGTCGAGCGCCTTGAACGCGAGCGCCTCGCGCTCGCGGCACCGCGACTCCAGCACGATCAGCGCCGGCACCGCCGCGCGCAGCCGGGCCAGCGCGTGGGTCATCACCGCGCTCTTGCCCAGGCCCGACTCGCCGACGAGCAAGCTGACGCGGCCGGCGCGCTGGGCCGCCGCGAACGCCGCGTCGAGCGCGGCGAGCTCGGCGTCCCGCCCGACCAGCGCGGCGATGGCCGGGACGCCTGGCTCGGTCGGCGCGAGCCGGCCGGGGCCGCGCTCGACCAGCGCCAGGCGCCGGCGCACCGACGGCGCGCGCGGCCGCGCCGCCGGATCGCGCCGGATCAGCTCGTCGGCGAGCGCCGCCAGATCCGGCGGCGCGGCCGGCGCGAACGCGGTGACCCACGGCGCGTCGCGCGTCAGCTTGGCGGCGAGCAGCGCCGAGGCCTCGCCGTCCCACGGCAGCCGGCCGGTCAGCGCCTCGTACAGCATGACGCCGAACGCGAACCAGTCGGCGGCGGGGCCGACCGGGCGCGACGCGGCCTGCTCCGGCGCCATGTACGCGGCGCTGCCGACGGCGACGACGTCGCCGAGCTGGCGGCCCTCGGCGTGGCGGACGGCGAGGCCGAAGTCGAGGATCACGACGCGGCCGGCCGGCGTCACGAGCACGTTGCTGGGCTTGAGGTCGCGGTGCAGCACGCCGGCGTCGTGCAGCGCCGTGAGCCCGGTGGCGAGCTGCGCGAACGCGGCCCGCACCCTCGGCTCGTCGTAGGCGAGGCCGAGCGGCGCGTCGACCTCGAGCTCCTCGACGGCGACGGGCGCGGGGGTGCGGGCGCGGCGCGCGCGCGTCCCCGGCCCGGTCGGTGTGCGATCCGGCGGGGCGCCGACCCAGCGCGGCGGCCGGACGTGGCTGATCAGGTCCTCGCCCTCGACCAGCTCCATCGCGATGTACAGCCCGTCGTTCCACTCGACCAGCTCCCCCAGCCGGGCGAGGTTCGGGTGGTGCAGGTCGGCGCACAGCCGGAACTCGTTCTTGAACCGCAGCAGGTGCTCGACGTCGTCGCCGCGCATCGCCTTGACGGCGACCGCCCCGCCGGTGTGGCGGTCGCGCGCGCGGTGGACGATGCCCATGCCGCCCGAGCCGATGACGTCGCCCAGCTCGTACCGGCCGGCGACGACCACGCGTGCCTGGTCGTCCGGCTGTGCGAGCATCGCCGCCATCTTAGCGCCGCGCGGGGCGAGCGCCGGGGTGTCGGTGGGTAGCTCGGGGCCGGCGCGGATGTTCAGGCGCGTGCGCGCCTCAGGGCGGCAGGCAGCGCCCGGTCGTGAGCTGGCAGTCCAGCCGCAGCCACGGCAGCGTCGTCGGCGTGGTGTTGGGCAGGGTGGGGCAGTGATCGTCCTCGGTGCACTTCTGGACGCAGAAGTTCTCGACCAGGTACGTCGTGCACACGAAGTCGTCGCCGAGGCCCGCGCAGTCGGCGTCGACGTCGCAGTAGCTGCCGCACACCATGCGGGTGTCGGCGTCCGAGGTGAAGAAGAAGCTGGCGCAGTTGGCGTCAGGGGTGCAGTCCGAGTCCGAGTCGCAGCGCTGGCCCGGGGTACGCTGCCCCAGCCCGTCGATCGGCTCGCACGCGCCCGCGACACAGTCGCCGCGGAAGATCTGGTTGCGGTAGGTCTGGGCGCAGTCGGCGGGGCCGTCGCACGCGCCGGTGCCGAGCCGCGTCGCGGTGACCTCGTACGGCACCGAGGTGGTCGTGGTCCCGGCGCCGAAGAAGTCGATGCCGACGTAGTAATCGCCGGCCGGCAGGTACGTGAGGTCGATCCGCTCCGGGTGCTCGTAGTACGACAGCCCGAGCTCGTCGCCCGCGGCGGAGAACACGATCACGTCGAGGTCGACGAAGCTCGGCCAGTCGAGCTCGACCCGCCAGTGCTCGCCCGGCGTGTCGACGGTGAACCGGAAGAAGTCGCGCTCCGCGGCGGGGTTGTCGCAGATCGCGCCGGTCACGGGCACGCCCGAGGCCAGCGGGGTCGCGCCGGCCGGGCCGTCGTCGCCCTGCTCGCGCGCGGCGTCGTCGCCGGTGCACGCGGCGTAGCCGCCGACGCACGCGGCGGTGTCGACGTCGCACAGCGGCAGCAGCGGGCTGTCGCAGTCGAAGTCGCTGGCGCACCCGGCGCAGCGCCCGTCGCGGCACACCGGCTCCGCGCCGCCGCACTCGCCGGAGGTCTCGCACTCGCGCTCGTAGAGCTCGAGCGTGAAGTCGCCGTACGGCGGCGCGCCGGTCGCGTAGTAGTCGACGACGAGGTAGACGGGCACCTCGTCGCCGCCGCCGCCCAGCGCCGGCGCCTCGAACGTGCCGACCTCGGCGCCGTCGACGGTGGCGTCGACGAACAGCATGCACTCGTTGCCGGCCGGGCCGGTCGAGGTCGAGCACCCGGTGACGACGTAGAACCCCAGGTCGCTCGCGCTCGACAGCCGCACGACGTAGGTCGTGCCGGGGACCAGCCCGTCGACGCGGTAGACCGCGTCGACGCCGGCGGTGGCGATGCCGAACGGCGCGTCGACGACGTCGCACCCGGTCGGGCTCGTCATGTCCGCGCCGGCGCCGTCGAGATCGCCGGCGTGGAGCGCGGGCAGCGCGACGATCGTCGCGACCGGATCCTCGACCTCGCGGCACGCGGGATAGATGATGTCCGGCGCGTCGGGCATCGAGCCCGCGTCGGGGGGCAGCTCCGCGGCGTCGGGATCGATCGGCGGATCGCCGCCGCACGCGCCGGCGGTGACGAGCCCGATCAGCGCCGACGCGAGCGCGCACGCGCCCACCGCGCGCGCGGTCCGCTTCGCACCTGGGGCGTGTCTCCCGGTCCCCTGCATGGGTCGATCACGGGAACTCTACGGAGTGACGGAGAATTCCGCAGCGTCGGGCGCTGACATGGGCTGTCGAGCCTGTGATCCGGGGGCGGCAAGATCTCGCCCCGCCGAACGTAGGTGACGGCCGTCGCACCACGGGGACGGGCCGGTGAGCCCGGGTCACCCCGCCGGGGTCACCGGTGGCCGTCGCGCCGCCGCTCGCGCCGGCGGGCGTGCTCCTCGTCGACCAGGCGGACGTAGTCGAGGGGCTCGTCGACCCCTCCGATCCACGCCCCGGTCGCCGACCCGCCGAGCTGGCGCAGACGTTCGCGGAACTGCTGGGAGATCGTGTGGAACGGGGGCAGACCGTCGCGGCCGGCCAGGGCGCCAGCGGCCGCCGCCTCGGCGGCCTCGTCGGCCAGCCGCAGGGCGATGTCGCGCTCGAGCCGGCCGCGGCGCACCAGGTCCTGCATCGACGTCGCCAGCGTCCCCAGCTCGAACTGGCGCGAGTCGAGCATCTCCAGCGCGACGAACACGACCTGGCGGGCGGTCAGCACGCCGTCGGCGTACAGCACCAGCGCCGCCTGGAAGTAGTTGAACACCGGCACGACCCGGCGGCCGAGCCGGCGGAACGGCATCGTCGCCGAGCGGCGGTCGAGGTGGATGATGATCCGGCGGACGACGTCGCCCTTGGGCGCGCGCCGCGCGAGGTCGAGCGTGCGCAGCGCCTCGTCGTCGTAGGCGCGGGCCGCCGCGAGCACGCGCTCCAGATCCGCGAACGCGACGCGGCCGGCGAGGACGTCGGCGTACAGGCTGTAGATGATCGCGTCGGCCTCGGCGTCGTCGCCGAACATCGTCTCCGCCGGGGCCGGCGCGGTGCCGAGCCGGCTCGCCAGCAGCGCCGGCAGCTTGTACGGCACCTGCGAGCGCAGCGCGCGGAACCGCCCGCGCAGGATGTTCTTGAGGTTGTCCTTGAGCACGAACTCGTCGTACTCGACGCCGTCGAGCGCGAGCTTGGCGGCGAGCACCGAGCGCATCTGGGTCGGCGAGCCGGACACGATGCAGATCCGGTGGCCGTCGGCGGCGCGCAGCGACCGCAGGATCGCGGTCGCGCCGGGGTACGCCTGCTTGTCCGCGGGGTCCTCGAACGCCGACTTGACCAGATCCTTGAGCGAGTCGAACTCGGTGCGCAGGTAGGTCTTGTCGAGATCCCACCGGAACACGTGGCGCGGCGCGCGCCCGCCGGGCGTCACG
This sequence comes from Myxococcales bacterium, assembly GCA_011526095.1. Taxonomy (GTDB): domain Bacteria; phylum Myxococcota_A; class Polyangia; order Haliangiales; family Haliangiaceae; genus WYBA01. The sequence continues at coordinate 4,793 of WYBA01000475.1, read as the reverse complement.
TCGGCGCCTCGACCTTGCCGTCGGGGTCGCCCGGGGCCCGGATGTCCGCCTTCGCCGCGCGGTCGGCGAAGTCCCGCATCCCCGTCGCGATCGTCCCGCACAGATCGCCGCTCAGCGCCTTGGACGCGACCTTGACCGCGTTGGTGATCGCGCGCGCGCTCGACCGCCCGTGCGCCTTGATGAACAGGTGATCGAGCCCGAGCAGCGGCGCGCCGCCGTACTGCTCCCAGTCGGTGACGCTCTTGAGCTGCTCGAGCGCCGGCTTGAGCGCGGCCAGGCCGATCCGCCAGGTGAGGTTCTGCTTGTGGGCGTAGCGCCCGAGCCGGAGGATCGTCTCGGACACGCCCTCGAGCATCTTGAGCACGACGTTGCCGACGAAGCCCGAGCACACGACGACGTCGGCGACGCCGCGCGGGATGTCGAGGCCCTCGACGTTGCCGATGAAGTTGAGCTCGGTCGCCTCGAGCAGCAGCTCGTGGGCGCGGACCACCGCGGCCGGGCCCTTGCCCGCCTCGGTGCCGTTGGACAGCAGGGCGACCCGCGGCCGGCGGTTCTTCGAGATCATCTTCGCGTAGGCCGAGCCCATGATCGCGAACGTGACGAGATCCTCGGCGGTGGCGTCGAGCGTGGCGCCGCAGTCGAGCAGCAGCGAGAACGGATCGTCCTTGTCGCCGCGGCGCAGCTCGGTCGGGTAGACCGAGGCCAGCGCGGCGCGCCGCACCCCCGGGATCAGCTTCCACCGCCGCGCCACGGCGAGCACCGCGGCGCCGGTGTTGCCGGCCGACACCAGCGCGTCGCCCTCGCCGGCGGCGACCAGCTCGGCGGCGACCGCGATCGACGCGTCGGGCTTGGCGGCGAGCGCCTCGGCCGGCTTCTCGTCCATCTCGATCAGGCTGGGCGCGTGGTGGACGCGGACCCGCGCGCCGTCGTGGCGCACCCGCGGCAGCAGCTTGCCCAGCTCGACCGCGTCGCCGACCAGGATGATCTCGGCCCCCGGGATCGCCAGGGACGCCTCGGCGGCGCCCTCGACGATCGCGGCCGGTGCGTGGTCGCCTCCCATCGCGTCGACGACGATCCGCTGCATGTGCGGGCCGGATGATCGCACGGCCGGGGGCCGGCGCAAGCGACGGCGCGGCGTGAACCGGATTGCGTCATCGCGGTCCGCCGGCGCAAGCGCCCCCCGGGCGTTGACACCCCGCGGCGACCCCGCCTATACCGGGCCATGCGCCGATGACCGTCCACCTCAGAGACGTCGTCTCTTTCCTCGACAGCACGTTCGAGGTGGACCGGTTCAAGGACTACGCGCCCAACGGCCTGCAGGTCGAGGGCGCGCCCGAGATCGACACGATCGTCACCGCGGTGTCGGTCTCGGTCGCGGTGATCGAGCGCGCGGTCGAGCTCGGCGCCGATCTCATCGTCGTCCACCACGGGCTGATCTGGGGCGGCGGGATCCCGCGCGTCGTCGGGCCGGTCGCGCAGCGGCTCAAGCTGCTGCTCGCCCACGGCATCTCGCTCGCCGCGTACCACCTGCCGATGGACAAGCACGCGCGCCTCGGCAACAACGTCGGGCTGTGCGACGCGCTCGGCCTGGGCCTGCAGCGCGAGGCGTTCGGCGAGGTCAAGGGCACGCTGCTCGGCCTCGCCGGCGCGTGGTCGGCCCCGGTGACCCGGGCCGAGGCGATCGCGCGGGTCGGCGCGGCGGTCGGGCCGAGCTCGGGCGCGCCGCGCACCGGCGCCGCGCCGCACTTCGTGTTCCCGCACGGCCCCGACGTCGTGCGCAAGGTCGGCGTGTGCTCGGGCGCCGCGTCGGACCTGCTCGAGGCGGCGGCCGCGGCCGGCTGCGACGTCTACGTCACCGGCGAGCTCGCCGAGCGCGCCGCCGAGCTCGCGCGCGAGCTGCAGATCACGCTGATCGCCGCCGGTCACGCCGCGACCGAGGTGTTCGGCCCGCAGCGCGTCGCCGACGAGCTGCGCATGCGGTTCCCCAGCCTCGGCGTCCACTACGTGCCCGTCCACAATCCGCTCTAGGCCATCACCGTCGCACCCTGGAGCGGGGCCCACCCCGCAAGCCCCAGCGCCGTCCCGAGCCGTCATGACCCACTCTCCCGTCCGACTCCCTGCCGGCGTCCGCGACTTCCTGCCGCGCGCGGCCGCGCGCCGTCGCGCGATCGCCGAGCGCCTGGTGGCGCTGTTCGAGCGCTGGGGCTACCAGCGGATCATCGCGCCGGTGTACGAGTGCGCCGACGTGCTCGAGCGCGGCCTCGGCGAGGCGGGTCGCGCCACCGCGATCCGGTTCGTCGAGCCCGGTTCGGCCGAGGTCGTCGCGCTGCGCCCCGACTTCACGCCGCAGGTCGCGCGGATCGCGGCGACGCGGATGCACGATCTCGGCGGGCCGCTGCGGCTGTGCTACGAGGGCGCGGTCCACCGCGTCGCCGGCGGGCTGTCGCGCGCCGAGATCCTCCAGGCCGGGATCGAGCTGATCGAGGCGGATCCGCCCGACGGCGACGCCGAGGCGCTCGCCGTCGCCGCCGCGGTGCTGGGGTCGATCGCGGAGGACGGCGTCGGCGTCGGCGAGGTCCGGCTCGACGTCGGCCACGTCGCGCCGGCCGCGGCGGTGCTCGCCGCGGCGACCGCCGCCGGCGGCGACGAGCTGCACGACGCGCTGGTCCGCGCGCTCGCGCGCAAGGACCGCGGCGGCGTCGCGCGCGCGGCCGCCGCGCTGCCCGCCGCCGACCGGCCGCTCGCCGACGCGCTGGTCCGGCTGTGGGGCCCGGCGACCTCGCCCGGCCACGGCAGCGCGCGCGCTGATCCCGGCGGCGATCTACGACCGCATCACGCTCGATCTCGGCGAGGTCCGCGGGTTCGACTACTACACCGGCCTGCGCCTCGCCGGCTACGCCCGCGGCGCGGGCGACGCGGTGCTGCGCGGCGGCCGCTACGACACGCTCGTCGGCGGCTACGGCCGCACCGCGCGCGCGATCGGCCTCGCGGTCGACATCGAGCAGATCGCCGCCGCCCAGCGCGCCGCGGACGTCGCGCCGCCGGCGCCGCCCGCCGCGCTGATCGTCGCGCCGCGCGAGCGCCGCGGCGACGCCACCCGCCTGGCGGCGGCGCTGCGCGGCGCCGGGCTGCGCGCCGCGGTCGATCTCGGCGCGCGCAAGACCGACGAGCAGATCGCGCTCTACGCGCGCGGCGCCGGGTTCACCGTCGCGGTCGCGCTCGCGCCGGCGCCTGACGTGGGCGAAGGCGGCGCGAGCGCCCACGTCGTCGGCGACGGCGGCGCGCCGCTGGCGCCAGACCTCGTCACCCGGGCGATCGCCCTCGATCCCAACGCCGCGGCCGCGCTGGCCGCCGAGCTCGTGCACAGGAGAATCTAGATGTCGGTCGTCATCGTGGTCGGAGCGCAGTGGGGCGACGAGGGCAAGGGCAAGGTCGTCGACATCCTCGCCGAGAAGGCCGAGGCGGTCGTTCGCTACGGCGGCGGCGCCAACGCCGGGCACACGCTCGTCATCGGCGGCCGCAAGCTCGTCACCCACCTGATCCCGTCGGGCGTCCTGCACCCCGGCAAGGCGTGCGTGCTCGGCGACGGCATGGTCGTCGATCCGCAGACGCTGCTCGAGGAGATCGCGGCGTGCCAGGACCGCGGGCTGCTCGCCGGCGGCGAGCTCAAGGTGGGCGAGGGCGCCCACGTGATCCTGCCGTACCACCGGCTGGTCGAGGGCCTGCGCGAGGAGCAGCGCAAGGCGATCGGCACCACCCGGCGCGGGATCGGCCCGGCGTACGAGGCCAAGGTCGCCCGCCGCGGCGTGCGGATCCGCGATCTGTTCCGTCCGGCGCGGCTGCGCGAGCTGGTCACCCAGAACGTCGACGAGCTGTCGCCGCTGATCCTCCACCTCGGCGGCACGCCGCCGACGGCGAGCGATCAGGCGACGTGGGTCGACGAGGCGCTCGCCGCGGGCGAGCGGCTGCGCCCGTTCGTGTGCGACACCAGCCGGTGGGTGCACGACGCGATCGTCGCCGGCAAGCACGTGCTGTTCGAGGGCGCGCAGGGCGGCCTGCTCGACATCGATCACGGCACCTACCCCTACGTGACGTCGAGCTCGACGATCGCCGCGGGCGCGTGCCAGGGCGTCGGCATCGGCCCGAGCAAGATCGACAAGGTCATCGGCATCACCAAGGCGTACGCGACGCGCGTCGGTGGCGGGCCGTTCCCGACCGAGCTGCACGGCGACGCCGGGGAGAACCTGCGCAAGGCCGGCGGCGAGTACGGCGCGACGACCGGCCGGCCGCGGCGGTGCGGCTGGCTCGACCTGCCGGCGCTGCGCCTCGGCGTGCGGCTGTCCGGCATGGATGGCCTGGCGCTGACCAAGCTCGACGTGCTGGGCGGGCTGCCCGAGGTGTCGGCGTGCGTCGCCTACAAGCTCGACGGCCGCGAGCTCGACGAGCTGCCACAGGATCCCGACGACGTCGCCCGCGCCGAGCCGGTCTACGCCAGCTGGCCCGGGTGGGGGCCGATCGGCGACGCGCGCACGATCGACGCGCTGCCCGATCCGGCGCGGCGCTACATCGACGCGATCGAGCGGCTCGCCGGCGTGCCGTTCACGATGGTCTCGGTCGGCGCCGACCGCGCCGAGACGATCCTGCTGCGCGACGCGTTCTGAGTCGATCACACGGGGCTCGCCGCGGCGATCACACGGGGCTCGCCGCCCCGCCCGTCGGGCGGAGCCCGCCGGGACCCACCCCGCCGATCACACGGGGCTCGCCGCCCCGCCCGTCGGGCGGAGCCCGCCGGG
>WYBA01000474.1 GCA_011526095.1 Myxococcales bacterium | reverse complement strand
TCCACGTGGACGCCGACGCGCCGCTCGAGACCTGGCTCCGCGCCAGCCTGCGTGCGTGCCCGCGGCCGGCCTCGTCAGAGTGAGCGCGTGCGCTTCCGTCTCCCCGCTCATCCTCGACCAGGCCCGAGCGCCGGCGCTGCTCCTACGAACAGCTCGTCCAGGCTCGCAGGATCTCGAAGTCCGCTCATCCTGGGCCTGGCCGAGCGCCAGCGCCCTTCGACGGGGCTCAGGGGTGAGCGGGACAAGGCTGCTCGTCAGACCGCGATCTTCGACGACGTCGGTGGGAAGCTCAGGACGAGCGGAGGGGATCTACGCTGATCGACCCTCCCAGGGTGAGCGGCGCAGGGCGGCTCGCCAGACGGCCATTGCCGACGACGTCGGTGACAGGCGGCGGACGAACGGACTCTTGCCTGCGTCGCTAACTGACCGGCCTTGCCGCTACAGCGCGTTGAGCCGCCGGCGCGGGCCGGCGATCTCGGCGTCGCCGCCCTCGGGCGCGACGGCGCGGTTGTGCTCGTCGACGAAGATCACCGTCGGCTTCCAGCCGGCGGCGACGCTGGCCTCGACCTCGGCGAACGTCGCCAGGATGACCTTGTCCCCCGGCTTGTTCAGGTGCGCCGCGGCGCCGTTGATGCAGATGACGCCGCTGTGGTCGTCGCCGCGCAGCGCGTAGGTCACCAGGCGCGTGCCCTGGGTGACGTTCCAGATGTGGACCGCCTCGTGCTCCAGGATCCCGGCGGCGTCGAGCAGCTCGCCGGAGATCGTCACGCTGCCCTCGTAGTCGAGGTCCGCGTGGGTGACGGTGGCGCGGTGGATCTTGGACTTGAAGAGATGAATCCGGTGCGACATCGAAGCCTCCAGTCCCGGCCTCCGTGGAGGTCCAGGCCGTTGGGGTGACGAGCAGACTCTTGCCCGGGCGGCGCGGGCCGTCAAGGGTCGGCGAAGGCCGGCAGGCCCCGGCTACTGGGTCCCGCTCAGCTCGACGTACATCGGCACGACCACCAGCGTGCCGCCGTCGACGGTGATCGCGGTGCGCCGCACCTCGATCTGGCCGCGCCGCGCCACCTGGTAGAACGCCGACAGCGCGTAGGTGCCCGGCGGGAGCGCCCCGAACCGGAACCGGCCGCCGTCGTCGCTGACCTCGGACAGCGGCTGGTCGAGCGCGGGCGAGGTCGCGGTGATCACCGCGCCGGTGACGCGCTCGAACGTGACCGAGTCGGTGACGGTGCCCTCGAGCCGGCCGCGCGCCGGGTCGGCGTCGGGCGGCGTGAACCGGGTGATCGCGTCGGTCGCGACCGCGAGGAACGGCCGCGACGGCACCTCGACCTCGCCGGACTCGACGGGGATGTCGAACGCGGTCACGGCGCCGGCGCGCACCGGGATGCCGGTGAGCTGGAGCGACGTGCCCGGCAGCTCGACGACCAGGTCGTAGGTGCCCGGCGGCAGCCCGTCGATCCGGTAGGCGCCGGCCGGATCGGTGCGCGCGCTGTCGAGCGCGAACGACTGCTGGTCGTGGGCGGTGAGCACCGCCTGGACCGGCTCGGCGCTGAGCTTGTCGAGGACGACCCCGCCGATCGAGCCGGTCGTGGCCGGGGCGGGGCCGGCGGTCGATCCCGGGCGGCACCCGGCGAGGCACAGGCTGACGACGACGAGCGCGCGGCGCATGGGGCGGAGCATGGCCCAGCGACGGGCTGCCGGGCGAGGGGAGGGCTGGCCGCTGCTCTCCGGTCGGACCGGCGCCGATGCGCCCGGTCGCGTATGCTCGGGGCGTGGTGCGCCCCGCTCGTCGCCTCCTCGCCGCGCTCGCCGTCGCCGTCCTCTCCGGCGCCGGCGCGGGCGCCGGCGCGGGGTGCGAGTCGGCAGGGCCGGCGAAGGTCGAGGTCGTCCCCGGCGCGCCGGCCGGCGACGTCACGGCCGTCGCCGGCGAGGTGACCGCGACCCGCGACGGCGTGGCCCGGCCGCTCGCCGTCGGCGACGTCGTCTCGGGCGACGACGTCGTCGCGACCGGCGACGGCGCCTCGGTGACGATCGCGCTGCGCCACAACGGGGCGGTGTGGAACCTGGGCGCCGCGCAGTCGCGGCGGGTCGGCGACGCCGCCGCGTGGAGCGCGCCTCGCAGGTCGGGCCCGGCGGTGGCCGCGGGCGAGCGCACCGCGGCCGCCGGCCGCCACGCCGAGCGCGAGGCCGCGGACACGGCGGCGAGCGCGGTGGCGCCGGGGCAGGCGCCGGCGACCGCCGGGACGGAGGCGACGGAGGCGACCGGGACGCGGGCCGTGCTCGGCGCCACCGGCGAGGGTGAGCCCGCGGGGGGCACCGGCGTCGGCAGCGGCACGGGCGAGCCCGCGCCGCCCCCGGATCCCGGGTCCGCCGGGTCCGAGGGCGACCCGGAGGAGCCCGCGCAGCCGAAGCGCCGCACGCAGAAGGACGGGCGGCGCGTCGACGACGCCCCGCCCGACAAGGCGAACGACGTCGGCGGCTGCGACGAGGTCTCGTGCGTGCTCGACCCGTCGCGGGCGTGCTGCGCGAAGATGAAGTCGAAGAAGGACGGCGGGAGCCATGGCAAGCCGCTGCAGGAGCCCAAGGGCGGTGGGTCGCTCCCCGATCAGCCGGCGCGCGGCGACCTCAAGGCCGGCCTGGATCGCGTCATGACGAAGGTGCGGAGGTGCGTCGACAAGACCGGCGCGAGCGGGACGGTCAGGGTGAAGCTCACCGTCACCCCCGACGGCAAGGTCGGCGAGGTGGCCGTCACCGAGGCGCCGACCGACGCGCTCGGGGCGTGCGTCGCGAACGAGGCGCGCCGCGCGACGTTCCCGAAGAGCCAGCGCGGGGTGACGTTCGTCTACCCGTTCAAGCTCTGACCGGCAGCTCGACCGTCGCGGGATCGGCGCCGAGGGTCGCGCACACCGCGGCGAGCGCGGGCGCGTCGACCCCGCGCCACGCCAGCCGGTCGAGCGCGGCGTCGATCGGCGCGTCGGTCCGCAGCGTGGCGAGCTGGCGGTACAGCGCCGCGTCGGCCCGCCCGGCGCGCAGCGTCTCGGCCAGCGCCGCGGCGCCGCGCACCTTGACGTCCCACGCCGCCGCGTCGTTCGGGATCGCCTCGATCGATCCCCACCGCGCGAGCACGGTCGCGGCCGAGCGCGCGCCCCACCGCGGCAGGCCCGGGATGCCGTCGGCGTCGTCGCCGACCAGCGCGAGCCAGTCCGGGATCGACGCGGGCGGCACGCCGAACTTGGCGATCACGCCGGTCTCGTCGAGCGTCGTGCCGCGCAGCCGGTCCCACGTCACGACGCGCGCGCCGCGCACGCACTGGGTCAGGTCCTTGTCGGGCGACGCGATCACGATCTGATCGATCTCCGGCGGCGCGGGCGCCGCCGCGAGCGCGGCGGCCGCCGTGGCGAGCGCGTCGTCGGCCTCGAGCTCGATCATCGGCCAGACCACGAGCCCGAGCGCGGCGGCGACCTGCTCGGCGAGCTCGAACTGTCCGAGTAGCTCGGGCTCGAGCCCGGCGCCGGTCTTGTAGCCAGGGAACAGCTCGTTGCGGAAGCTCTCGATCACGTGGTCGAACGCGACGCCGACGTGGGTGACCTCGCCGGGGCGCAACCACGCGGCGAGGCTGCGCAGCAGCGCGCGGGCGGCGCCGACCTCGCGCCCGGCGTGGGTGCTCTTCGGCGCGCCGAACCAGGTGCGGAACAGCTCGAACGTGCCGTCGACGAGGTGGACGCGGAGCGGCGACATGGCGCGAACGTACAGGTAACGTCGCCCGGGTGTCTCGTCGCCTCGCCGCCGCCGCCGCCGCCGCCGCGCTGGTCGCGGCCTGCTCGTCCCGGAGCCCCGCCATGACCTCGCCCGAACCCGCGCCGTCCCCGCTCGCCGCCGACGCCGTCGCCGGCGTCACCGCGCCCGCGCTGCGCGCGCTGCTCGCCGACCACTGGGAGTGGACGATGCGCAGCTCGCCGACGTGGGCGAGCCGGCTCGGCGATCACCGGTTCGACGACCAGCTGCCGCGCCGCGACGCCGCGTCGAACGCGCGCCACGCCGAGGCGCGGCGCGCGCTGCTCGCGCGCGCCCGGGCGCTCGCGGTCGAGGCCGCGGCGTGGGGCGAGCCGGACCGGATCACCCGGCGCCTGCTCGAGGACGAGCTCGCCGCCGCCGACGCGATGGAGGTGTGCCGGCTCGAGGAGTGGGTCGTGTCGGCGGGCAACAACCCGCTGGCCGAGCTGTCCGACGTCGTCACCCAGCACCACCTCGTCACGCCCGCCGATGGCGCCAACCTGATCGCGCGGCTGCGCCAGGCGCCGCGGCTGATCGACGAGACGATCGCCAACCTGCGCCGCGGCCTCGCCGCCGGGCGCGTCGCCGCGGCCGAGGGGATGCGCCGCGCGCTCGCCCAGCTCGACGGCGAGCTGGCGCGCCCGACCGAGGCGTGGGCGATGACGCGGCCGGCGACGGCCGCGCGCGCCGACTGGCCCGACGGCGCGGCGGCGCGCTTCGCCGCCGAGCTGCGCGAGGTCGTCGAGGCCGAGGCCCGGCCGGCGCTCGCGCGCTACCGCGCCGTCGTCCACGACGAGCTGTTGCCGCGCGGCCGCGACGGCGCGCGCGAGGGGCTGAGCGGGCTGCCCGACGGCGAGGCGTGCTACGCCGCGGCGATCCAGACGCACCTGGGGCTGGCGCGCACGCCCGAGGCGCTGCACGCGCTCGGCCTGGCCGAGATCGCGCGGATCGACGCCGAGCTCGCGGCGCTCGGCGCGCGCGCGCTCGGCACGCCCGACCTCGCCTCGACGATCGACCGGCTGCGCACCGACCCCGCGCTGTACTTCACCTCGGGCGACGAGCTGCTCGCCGCCGCCGGCGCCGCGCTCGCGCGCGCCGAGGCCGCGGTGCCGCGGTGGTTCGGGCTGCAGCCGCGGACGCCGTGCGTGATCGCCGTGATCCCGGACCACGAAGCGCCGTACACCACCGTCGCCTACTACCAGCCGCCGCACCCCGGCGGCGCCAAGCCCGGCGAGTACTTCGTCAACACCTACCGCCCCGAGGTCCGGCCGCGGTTCGAGCTCGAGGCGCTGTCGTGGCACGAGGCGGTGCCGGGGCACCACACCCAGATCGCGATCGCCCAGGAGCTCGGCGAGGTCCCGGCGTTCCGCAAGCACGGCGGCTCGACCGCCTACGTCGAGGGCTGGGCGCTGTACACCGAGCGCCTCGCCGACGAGATGGGCCTGTACTCCGGCGACCTCGACCGGCTCGGGATGGTCAGCTACGACGCGTGGCGCGCGTCGCGGCTGGTCGTCGACACCGGCCTGCACGCGCTGGGCTGGACGCGGGCGCAGGCCGAGGCGTTCATGCTCGCGCACACCGCGCTGACGCCCGAGAACGTGCGCAACGAGGTCGATCGCTACGTCGGCTGGCCCGGCCAGGCGCTGGCCTACAAGGTCGGCCAGCTCGAGGTGCTGGCGCTGCGCGCCCAGGCCGAGGCGGCGCTCGGCGCCGGCTTCGACGTCCGCGGGTTCCACGACGTCGTGCTCGGCGCCGGCGCGGTGACGCTGCCGATCCTGCGCGACCGCGTCGAGGCGTGGATCGCCGCGGCCGCGGCCGGTCAGTAGCCGCGCAGCCCGTCGAGCAGCGCGCGCAGCTCGCCGTGTCCGGGCGCCGGACGCTCCTGGGGATCGTAGGCGGCGACCAGCGCCCCCGCGGCGTCGTAGACGTAGAGCGTCGGCACGCGCGGCGGGCGGCCGAGCGCCGCGAACAGCTCGGGGCCGGCCGGGATCACGCGCATGAACGGCGCGCGCTCGGCGACGAACGCGCGCACCGCGGCGCTGTCGCCGCGGCCGTCGTACTCCTCGTGGTGGCGGAAGTTGACGCCGACGACGCGCGCGTCGTCGCGCTGCGTCAGGAGCTCGGCGAGAATGTCGAGCTCGACGCGGCAGTGCCCGCACCACGACGCGAACACGACGACGATCGTCGCGCGGTCGGCGCCGCCGATCGCCTGGCCGTCGAGATCGCGCGCGCCGGCGATCAGCGGGTAGGCGTCGCGCGGGCTGGTGACCTGCGGCGGCGGCGGCTCGACGCGCGCCGGCGGGCCGATGGGCACGGCCTCGCCCGGCAGCGGCGCGCAGGCCGCGACGGCCAGCAAGGCGAGCAGGCCGAGCTGGCACGACGCGGCAAGGAGCGACGAAACCTGGGCGGGGCGGGCGTGACGCACGTGCCGACGAGTTACCATCTCCGCGCGGCGCCTGCACGTTTCGGCGCGCCGCGGCTGATTCGGGGGTCACTGTAGTTTTCGGATGCGCCGGCCGATTGCCGTTGCCGGCGGGAGCGCTCGACCACATCTTGCTCGCGTCTTCTCGATCGCCGGCGCGACGCGCCATGGAGGAACGATGCTGCAGCTGTACTGGGGGGCTCTCGCGTTCGGCGGCACGCTGCTGGTGGCGTCGCTCGTGCTCGGCGCGTCGCAGAAGGATCTCGACAAGGACGTCGACGGCGGCCCGGACAAGGATCTCGACAAGGATCTCGACAAGGACCTGGACAAGGACGTCGACGGCGGCCTCGACAAGGACGTCGGCGCGGACCTCGGCCTCGACTGGCTGCCGGTCACGTCGCTACGATTCTGGACGTTCCTGCTCGCGTTCGGCGGCGCCACCGGCGTGCTCCTGACCTACGCCGGCAGCGTCCCGGCGCTCGCGGTCGGCGGGCTCGCGCTCGGCGTCGGCTGGGCGTCGGGCGTGGGCATGGTCGCGACGCTGCGGATGCTGCGCCGCAACTCGGCGTCCAGCGACGTCTCGTCACGCGATCTGCGCGGCGAGACCGCCGAGGTGACCGTGGCGCTGGCCAGGGGCGAGATCGGCAAGATCCGCGTCACGGCCAAGGGGCGCGTGCTCGACCTGATCGCCGAGACCGACGACGCCGCGCCGCTGCCCGTGGGCGCGCGCGTGATGATCCTGGGCGAGGGCGCCGAGGGGCGCGTGCAGGTGACGCGCCCCGACACGAACTGACGGGACAGGGTAACGAAAGGAACCGAGGTGAACATGACCGACACTTTGCTGGCCGTCGCGGCGGCCACCGACGACATCCCGCCGGTGGCGCTGTACGGCGTCGCGGGCGCGCTCGGCGTGCTGCTGGTCTTGACGTTCATCGTCAAGAACCTGCTCTACATCTGCCGCCCCAACGAGATCCTGATCTTCTCCGGGCGCAAGCACGCGACGCCGGACGGGCGCTCCGTCGGGTTCCGCGTCGTGTTCGGCGGGCGCGGCGTGCGCGTCCCGCTGGTCGAGAGCGTCGTGCGGATGGACGTCTCGAACATGTCGGTGAACATGCAGGTGTCCGGCGCGTACTCGGAGGGCGGCATCCCGCTCGCCGTCTCTGCCGTCGCCAACGTCAAGATCTCGACCGATCGCCGGTTCGTCGCCAACGCGATCGAGCGGTTCCTCGGCGTGCCGCGCCAGGAGATCGCGCGCGTCGCCAAGGAGACGCTGGAGGGTCACCTGCGCGGCGTGCTCGCCCAGATGACGCCGGAGGAGGTCAACGAGGACCGCCTCAAGTTCGCCAAGCAGCTTCGCGACTCGTCGAACGCCGATCTCGAGAAGCTCGGGCTGATGCTCGACACGCTCAAGATCCAGCACGTCGCCGACGACCGTCAGTACCTCGAGAGCCTCGGCCGCCGCCGGATCGCCGAGATCCTGCAGCTCGCCACCGTCGCCGAGTCGAACGCGGTGCGCGCCGCCGAGGAGTCCGAGGCCGCCGCGCGCGCGCGCGGGCAGGTCGCGGTGACCAACGCGCAGATGATCATCCAGCAGAAGCAGAACGAGCTGCGGCAGATCCGCGCCGAGCTCGACGGCCAGGCGCGCGTCGAGGAGGAGCGGGCGGAGGCGGCCGGGCTGCAGGCCCGGGCCGAGGCCGAGCGCGAGCTGCAGCAGGTCCGCGGCGAGCTCGAGCAGCTCCGCCTCCAGGCCGACGTCACGATCCCGGCCGAGATCGAGCGCCAGGTCCGCGAGCTCCACGCCGCCGGCCAGGCCGCGACGATCGCCGCCGACGGCGAGGCGATGGCCGGCTCGCTCGCCGAGGTCGCCGAGGCGTGGCGGTCGAGCGGCGGCAAGGCGATGGACATGTTCGTGCTGCAGAACCTCGACGCGATCTTCGCCGAGGTCGCGCGCGCGGCGCGCCGGGTCAAGGTCGGCGAGGTCAACCTCGTCGACGGCGGCGACGGCCGCACGATCGCCGCGTACGCGGCGGCGTACCCGGCCACGGTCGGCAAGCTGCTCGAGGAGGTCGCCTCGACCCTCGGCATCGACATCCCCGCGGTGATCAGCGGCCACGCGCCGGGCAACGGCGCCGCGTCGACGTCACGCCCCGCGGTCCCCGCGCTCACCCCGACCCCCACCGGCACGCCCGGCACCTCGGCCTGACGCCGAGCGAAGGAGCCTTCCATGGAACAGAGCATCCTCATCATCGGCGGGGTCCTGGTGGCCGCGGTCCTGGTGATCACGGTCATCGTCTCGCGCCTCATCTACATCTGCCCGCCCAACGAGGTCCTGATCTTCAGCGGCACGCACCGCCGGGTCAGCGACCAGGACGAGCGCGTCGTCGGCTACCGCCTGGTCCAGGGTGGCCGCGGCGTCCGCTGGCCGCTGATCGAGATCGTCGACCGGATGATCCTGACCAACATGATCATCGAGCTGCGCGTCACCGGCGCCTACTCCAAGGGCGGCATCCCGCTCAACGTCCAGGGCGTCGCCAACGTCAAGGTGTCGAGCGCGACGAGCTCGCTGGCCAACGCGATCGAGCGGTTCCTCGGCCGGTCGCGCGAGGAGATCATCTCGGTCGCGCGCGAGACGCTCGAGGGCAACCTGCGCGGCGTGCTCGCGACGCTGACCCCCGAGGAGGTCAACCAGGACCGCGAGAAGTTCGCGCGCGAGCTGCTGCACGAGGCGGACGCGGACCTGGCGCGGCTCGGCCTCGAGCTCGACACGCTCAAGATCCAGCACGTCTCCGACGACAAGGGCTACCTCGACTCGCTCGGGCGCCGGCAGTCGGCGGAGCTGATCATGCGGTCGCGGATCGCCGAGGCGGAGAACCAGGCGACCGCGGCCGAGCGCTCGGCCGAGAACCAGCAGAACCAGGAGATCGCGCGGATCGAGGCCGACATCGCGACCGCGCGCGCCGAGGCGGCGCGTCGCATCGGCGAGGCGCAGACCCGCAAGGTCGCGCTCGTCGCCGAGCAGCGGTCCGAGGTCCAGGCGCAGCTCGCGCGCGCCACCGCCGACGTCCAGGTGCAGAACGCGCGTCTCGGCCAGGTGCGGTTCCAGCTGATCGCCGACAAGGTCAAGCCGGCGGAGGCGCGGCGCGCCCAGATGGTCGAGACCGCGCGCGGCACCGCGGCGAAGATCCACGAGGAGGGCAAGGCGACCGCGGCGGCGATCCGCCACCTCGCGCAGACGTGGCAGCGCGCCGGCGACAGCGCGCGGCAGATCTTCGTCGCGCAGAAGCTGACCTCGCTGGTCCAGACGCTGATGGGCACGGTCGGGGACATCTCGATCCACAAGACGACGTTCATCGACACCCAGCTGGTCGGCGGCGGCGGCAACTTCGCGGTCAACGCCGCGGTCACCAACGAGCAGCTCAAGAGCACGCTCGGCGTCGATCTCGCGGCGCTCGCGCGCGGCCTGGCCGAGCGCGGCGTCGCGGCGCC
>WYBA01000473.1 GCA_011526095.1 Myxococcales bacterium | reverse complement strand
TCGTCGCGCAGCCGGATCAGCGCCTCGAACTGGCCGATCGGCTGGCCGAACTGGACGCGCTCGGCCGCGTACTTCTCGGCGTGCTCCATCGCCGCGATCGCGACGCCCGCGGCGCGCGCCGCCAGGCTCGCGCGGTACCACGCGAGGATCAGCTCGGCGGCGTCGGCCGCGGCCGCGCCGCGCGCCAGCACCAGCGCGCCGTCGACGCGCGCGCCGTCGAGCCGCAGCGTGCCCCACTGCGCGCACCGCCAGCCGCCGGCGCGCAGCGCGGTGCGCGTCGCGCCGGGCGCGTCGGTCGGCACGAGCGCGACCAGGCCGGCCGCGCACAAGAGCACGTGCGACGCGACGCCGAGCGCGGGCAGCGGGCCGATCGTCCCGGTGAGGCGCACGTCGCCGCCGCTGTCGGCGATCTCGAGCGCCCCGCGGGTGTCGCGGCCGGTCGTGGCGAGCCCGCCGGCGGCGAGCGCGCCGAGCAGCGCGGCGCGGGCGGCCTCGCCGCCCCACCGCGCGACCGCGAGCGCCGGCTCGACGTTGGTCTCGAGCAGCGCGGCGACGCCGGCGCAGCCGCGGCCGAGCTCGACGCCGCGCAGCGCCCGGGTCAGGTGGCTGAACGGCCCGTCGAGCAGCCCGCCCGCCGCTTCGGGCACGGCATCGAGGTAGAACCCCAGCTCGCCGGCGACCGCGGCCAGCCGGGCGGGAGGCGCCGCCTCGCGGTCGGCGTCCGCCGCCCATGAACGGACGTCTCGTTCGACGAACCTGCGGATCGTCTGGACGATCATCCCCTGCTCGTCATCGAGCGCGAAGTCCATGGGATCGACGATATCGCACTCGCCGAGGGGACTTGCAGTCCACGCCCTGTCCATGTAGGGTGTGCGCCCGTTTGGCGGGGTAGCTCAGTGGTAGAGCAGGGGTCTCATAAGCCCTTGGTCGGCAGTTCAACTCTGCCTCCCGCCACCATCACGACACCGGGCGCAAGGGCGCCCGGCCGGCTCGTCCGGGCCCGTCCGGCCGGGGCGTCTCGTCGCCGGTCGGGTTCCCAATTGGCCACGGATGACGAGGGTTTGGCTAGTGCGCGGCGGTTGGCCTGCGCTATGCTAGCGGCCGATTCCGATCGGGGATCGTCTAATGGCAGGACAGCAGCCTTTGGAGCTGCTCATCAAGGTTCGAATCCTTGTCCCCGAACCGCATGAAGATCGACAAAACGTGTTCGCTGTTCTTCGGGACCAAGATCGACAGCAAGCTCCGCGAGGCCCTCTCGCAGTGCAAGCCCGGGGACCGCAAGTACATCGAGGGCGGCGCGGACGAGTTCCTGCGCGTGATCGAGTTCGAGGACGAGAAGTGGCTGGGCAAGGTCGTGAGCCCCGGCCCGGCGGTCACCGAGGTCGACGACATCCAGCGCAACATCGTGTCGATCCTGCGGCGGATCGCGCCCGGCGGACGCGTCTCCGCGTCCTCGATCAAGATCTTCGTGATCCAGGGCGCCAAGGTGAAGGACGACGCCAAGGACCGTGAGGACGACGACGAGGTCGAGGCCGGGTCGTCGGGGCCGTACATCGACATGCGCTACTGAGCGGCGGCGGCCTCGTAGGCGATCCCCCAGCGGATCCCGCGATCGCTGATCACCATCTCGGTGGCGGCGGCGCGGTGGACGACGCGGGCGAAGATCGCGACGCCGGCGGCGATGACGTCGGCGCGCTTGGGCTCCATCCCGCGCACCGCGCGGCGGTCGGCGACGGTGAGGGCGAGCAGGCGGTCGAGCACCGCGTCCACCGACGTCGTCGGGATGTGGACGCCGTGGATCCTCGCCGAGTCGTAGCCGTCGAGGCCGAGCTGGACCGCGGCGAGCGTGGTCGCCGAGCCGGCGGTGGCGACCACGGTGGCGCCGGCCGGGATCGTCGCGCGCGCGAGCTGCGCGTCGATGTCGGCGAGCAGCGCGGCGCGCTCGTCGGCCGTCGGCGGATCGTGGCGGAGGTGGCGCTCGGTCAGCCGCACCGCGCCGATCGGCAGCGAGATCGCGCCGGTGACCGAGGCGCCGTCGCTGGCGACGATCTCGGTCGAGCCGCCGCCGACGTCGACGACGATGAACGGTCGGCCGGCGACCGACGGCAGCCCGTCGACGACCGCGCGGTAGGCCAGCGCCGCCTCGCGCGCGCCGGCGATGATCTCGATCGTCGCGCCGAGGATGCCCTCGGCCGGGCCGACGAACGCCGCGGCGTTGCGGGCCTCGCGCAGCGCCTGCGTCCCGACGACGATCGTGCGCGCCACGCCGGCGGCGTCGATCGCCGCGCGGTACTCGCGGCAGATCTCGAGGCTGCGCGCGATCGCCTCGGGGTGCAGCTCGCCCGACGCATCGAGCCCCTGCCCGAGCCGCCCGAACCGGCACAGGTCGACCACCGCCCGCAGCCCGCCCCCGTCGCGCTCCGTGATCAACAACAGCAGCGTGTTCGTCCCGATGTCGATGACCGCGGTGCGCATGGACTGGTTCCTCGTGAGTGATGGGGGACGTTCCGCTCACCCTGAGTAGCGCCGAGCGACAGCGAGGCGCGTGTCGAAGGGTGTTGACAGTCGGTGGTGCGTCGGCGCGAGCCACGACTGTCACCATCCTTCGACGCCGGCCTCGCTCGCGCTCGGCCGGGCTCAGGATGAGCGGGACTTCGAGATCAAGCGGACGGTCTGCCGTCCGGCGGAGCGATCCAACGGTCTGCCGTCCGGCGGAGCGATCGCCAGCCGGCGACGTGACGCAGTCACGGCGCTGGCGCCGGGCCCCAGTCGACGCCGGTGGCCGTGCCCGACCACACCTTCGTCGCCTTGCCCGTGCCGTCGGCGTTCGCGATGTAGATCCCCGAGCCGCCGCCGCCGGTGCGCGCGAACGCGATCGCGCGGCCGTCGGGCGAGAAGCTCGGCTCCTCGTTGTTGCCCTCGTCCTGGGTGATCCGGACCATCGCCTTGGTGTCGAGGTCGAGCGTGACGATGTCGTAGTTGCCGTCGCGCGTCGTGTACGCGATCACCCGCGCGCCCTTCTTCGGGGACCACGTCGGCGTCGTGTTGTAGTTGCCGTTCTTCGACACCCGCTTGGCCGCGCCGCCGCTCGACGACACGACGAAGATCTGCGGGCTGCCCTCGCGGTCCGACACGAACGCCAGCTCGCTGCCGTCGGGCGACCACGCCGGCGAGGTGTCGATCGCCTTGTTGTCGGTGATCCGCTTGATGATCTTCCCGTCGCTGGCGCTGATCACGTAGATCTCGGGGTTGCCGTCCTTCGACAGCGTCACCGCCAGCTTGCTGCCGTCGGGCGAGAACTGCGGCCCGGTGTTCATGCCCTTGTACGACGCGATCTTCTTCGGCCGCCCGCCGCCCGCGCTCACGACGTAGACGTCGGGGTTGTTGCGCATGTACGACGTGAACGCGATCTGGCCGCCGCCCGGCGAGAAGTCCGGCAGCATGTTGATCGACTTGTTGCGCGTCACCGCGTAGACGCTGTTGCCGTCGAAGTCCATCGCCATGACCGTGCTCTGGCCCTTCTTCTTGACGACGAACGCCAGCTTGCTGCCGAAGAACCCGGCCTGGCCGGTGTAGTACTCGAGCACCGCGTTGCACCACGCGTGGACGAAGTCGCGCACGTCGGCCTTGCTGCCCTTGTAGGTCCGCGTCAGCGACGCCGACGCGCCCTTCGACACCTCGTACAGGCGGAATTCGATCTCGACGTTGTTGCCGGTGGAGGTGATCTTGTACTTCTGCACGCCGTAGGCGCCGACGTCCTTCCACTTCTGCGGCTCGATCGACAGCTTCTCGGCGTCGAGGTCGGCGAGGAAGCCCGCCGGATCGAGCACCTTGAACACGCCGGCGACCTTCATGTCGAACGACGACACCTCCTGGACCAGCTTGGCCAGGTCGCCGTCGGAGTTGACCGCGAGCGGCAGCGCGAGCGGGTACGCGCCGCGCTTGGCGCCGCTGATCTCGATCACGGACTTGTCGTCGGCGGCGCCGGTGCCGGGCGCCAGCACGAGCGCCAGCGCGCACGCGCACGCCAGCGCGGCGCGGCGGATCACAGCTTGAACGGGATGTGGCATATCCATCTCTCGGTGAAGTCGAGCAGGTCCTCGGGGACCGCGACGGGGTCGGCGTTGCGCAGCTTCTCGAACGCCTCGAGCGCGCTCTCGACCGAGCGGTCCAGATCGGCGTCGCCCGAGCGCTTGTCGAGCTTGGTCGCGACGCGGCCGTCCTTCTCGATCCGGATGCACGCCTCCGGCACGCCCGAGCCGTCCAGGATCGCCGGGTACTCCCAGCCGGCGCGCAGCTCGGCGTTCATCTGCTGGAAGTACTTCGGGCCGCGGCTCTTCGACGCGAACCCGATGTCGCTGCCGTCGACCTCGCCGTCGGGCCGCGCGGTCGGGCCGGTCGGCTCGTCGTCGTCGGGCATCGCCGCCGGGCCCTCGCTCGGCTCGGGGTTCTCGTCGGGCCGCGCCTGGGGCTTGTCCTCGGGCTTGGTCACCGGCGCCGCGTTCTCGTCGCGGGACACGCCCTCCACCTTCTTCTCCGGCGGGGGCGGCCGCTTCTCCTTCTGCGGCTGGTCGGGGACCTTCTCGGCCTTCTTGTAGGCGAGCGTGGCCTCGATCGCCTCGAGGTCGCGCGCGCTCGGGCCGTCGTCGCCGTCGCGCTCGCCCCACGCCGACTTGCTGGCGTAGATGCCGCCGACGCCGAGCGCGACGATCAGCGCCAGCCCGGTGCCGGCGACCGCGTGGAGCCCGCGGTCGCTCAGCGACGCGTGCGGTCGCGCGGGCGGCAGGGCGGCGGGCGGGAGCTGGGTGGGGTCACCGGGCGGCATCGAGCTCGTCGAGGTTCAGGGTGGCGGCGGGGTCGGTCAACATCATGACCTTCGACACGCCCGCGTCCTTGGCGATCGCCATCGCGGTGACGACGACGCCGTAGTCCAGGGCCTGGTCTGCTTCGATGTACAAGGCGCTCTCCACCTTGACGCGCTCGTTGGCCTGGAGCTTCACCGCCAGCTCCTTCCACTTCACCGGGGTGCCCCCCAGCGCGAGCTGGCCCTTCTTGTTGATCGAGAGCACGAGCTTGCCCTCGGGGTCCTCCACCTTCTGAGCCACCGTCTGTGGCAGGTCGACGTCGACGCCGGTCTGCATCATCGGCGCGGTGATCATGAAGATCACCAGCAGCACCAGCATCACGTCGATCATCGGCGTGACGTTGATCTCGGCGTTGAGGTCGCCCGAGTCACCGGTGTTCATCGCCATGGCGCGTCTCCGGGGTGCCGGTCAGTGGAGGAAGTGGCGCTTGATGATGTTCAGGTAGTCGTGCTCGAACCCGTCCATCTCGGCGCGCAGCACCTTGATGCGGCGCACGAAGTAGTTGTACGCGATGACCGACGGGATCGCCGCCACCAGGCCGACGGCGGTGGCGAACAGCGCCTCGGCGATGCCCGGCGCGACGACGTCGAGCGTCGCGCTCTTCATCGAGCCGAGGTCCTGGAACGAGTTCATGATGCCGAACACGGTGCCGAACAGGCCGATGAACGGCGCCGACGCGCCCGTCGTCGCCAGGAACGGCACCATCGACTCGAGCTTGGTCGTCTCCGACAGCTGCGCCTTGCGCAGCGCGCGCTCGATGTTCGACAGGTTGCCGTCCTTGTCGCCCTTGAGCCGCTCGTCGGACGCGAGCTTGGCCAGCTCGGTGTAGCCGGCGAGGAACATCTGCGACACCGGGCTGTTCCGTAGCTGCTGCGCGTTCTTGTAGATCTGCTCGATGTCGCGCGAGCGCCAGAACGACTCGGCGAAGTCCGCCGACTCGCGCGCGGCGCGCCGGATGTACATCGTCTTGTAGATGATGATGTAGACGCCGACGAGGAACATCAGGGCGAGCAGGCCCATCACGCCCTTGACCACCCAGTGCGCCTGCTCGATGAGGGAGAACACGTCGGTGCCGCCACCCGCGGCGCCGACCGACCCCCAAAGCCCCGACCCTGGCGCTGGAACCACCGTCGAAAGATCTGGCATGTTGCGTGCTTGGGTCGATAGCATGCCCCTTCTCGCCGGGTCAAAACAATCCGCGGCCGGGCGAGATCCGCACAACTGCTCGACTCCGCTGCCCCATGACGACGCGAACCACGACGCTGTGCGCTGTGCTCACCACGCTGGTGTGCCTGCCGGTTCACGGCTGCGTGGAGGCCACCGGCGGCGCGGTCGAGGTGTCGTGGAGCCTGCGCGACGTCGGTGGCGAGGGCACGACGTGCGACGACGCACGGATCGGCGAGATCCAGCTATTCTGGCAGGTCGGCACGCGGACGCGCGCCGACGCCTGGGCATGCGACGAGGGGAGGGGCGTCACGGGCTTCGACCTGGAGCCGGGGCCGGTGTCGCTGTGGCTCGAGCCGAGCTGCGCCGACGGGCCGGTGACTCCCGGCTCGTTTCGCACGCCGCCGGTCATCGTGCGCACGATCACCGAGGGCGAGGTCATCACGCTGGACACGCAGCTCGTCGAGGTACGTGCGCAGGATTGCGGCGATACCTGCACGTGCCCGTGAATGAACCGGGCCTCCGGCCGTCGACTTGCGAGCGCCCCGTCCTACAGAGATACTCGGGCCACAGTCCGCCTGACTGTGACCGCGGCCGTCCATCGTCCGACACACGTCACGACTGAGGGGAGAGCACTATGACGAAGTTCGTTATTTCCGCCCTGGCGCTAGGCGCCGCGAGCCTGGCCACCGCCTGCACGACCGAGGAGACGGGCTCGATCGATGCCACCTGGAACCTGCTCGACGATGGCGCCGCCGCGGGTTGCCCCGCGCCGGACGCGACGATCGTCGCCCAGCCCGCCGGCGGCGGCAGCCCGTACCGCGACATCTACGACTGCGCCGACGGCGGCGGCCTCGCCGCCGACCTGCCGGTCGGTGACTACACCGTGTGGGTGGAGATCTCGGACGGCTCGGCGCTCGCCGCGCAGTCGGAGGCGGTCGACGTCACCGTCGACCTCAACGACCTGATCGAGATCGTCTACGACATCGACGTGGCCAACGGCTTCTTCGACGTGTCGTGGGAGATCGCCGGCTCGAGCTGCTCGGGCGTGAACGCCGGCGGCGTGTCGGTGCTGTCGACGCTGTCCGGCACGACGCAGGGCATCGACGACGTGTTCGACTGCGCCGACGGCGAGAACCCGGCGATCGCGACGACCGGCGCGCTGCCGATCGGCGACTACGTCGTGTCGGTCGCCGTGCTCGACCAGAGCGACCTGGCGATCGGCGAGGCCGACGAGATCCAGGAGTCGATCACGTTCGGCAACGAGTTCGTCGACCTCGGCGTCGTCACAATCAACCTGTTCAACTGAACCGTGCACCCGCGCACGCCAGATCGGCCGAGAGGGGTCGGCGCTGGCGGTTCCAGGGGAGCTGGCACGGGCCGGCTCCCCGCTTCGCTGTCGCCTCACCTCGATCCAAAGGAGCCTTGCATGAAGACGATCACTCGCCTCGCCCTGCTGTCCGCGCTGCTCGCGCCCGCCACCGGGTGCATCTTCGTCTCCGACGACGACCCGGATCCGGATCCGGATCAGACCGGGACCCTCGACGTGACGTGGAACCTGCTCGACGACGGCGCCGCCGCGGGGTGCCCCGGGCCCGACGCCACGATCGTCGCGCAGCCGGCCGGCGGCGGCAGCCCGTACCAGGACATCTACGACTGCGCCGACGGCGGCGGCCTGGCGGCCGACCTGCCGGTCGGCGACTACACCGTCTGGGTCGACATCTCCGACGGCTCCACCCTGCTCGCGCAGTCCGAGGCCGTCGACCTCAGCGTCGACGCCGGCGATCTGATCGACGTCATCTACGACATCGACGTGGCCAACGGCTTCTTCGACGTGTCGTGGGAGATCGCCGGCTCGAGCTGCTCGGGCGTGAACGCCGGCGGCGTGTCGGTGCTGTCGACGCTGAGCGGCACGACGCAGGGCATCGACGACGTGTTCGACTGCGCGGACGGCGAGAACCCGGCGATCGCGACGACCGGCGCGCTGCCGATCGGCGACTACGTCGTGTCGGTCGCGGTCCTCGACCAGGCCGACCTGGCGATCGGCGAGGCCGACGAGATCCAGGAGTCGATCACGTTCGGCAACGAGTTCGTCGACCTCGGCGTCGTCACGATCAACCTGTTCCCGTAGCCGGGACGGCCGCGGCGCGGTCGAACCTGTTTGATCGCGCCGCGCCTCGCGCTAAGGTCGCGAGGTGAGCAAGCGCCGCGGCGGTCCGTTCAGCCGGCTGGACTCCAGCCAGCTGCGCATCACCCGCGGCGCGTTCATCCTGCTGTTCCTGCAGCTCGGGCTGTCGCTGGTCTGGTTGCTGTCGGACCTCGGCGTGCGCGCCGACATCGTCGCGTGGCTCGCGCCGAGCTCGGCGGCGGTGTTCGAGGACTACAAGGTCTGGACGCTGCTCACCGGGCCGATCCTCGAGGTCGACTTCGCGTCGCTGCTGTTCCAGGTGCTCATCCTGTGGATGTTCGTGCCGACGCTCGAGCGGTGGTGGGGCACGAAGCGGTTCCTGCTGTTCGCGCTCTACACCTCGCTCGCCGGCACGATCGCCGGCTCGGTCGCGGGCCTGCTCACCGGGACGCCGTGGCCGATCCTCGGCTACGACCCGTTCGTCTACGGCTCGATCGTCGCGTTCGGCATCCTCTACGGCCGCCAGCAGGTCCAGTTCTTCGGCGTCCTGCCGATGACGGGCCGCCAGCTGATGTACGGCATCATCGGGTTCGTCACCCTGTTCGTCGTCCTCGGCCAGCGGTGGGAGGCGGGCCTCGCCTACGCCGCGTCGATGGGGCTGGCGGCGCTGCTGACGTCGGGCAAGTGGACGCCGCGGCTGTGGTGGTACAAGTGGCGGCACCGCCGCGCCCGCGCGAAGCTGACGGTGCTGGACGGCGGCCGGGCGGGGCGGGGGCCGCGGAATGCGGACAAGGACGAGAAACTCCTGAACTGATGGGGTAACGTCCGTCCTCGATGGAGAACGAGGACGCTCCGGGGTTCGAGAGCTCCGGCCTGACGACGCTGTTCGAGGGCGAGTGGGCCACCGTGCGCCGGCTGCGCAAGGGCAAGCTCGTGGTGACGACGGGGGCGGATCAGGGCAAGGAGCTCGAGATCGCCAAGCCGCGCGTCACCGGCGGGCGCAGCATCATCAGCGACCTGGTGCTGCAGGACAAGGCGGTGTCGGGGACGCACTTCGAGGTGGCGGCGCGGGACGACGGCTACCGCCTGCGCGACCTCAACTCGCGCAACGGCGTCTACTGCGGCGATCTGCGCGTGCGCGAGGTCTACCTCCGCCCGGGGACGATCTTCCGCATCGGCCACACCCAGATCCAGTTCCAGCCGATGCAGGACGTCGTCGAGATCGAGCTGTCGAAGCGCGATCGCTTCGACGCGATCGTCGGCGGCTCGCCGGCGATGCGCGAGATCTTCGCGCAGCTCGAGAAGGTGTCGCCGTCGGATCTGACCGTGCTGATCACCGGCGAGACCGGCACCGGCAAGGAGATGGTCGCGCGCGCGATCCACAACAAGAGCTCGCGCGCCAAGAAGCCGTTCGTCGTGCTCGACTGCGGCTCGATCCCCAAGGAGCTGATCGAGTCGACGCTGTTCGGCCACGAGAAGGGCAGCTTCACCGGCGCGATCGGCCAGCACACCGGCTGCTTCGAGCAGGCCAACGGCGGCACGATCTTCCTCGACGAGATCGGCGAGCTCGACATCATGCTGCAGCCCAAGCTGCTGCGCGTGCTCGAGCAGCGCGAGATCAAGCGCGTCGGCGGCGATCGCACCCACAAGGTCGACGTGCGCGTGCTCGCCGCGACCAACCGCGACCTGCGCAACGAGGTCAACAACGGCCACTTCCGCGAGGACCTGTACTTCCGCCTGTCGGTCGTCCACGTCGAGCTGCCGCCGATGCGCGAGCGCCGCGAGGACGTCCCCGGCCTCGCCAACCACTTCCTGCGGGAGGTCGCGTCGCGCCGCGGCCTGACGATGTCGTTCGCCCAGGACGCGATGGCCGCGATGATCGGCTACGGCTGGCCGGGCAACGTGCGCGAGATGCGCAACGTCGTCGAGCGCGCCGCGGCGCTGTCCGACGGTCCGGTGATCACGCGGGCGGACCTGGTGTTCGGCCGCGAGATGGGCCCGTCGCCGATCGCGCAGCACGACCTGATCCAGGCCGGCGCCCAGGCCGCGGCGCGCGCGGCCGCGCAGCTCGCCGGCGTCGAGCCGCCGAAGTTCGACGGCGGCCCGGCGATCTTCGACCCCGCGCTGCTCAAGCCCGGCCTGGGGTTCAAGCAGGCCAAGCAGACCGTCGTCGACGCGTTCGAGTCGGCCTACCTGCAGGCGCTGCTCGACCGCAACGACGGCAACATCACGCGGTCGGCGCAGGAGGCGGGGCTGACCCGGTACCACCTGCGCGAGCTGCTCAAGCGCCACGGCCTCAAGGGCGGCGAGCCGGACTGAGCGCACCGGGCGGGCCGCGGTCCGGCGTGAACGCCGGTTTGCGGCCGGAGCGTGAAACCGCACACGTGACCGCCCGGCCGGCGGCGGCGCCCGAGTCGCCCCGAAACGGCGACGGGCGGCCTTTGCAGGGCCGCCCGTGGCGCTCCGGAGTGTCGGGTCGCGCTACTTGATCAGCCGCGCCTGACCGCTGGTGATCATCGTGGGCGAGACCGAGGCGACCATCGCCTGGTCCTGCGACACGACGAGGCTCGACCGGCGGTTGTCGCGGCGCGTCGGCTTCGACGGCCTGTCGCCACCACTGTTGTTGTCGTTGCTCCGCGGCGGCTGGCGGTTCTCGCGCGGCGGGTTGGGCTGCTCGCGGACGTCGCGCGACGGCTGCCGCGTCGGGCGATCGTCATTGGTGCGCGGCGGCTGACGGTTCTCGCGCGGCGGATCGGGCTGCTCGCGGACGTCGCGGGTCGGCTGGCGCGTCGGGCGATCACCGTCGGTGCGCGGCGGCTTGCGGTTGTCGCGCGGCGGGTCGGGCTGCTCGCGGACGTCGCGGGTCGGCTGGCGCGTCGGGCGATCACCGTCGGTGCGCGGCGGCTTGCGGTTGTCGCGGGGCGGGTTGGGCTGCTCGCGGACGTCGCGCGTCGGGCGGCGACCGTCGTCGGTGCGCGGCGGCTGGCGGTTGTCGCGCGGCGGCCGGTCCTGCGGGTCGACCCGCGGACGATCCGGCTGGGGACGCACGTCCGGGCGCGGGTCGCGGTGGTCGCGCGGCGGCCGCGGGTCGCGGTCGGGGCGCACGGTGCCGCCGCCGTCGCGGTGATCGCGGACGCCGGGGCGATCGTGGCGCGGCGGCTGGTAGCCCGTGCGCGGGCGGCCGTCGCGGTGGTCGATGACCTTCACGCGCGAAGGCACGCGGCTCGGCTCCGACCAGTAGCCCGGGTAGTAGACGTACCGGCCGTCGTCCTGCCAGTCGTAGTACGGCTGGACGTAGACGTAGCCGTCCTGCTGCTGCACCCAGCGGCCCGACATCCAGACCCACTCGTAACCGTTCCAGTGCCAGTAGCCGTCGATCCAGGCGTAGCCGTAGCCCGGCGACTGGCTCATCGTCTCGTACAGGGGCTCGGGCGGGTAGTCGTTGACGTAGTACGGCGCCGGCTCGCCGACGGAGACGCCGCCCTGGGCGTTGTACCCGCCCTGCGCGTAGCCGTAGCCGTAGTTCACGGGTGTCTCGCGAATGACACAGGCGTTCGCCGCGAGGGCGAGGGTGCCAGCACCGAGCAACTTCAGCAGGTTGTGGATCCGCATGGTCATTCTCCGATCTCGATGGCCTTCGACGTGGGCGGCGCGGAAGGATTCAGACTCTAGTTGACGGTTGGAGGGGGTACAAGTACACAGAAAGCCCCATGAAAACGGTCTTCTCAGGCATCCAGCCGTCGGGTGAGGTTCATCTGGGCAACTACCTGGGGGCGATCCGTAACTGGGTGGCTTTGCAAGACCAGTACCGCTGCATCTACTGCCTGGTCGACTACCACGCGCTCACCCAGACCTACGACGTGAAGGACATGTCGGCGCGGGTGTGGGACGTCGCCATCGACCTGCTCGCGCTCGGCGTCGACCCGGAGCGGTCGACGCTGTTCCTGCAGTCGATGGTCCCCGAGCACACCGAGCTGTGCTGGGTGCTCAACAACGTCACCGGCTTCGGCGACCTCGAGCGGATGACGCAGTTCAAGGACAAGTCGGGGACGCAGGCGGACAACATCAACGTCGGCCTGTTCGACTACCCGGTGCTGCAGGCGGCGGACATCCTGCTGTACAAGGCGGAGCTGGTGCCGGTCGGTCAGGATCAGGTGCAGCACCTCGAGCTCGCGCGGCGGATCGCGCGCAGCTTCAACCACCGCTGGGGCCGCGTGTTCCCGGAGTGCAACCCGCTGCTGTCGTCGACGCCGAAGATCCTCGGCCTCGACGGCCAGGCGAAGATGTCCAAGTCGCTCGGCAACTCGATCACGCTGAGCGAGCCGGAGAAGAGCGTGCGCAAGAAGCTGGCGCGCGCCGCGACCGACCCGGCGCGCGTCGAGCGCACCGACCCGGGCGATCCGGACAAGTGCAACGTGTTCACGCTCCACGGCTTCTTCTCCGACGACGACACCCGCGGGTGGGTGCGGCAGGGCTGCACCACGGCCGGCATCGGCTGCGTCGACTGCAAGACCAAGCTCGCCGACAACGTGCTCGCCCACCTCGGGCCCTACTACGAGCGGCGCGCCGCGCTGGCCGCGGACCGGGACCGCGTGCGCGACATCCTGCACGCCGGCGCCGAGAAGGCGCGCGCCGTCGCCCGCCGGACGATGGACGAGGTCCGTGGGAAGCTGGGGCTGTGGCGCTAGTCCTCAGCGCGCGGCGGCGGGTCGCGGCGGCGGGCGCGAGCGTGCTGCTCGCGGTCGCGCTGGCGATCGCCGTCGTCGGCCGCGGCTGCGACGTGCGCGAGCCGGGGCCCGAGCGCGCGGTGCGCAGCATGATCGAGGCGTCCAGCGCCGGCGATCGCCGCGCGGTGTGGCGGCTGCTGTCGCCCGAGACCCAGCGCCGGCTCGAGGAGCGCGCCCAGCGCGCGACGGATCTGGTCGGCTCGAACCTGCGCTACACCGCGCTCGATCTGATCGCGATCGGCTCGTCCGAGGACCGGCCGACGCCGTCCGAGATCGAGGTCATCGAGCAGGCCGGCGACCGCGCGGTGGTCGAGATCCGGTCGAGCGACGGCCGCGCGCGGCTGGAGCTCGTCCGGGTCGACGGCCAGTGGAGAATCGACTTGCCGGGCTACGGCGATGGACCATGATGGCGCGGCCATGGTCGCGCCGCTCCCCAGCGATCCCGTCGGCCCGCTGCGCGCGACGCTGACCCGCGTCTTCGGGTTCTCGACCCTGCGGCCGGGCCAGGCCGAGATCATCGCCGACGTGTTCGACGGCCGCCACGTCGTCGCGGTGATGCCGACGGGCGCGGGCAAGTCGCTGTGCTACCAGCTCCCCGGCGTCGTGCTGGCGGAGCGCGGCGCGGTGACGCTCGTCGTGTCGCCGCTGATCGCGCTGATGAAGGATCAGGTCGACACGCTGCGCGCGCGCGGCGTCGCCGCCGCGGCGCTGACGTCGGCCGCGTCGTGGGACGAGCAGCGCGAGATCCTCGACGGGATCCGCGGCGGCGCGTACGCGATGGTCTACGTCGCGCCGGAGCGGTTCCGCAGCCCGCGGTTCGTCGAGGCGCTCGCGGCGAGCGGGGACCGGCTCGGCCTGGTCGCGATCGACGAGGCCCACTGCATCTCGGAGTGGGGCCACGACTTCCGCCCCGACTACCGCCGCCTCGGCGAGGCCGTGCGCGCGCTGCGGCCGAAGCGGCTCGCGGCGTTCACGGCGACCGCGACGCCCGAGGTCCGCCGCGACATCGCCGAGCAGCTCGCGATGACCGACGTGCGCTACCACGTCCGCGGGTTCGACCGGCCGAACCTGCACTACGCGGTCGAGTCGACGACGGTCGCGGGCAAGGCGGCGCGCGCGGTCGAGCTGGCGCGGACGCGCGACGGCGGCGTCGCGCTGGTCTACGCGGCGACGCGCAAGAACGCCGAGAAGTACGCCGGCGAGCTGCTGCGCGCCGGGATGCGCGCGAAGGTCTATCACGCCGGCCTGGCCGACGCGGATCGCGTCGCGGTGCAGGACGCGTTCATGGCGGGGCGGCTCGACGCGATCGTCGCGACCAACGCGTTCGGCATGGGCGTCGACAAGAGCGACATCCGCGTCGTCGTCCACGCCGACGTGCCGCGCAGCCCCGAGGCGTACTACCAGGAGGCCGGGCGCGGCGGTCGCGACGGCCGGCCGACGAAGTGCGTGCTGCTGTTCAACCACGGCGACGCGCGGCTGCAGGAGTTCCTGATCGACATGTCGTACCCCGGCGCGGAGATGATGCGCGCGCTGTGGAAGCTGCTGCGCGACGAGCCGGAGCTCGGCGCCGCCGGCGACAAGCTCGAGGACGTGGTGAAGGAGCGGCTGCCGGGCGCGCCGCACGCCGGCGCGGTCGGCTCGGCGCTGCGGCTGCTCGAGCGCCATGGCCTGCTGCGCGGCGACGCGGGGCGGCTGGTCGCGACGCGCCCGGATCCGGAGGTCCACACGCCGCTCGACGTCGAGGGGCTGGCCCGCCGGGCCGAGGTCGAGCGCGCCAAGCTCAAGACGATGCTCGAGTATGCGTACTGGTCCGGGTGCCGGCGCCAGTTCGTGCTCGACTACTTCGGCGACGAGGAGTGGCGCGACCGCGGCCGGCGGTGCGGCGCGTGCGACAACTGCGACGCGATCGCGCACGGCCGGCCGGTCGGGCTCGGCGAGCAGGACGTCCGCGCGATCCGCGGGCTGCTGCTGCTGGTCGGCGCCCTCCACGGCCGGTTCGGCCGGAGCAAGATCGCCGCGATCGCCACCGCCAGCGACGACGACGGCCGGTTCGACGAGCTGCCCGAGCGCGGCTGCCTGCGGTCGTGGAGCCAGAAGGACGTGCTGGATCTGCTGCGCGCGCTCGAGGGCGCCGGCCTGATCGAGGCGTCGCGCGGCGAGTACCCGACGATCGACACGACCAAGCGCGGCGACACCGTCGCGATCGGCAAGATCGACGTCGACGCCCTCGGCATCCGCATGCCGAGCCGCGCCGGCGGCAAGCGCGGCAAGGCGCGCAAGCGGTAGTCGCGCCGCGATCGCCGTGGCGCGCGGGCGGCGTGACCGCCGGGATCGATGACGATCGACCTCGACGCGTGACGGCGCTACTGGCCAGAGGGCAGGGCGTCGGCGTCGGCGCCGAACGCCCCGGACGCGTAGGAGCCGAGCTCGACCTGGCTGCGCTGCCCGTCGGGCGTCCAGTACGCCCAGCCGTCCGCCTTCTTGCCGGCGACGAACTCGCCCTCCGCCATCCGGGCGCCGTCGGGGTAGTACTCGACGAACCGGCCGTGCTCGCGCTGGTCGCGGAACGCGCCCTCGACCCACTTCGTCCCGTCGTCCTCGCGGTACAGCGTCCAGGTCACGACCGCGCCGTCGCCGTGCTTCGACTCGCGCTTGAGCTTGCCGTCCTCGTACCACTCGGTCCACGTGCCGATGCGCAGGCCCTCGGCCATCTGGCCCGCCTCCTGCCGCGCGCCGCCCTCGTACCACCGCGTGAACGGGCCGTGCTGCTTGCCGCGGACGTAGACCGCGTCGAGCCGCGGCTTGCCGTCCGGCCACCACTCGCGCATCGGGCCGTGCTTGACGCCCGCGGCGTCCGCGCACCACAGCATCGTGCCCTTCGGCGGCGCGTCCCCGTGCTGCACGCCGTCGCCGCACGGGCCGCGGGGGCGTGACGACGAGCCGCACGCGGCGACGAGCGCGAGCAGCACCAGGACCGCCGCGCCCGGCGAGCCCGCGCCGGTCGCGCGGCACCCCGCGCCCTCGTCGTCGACCACTCCGCAGTCGGCCTCGCCCGGGCCGGGCACCCCCTCCGGCAGCATCGTCGCCATCATGATCGCATCATCGACGAACGCGGCGTGGACGTCGAGCCGGACGGCGGTGGTCGAGATCTCGCACGAGGGATCGCCGAACGAGGTCACCGCGATCACCGCACCGGCGTGGACGACGGGGCCGCCGCTGTCGCCGCCGCACGTCAGCGCCGGCCCCGGCGCGAGCGTGATCGTGGCGTCGCCGATCGTCGCGAGCGTCGCCGTCCCCGCGCGCCGGATCCCGACCTGGCCGTCCCCGCCGTCGCCGTAGCCCACGATCGTGACCGGCGCGCCCGCGCCGTCGACGGGCGGCGCCCCGCGCGTCGCCAGCGGCGCGGCGAGCGGCGCGGTCAGCGCCAGCACCGCGAGGTCCGCGTCCGGCGCGAACCAGGCGTCCGCGATCCGGACGGCGGACGCGGCCGGCGCGGTCGCGTCCGTGTCCCGGACGACCTCCAGCAGCCCCAGCGGCGTGTCCGCCGCGCAGTGCGCGGCGGTGACCACGGCGCGCGGCGCGACGACGACGGCGGTGCACACGACGATCGCCGGCTGGTCGCACGCCGCGCGGACGCGCAGCGCGACGACGGTCGCGTCGTCGCTCGCGATCCCCCCGACGATCGCGGCCGGCACCAGCAGCGCAGCGAGCATGTGTCCCCACGCTACCAGGCCCGACGCGCGTCCGGCGCGAGGCCTCGGGCACCCCCCAGGTTGGCTCGATGGGCCAGATCTGGGCGAGTTGCCCAAGCCCTGCGCGATCAGCCCAGCGGGTGGGGAAGGGTGACCGAGTGGTTCAGCGCGGTTATGCGTGGCACTGACCGTGCAGTTTCTGTGGGAAACACAACGGGGGTAACATGCGATCGCATCATCTGACGGTCCTGGGTGTCGTGTCTGCGCTGGTCGGTGGATGTACGTCGGCCGATCCCGCCCCTGCGCCCGAAGAAGCGGCGCGGACGTTCATCGTCGACCAGCACGACGAGACGTCGCTCGACGTCACGCTCGTCGCCGCGGGCGCGACCGTCCGCCTGCTCGCGCTCGAGGTCGCGCCGCAGGTGTTCGACGTGACGTACGACTTCGGTGATCCCGTGATCGCGTTCCGGTTCGACAAGAACACCGGCGCCGGCGACTTCATGCCCTCCGGCGCGGCGCTCGACGCGGTCCACCTGCGCTTGATCGACGAGCTCGCGGCGGAGCTCGACAAGATCGTGCCGCCCGAGGACGAGGGCCGGTGGCGCGTCGAGGACATCGCGATGCGCGAGACCGCGTTCATGCAGATCGTCCCGATGGGCGAGGAGCTCGCTCCCCACAGCTTCGCGAGCCACCAGGGCTGGGTGAACATCTCGTGCTCGTGCGGCAACCAGTACATCGGCGGCGGCTACTACCGCACCGCCGGCAAGGGGTGCGGCTGCACCGGCGGCAGCGGCAACGGCTGCAAGGGGCGGTGCGGCCAGGGCTGCGGCGTCACGAGCACGCCGAAGTGCTACGGCAACACCTCGTACACCCAGGACTGCGCGCGCCACGACTACGGCGTCGGCAGCTTCGCGGCGGCGTCCGACGACTACGTCGGCAGCTCGAACAACTGCTCCTGTAGCGGCGTCGGCACCTGTTACTGACCACGCCCCCGTCGCCGCGCGGCGGCTGGCGATCGAGGTGGCGTGGCGCTCGCGCGAGCGCCGCGAGTCGCCTCAGAAGTCGATGCGGACGCCGGCGCTGACCTGGTTCGGCGTGACGGTCGGGACGACGGTCACGACGGCCTTCTGGCGCTTCTGGCGCTTCTTGCCGACCGCGTTGACCGACTCGGTCGACTGCTTCGAGGCGACGTAGCCCTTGTAGTAGAAGTACACGGTCGCGACCGCGGCGACCGCGGTGGTGCCGATGAAGACGTTGGCGAGCATCGCGTGGCTCTTGCCCGCCTTGCACTTGTCGTCGACGGTGACGAGCAGGTCGCGGTCGGGCACGCCCTGGCCGCCGAGGCGGTCCGAGGCGTCGGCGCACGCGTCGTCGAGGTCGAGCTGCATGCCGCTGGCCTCCTGCCAGTCGCGGATCGCCGTCTCCTTGGCCTCCTCGTCGGAGCCGCGGACCTTGAGGCCGAACACGGTCATGCCGGTGGCGCTGCCGGCGGTCGCCGCCAGCGACGCCCAGAACAGCGCGCGGTAGCCGCCGCCCGGCCGCTCGTCGGTCGACACCGAGCCGGAGATCACGCCGTCACCGCCCGGACCCGAGCCGCCGGAGCCGCCCGAGCCGCCGGTGCCGCCGACGCCGTCGCCGCCGACCTTGATCGCGTTCTTCTCCAGCTCTGCCTCGTGCGTCGTGTCCTCGCCCGCGCCGACGTTGACCTTCGCCTCGTAGCGCAGGTGGCCCTCGGCCTCGATCGCGAGGTCGTACTTGCCCTCGGACAGCCCGGCGATCCGCGCGGTGCCGCCCGACAGGTTGCCCTTGACCTGGCCGTCGAGGTAGACGGTGCCGCGGTCGACGTTCGCCTTGACGATCAGCGTGCCCTGGTCGGTCGCGCCGGTGAGCTTGGCGTAGAGCTTCTTGCCCCAGCTCGCCAGGTTCGCCCCGGTCGACTCGGCGAACGGGACGATGTCGCTGATGCTGCGCTCGTTGGTCTTCGACGCGACGTTGAGCAGCTTGAGCGAGACCTGGTAGCCGTTCGACCGCTTCTCGATCTTGCCGAACAGCAGGCGATCCGCGCCGAGGTCGGCGCCGATCTGCGCCATGCAGTCCTTGCCCTCGTTCTCGCAGCCCGAGAGCAGCTTCATCTCGAGCAGGTCCTTGTCGCTGCCCGGGGCCAGCGCGTACGGGCCGGTGCCGGTCTTGGGGCGCTGGCGCAGCGCCTCCGTCAGCTCCTTGGCGAACTGCGTCGTCTTGGCGTCGATCCCGCCGCCGTCGTCGATCACCTCGAGCCCGAGGATGCCGATCGTCGGCTTGCCAGCTTGGGCCACGCGGGCGCCTCCCAGTGACAGGATGGCGAGCGCGGCGACGGACAGGACCAAGGCTACGACGGTGCGACGCATGAGATTCTCCCGGGGTAGGCCAGGTCCGGCGAGCGTACACCCAATCGCGCGGGCTCGCCCGGCTCTTGCTACGTTCCGGGCTCCATGAGGCCGGCCTTCCTCCGCACGCTGTCGGCGCGGATCCTGATCGGCTTCGCCGTGCTGATCGCCACGTTCGGCGCGACCAGCGCGTGGATCGTCACGTACATGGACGACATCGGGTCCGAGATCGCGGTGATCCGGACCGGCTACCTGAAGCTCGCTCTCACGACGAAGGACCTGTCGGCGCGCCAGCAGCTGCTGTTCCAGTACCTCAAGGAGGAACTGACCGGTGAAGGCACCCCGAAGGCGGTCGAGCGGCGGCTGCGCAACATGCGGACCACGCGCGACAAGACGCTGGCCGATCTCGAGACGACGCTGGCGTCGATGGCGGACCTGCCGCGCGGGCACGCGCCGCGCGTCCGCAAGGTGACCGAGCAGGTCTCGGCGATCCGCGCCAGCCTCGCCGCGCTGGCGCCGGTCTACGACACGATGCTCGCGGCGCCGCCGATCGAGCGCTCCGTCCGCACGCCGATGCCGCCGATCGATCCGGTGACGCTCGAGGCGGCGGTGAAGGCCCACCAGAAGCTGCTCGAGGCCGAGGGCCGGCTGGCGGCCGAGATGCTCGCGCTCGCCGACTCCCAGCGCAACGTCGCCGAGCGCATCGCCAAGAACCTCGAGCGCAACGCCACGCGGCTGCGGTCGTCGACGCTGCTGATGGGGCTGCTCGCGCTCGCGATCGGCGTGCTGATGACGGTGTGGGCGATCGTGACGCTGCGGCCGCTGGCGCGGCTGCGCGCCGCCGCCGGGCGGATCGCGCGCGGCGAGCACGGCTCGCGCATCGACGAGCGCGGCCCGAGCGAGGTCGCCGACCTCGCGCGCGAGTTCAACGTCATGGCGCGCGCGATCGAGGAGCGCGAGCGCGAGCTGGTCCGGTCCGAGCGGCTCGCCGCCGTCGGCAAGATGGCGGCGATGATCACCCACGAGGTGCGCAACCCGCTGTCGTCGATCGCGCTCAACACCGAGCTGCTGGGCGACGAGCTCGACGGCCTGCCCGAGGCCCAGGCGGTCGAGGCGCGCGCGCTGTGCCGCGCGATCACCGCCGAGGTCGACCGGCTGACCGCGATCACCGAGGAGTACCTGGCGTTCGCGCGCCTGCCCAAGCCGCGGCTGTCGGCCGAGCCGGTCAACGGCGTCGTGTCGGCGCTCGCGACGTTCGTCCGCGAGGATCTCGCCGGCCGCGGCGTCACGCTCGAGGTCGCGCTCGCCGACGACCTGCCGCGCGTCCAGATCGACGAGGGCCAGCTCCGCCAGTCGCTGCTCAACCTGGTGCGCAACGCGGCCGAGGCGCTCGCGGGCCGCGGCGGGACCGTGTGGTTGACGACCCGCGCCGGCGCGGAGGGCGGCGTCGAGATCGAGGTGCGCGACGACGGGCCGGGCATCCCGGCCGAGGTCCAGGCGCGGATGTTCGACCCGTTCGTCTCGACGAAGGAGGGCGGGACCGGCCTCGGCCTGGCGCTCACCCACCAGATCGTCCGCGAGCACGGCGGCGAGCTCCGCGTGTCGTCGGAGGCAGGCAAGGGTGCGACCTTCGTGGTCGTGCTGCCTCTCGAAGCCGCGTAATCCAGAACACGTCGCGAACTGCGCGTGTTGTCGCGTGCGCAGGGAGTTGGCAATCACCGACCGCGGCTGAGAAGATCGCTCGAAGGGGGTCTGTCATCAGCCTGATGTCCGACGACGCGCACGAGAAGCGCCGCGACGAGCGCAAGCCCGTGACCTTGCGGGTCGACTACGAGGGGGCCGCCGACTTCGTCGGCGACTACACCGAGAACCTGTCGTCCAACGGCACGTTCGTCGCGTCGTCGCGCGCGCTCGCGCTCGGGACCGACGTGCGCCTGGTGCTGTCGTTCCCCGGGCTGCTCCAGCCGATCACGGTCGACGGCGTCGTCCGGTGGATCCGGACCGGCGAGGAGGCCGGGATCGGGATCGAGTTCGTCGACGGCCCGGGCCGGGCCCACCTCCGGGACGTCGTCGAGCGGCTGCGCCGCGGCGACTCGGGCCTGATCCAGCGCGTCGTGCGGATCCTCGTCGTCGAGGACAACCCGCACGTCGCGCAGCTGATCAAGGACGGGATCCGCGGCTCGGGCAAGCGCAGCTTCAACGGCGGGCTGTCGTTCGAGTTCGAGGACGCGGAGAACGGCCGCCAGGCGCTCGACAAGCTCCGCGCCGGCACGTTCGACGTGCTGATCTGCGACATCTACCTGCCGATCCTCGACGGCCCGCAGGTGATCGCCGCGGTCCGCGGCGAGCTCGGGATGTCCGAGCTGCCGATCATCGCGGTGTCGGCGGGTGGCGAGTCGGCGCGCAACGCCGCGCTCGCCGCCGGCGCGGACATCTTCATCGACAAGCCGATGCGGCTGCGCCAGGTGATCGACACCATGCGCGCGCTGATGAAGCTGTAGCCGGCGCTCTGCCGGCGCTCGCCGGCGCTACTTCAGCTCGGCCTTGAGCTTGAGCGCCTCGGCGTTCTCGGGCTCGGTCTTGAGCGCCTCGGCGAGCGCGGCCTTCGCCTTCTTGAGGTCCTTCATCACCTGGTAGCCGCGCGCGCGCCCGAGGTGGGCGAGCGCGGGGCGGCGCAGCGGCGGCTGGATCAGCAGCGCGGTGTCGTAGGCGAACACGGCCTTCGCGCCGTCCTTCAGCTCGACGTACGCCTTGCCGAGCTCGAGCTGGATCTCGGCGTCGAACGGGTTGATGAACACGGCGAGCTCGCCGAAGGTGCGCACCTTCGCCCAGTTGCCGAGCTTGGCGTGCGCCTTGACCAGGGTCTTGGCCGGGCCGAGCATCATCTGCTCGAGCATCGCGTAGTGCTCGAGCTCGGCGAGCGCCTCGGCGGTGCGGCCCTGGCCGTCGTACAGCCCGTAGAGCGCCTCGTACGGGTACGTCCGCTCGGGGTCGAGCGCCTTGGCCGCGCACAGCTGGCGCTCGACCTCCTTGGCGTCGCCCATCGCCTCGGCGATCTGCGCCAGCCGCGTCCGGATGTCGTAGCTGTCGATGCCCTCGCCCACCAGCTCGAGGTAGCGCGCGCGCGCGCCGGGCGCGTCGCCGGCGCGCAGCGTCAGCTCGGCCGTGAGGTAGCGGGCGATCACGTTCCGCGGATCGAGCGCGAGCGCGCGCTCGGCGTGCGCGGCGGTCTGGTCGGCGTCGCCGGCGTAGTACCAGCCGAGCGCGACCGCGGCGCGCGCGGCGGCGTCCTTGGGCCGCGCGTCCGCGGCGATCTCCAGCGCGGTGACGTCGTCGTAGCCGCGTGACGGCAGGTGGAACGTGCCCTGGTACGGGGCGAGCCGGACGTCGAGGTAGGCGCGGAACGCCGCGTCGAACGCGGCGACCGTGCCGCCCGAGATCTTCTCGATCACCTCGGGCGTCTCCTTGCCCTGGCCGAACAGCTTCAGCGCCTCGACGATCTTGTCGAAGCCGTAGGTCTGGACGATGTACTCGATCGTCACCGCCGACAGGTAGTACGCGACGACGACGGCGTTGGCGTCGGGCTGCATGAACTCGTAGTTGAGCGCCGCGACCGACGGCAGCGTGCCGTTCGCGACCGCGCCGGCGAGGTCGCTGTCGTTCTCGCGCCGCCACTCGGGCCGCGCGATCAGCGTCTCGTACTCCGACAGGCCCTCGGTGAACCACCGCGGCACGCGCGAGTTGGACAGCTGGATCGCGAACACGTGCGCCAGCTCGTGCCACATCACCATGCCCCAGTTGAGGTCGCCGCCCGACGGCGACATCGCGGTGATCACCTGGCCGAAGCACACGCCGAGCGCGCCGAGGTTGGGCAGGCCGACCGTGCGCACCGAGTAGTCGGTCGGGTCCGCGTACAGCTCGATCACCAGCGGCGTCTTCGGCTTGAACCCGTAGCGCTTGACCATGTCGGCGAACGCGCGCTCGAGCACCGGCTCCATGTAGCGCGACAGCACCTTCGCCTCGTCGTTGTGGTAGCGGATCTTGAAGTTCTTGGTCGAGCGGAACGAGTACTCCTTGGGGATCGTCTCGTCGAACAGGTTGAGCGTGTTGTAGGTGCGGACGTTGTACTGGTCGCCGTCGTGGGCCTGCTCGATCCACTTCAGGCCCTCCTTCTCCTCGCCCAGCCGCAGGTAGCCCTCGCCGACGCCGGCCATCGCCTCGTAGAAGTCCGGGTCGAGCTGCACCGCCTGCTTCTCGAGCTCGATCGCCTCGACGTAGCGGTGCTCGCGCACCGCCGAGCGGGCGACGATGCGGTAGAGCATCGCGTACTCGTCGTTGATCGCGAACGCCTCGGCGCGGCGCGCGTCGTAGGTCTTGGTGTCGTCGCGCAGCCACGCGATCGTCGCGTGCATCGCCAGCGCCTCGGTGCTCCGGGGGTTGACCGCGAGCACCTCGTCGAGCGTCGCGCGCGCCGCGTCCCACTGGTTCTGGTCGATCTCGATCGACGCGCGGACGAGCAGCGCGCGGACGTTCTTCGGGTTGACCTCGAACGCCTTCGCCAGGTGGTGGCGGACCGCGGCGAGGTCGTAGCGGCCCTCGAGGATCGTCGCCGCCATCGCGGCGTGGGCGTCGGGGTGGGTCGGGTTGACCTTGAACACCTCCTCGAGCGTCTGCGCGGCGAGCTCCGAGCTGTACTTCTGCAGGAACAGGTAGGCCCACTGGATCCCGGCGCGCGAGAAGCTCGGCGCGATCGTCGCGGCCTCGTCGTAGCTGTCGTTGGCGAACTGGAACTCGGCGGTGTAGCGCGCGGCCTCGGCCAGGTAGAACAGCTGGAGCGGATCGTCGAGGTCGAGCTTGCGCGCCTTGTAGTCGCCCATGATCGACTTCCACAGCTTCGTGGCGCCGGCGCCGTCGCCGGTCTCCTGCAGCACGAGCCCGAGCGCGTGGCGCGCGGCGAGGTCGCCCTGCCCGGCGAGCGCCTCGACCGCCTGCCTGGCCTCGTCGTGGCGGCCGGTGATGCGGAAGATCTCGGACAGCAGGACCTTGCCGGCGGCGGCGATCTTGTCGTCCTTGTCCTTGGCCGCGGCGGCCGCCGTGGCCTCGGCGGCGGCGAGGTCGCCGGTGAGCATCTGCGCCTCGGCCTTGACCAGGGCGCCCTCGCCCTTGTCCTTGCCCGACAGCTTGCTGGCCTCGGTGATCGCGCCCTTGTAGTCGCCGGCGATCAGCCTGTCGCGGGCGCCGGCGAGGTCGGCGCGCGCCTCGCCGGGCTCCAGCAGCAGCAGGGCGGCGAGGGCGGCGAGCAGGACCGAGGCGGGCGCGCGCATGCAACGAATCTGAGCGACCCCCCGGGTGGAGTCAACGCGCCTCGGCGTTCCGCGGTATCCTGGGCGCTGATGAGCACGGACAGGCCCACCGCCGCCGCGGCCGACGCGTCGGCGCGCAGCATCTACGGCGAGTGGGACGCGTTCCTCAAGCAGGCGATCCGCGAGTACTACGACCGCGGGTGGACCACGCGGCGCGGCAACTTCATCGCGCTGCTGATCGCCAGCGGCCAGGCGGCGCTCGCGCTGGCCAAGGACTCCGTCGTCGACGGCACCGGCACCAAGAAGGTGGCGATCGGCGCGGGCCTGGTGATCGCGCTGCAGTTCGGGCTGCGGTTCGCGCTCGGCGGGCCGCTCGGGCTGGTGCTCGGCGTCGCCGCCGGCGCGTCGATGGTCTCGTACCTGATCCGCAACCAGAAGGACGTGGTCAGGAAGGTGGGCGTCTACAAGGGCGTCATCGCCGACACCCGCGGGCGCTACGACGAGATCCAGGCCGGCTGGCGCGACGGCAAGTACGACGCCACGGACCGCAACCTGATGGTCGACGGCCTGATGAAGCGGTTCATCGCCCAGGTCGACGAGGCCTGACCCGGTGCGCCGTACCCTGACCGCCGCGGCGGTGGCCCTGGTGATCGCGGCGTGGTCGGCGCCAGCGCGCGCCGACGAGCAGATCGTCGGGCTGCTCGACGTCGCGGGCGCCGACGTCGACGCCGCGGTGCTCGACCGGTTCACCCACGCGGTCGAGGACGGCCTCGCCGGCGGCGACATGACCGCCGCGCCGCTGGCGCGGATGCGCGAGGCGCTGGCACGGTCGCAGTGGAACCGCGACTGTCTGGTCGGTCCGTGCCTCGACGAGGTCCGCGCCCAGACCGGCGCCGACGTGGTCGCGATCGCCGCGCTGACCGCGATGGGGCAGGCATACCGGTTCACGATCACCCTGCTCGACACCCGCACCGGCAACGTCCTGTCCCAGGTGTCCGAGGACTGCGTCGCGTGCACCGTCGAGGACCTCGGCTCGTCGGCGACGATGGCGACGATCGCCCTGCTCAACGGGGCCGGCTCGACCCGCACCCCCGACGTGCTGACCCCGGTCGCGCCGCTCGACCAGGTGAAGCGGCTGGAGCGGCGTGTCGCCGATCACAAGCGGACGATCCGTCGCGGTGGCCTTTTGTTGATCGGCGCCAGCCTGCTCGCGGGCGGCGCCGCGGCGTACTTCCTCACCGAGGATCGCGACGAGGTGGGTTACCCTGTCGCCGGGGCAGCGGGTGGGCTCTTCGCGTCCGGCGCGGTGGTGCTCGGCCTGTCCCTGACCTTCTGAGGGGACCCATGACGACGATCCGACTGAGGACCGCGGCGACGACCGCGGCGACGACCGCGGCGGTGGCGACCCTGCTCGCCGCGTGCGTGACGCCCGAGGGCGACGACGATCCCACCGACGGGCCGACGACGGCGCTCTACGACGTGCCGCGCGGCGGCGCGCTCGCCGACGGCGGCGACTTCTTCGCGCTGCCGTTCCCGCACGACTTCTACCGTCGCGACGGCCAGCTCGACCTCGCCCTCTATCCGCGGCCGAGCCCGCTGGTCGAGGAGTACCTCGACGCGATGGCGCCGCGGCTCGACGGCTTCGGCCGCAACGCGGCGGTGTTCTTCCGGTTCAGCGCCGGGCTCGACCCGGCGTCGCTGCCGGCGACGCCGGACGCGGCGCGCGCCGACGACGCGTCGGTGTACCTCGTCGACGTCGACGCCGACTCGCCCGAGCGCGGCGCGCGGTGGCCGCTCAAGCTGCGGTTCGAGGCGCGCCCGGGCGAGACGATCGGCGCCAACTGGCTGTCGGTGCTGCCGTACCCGGGGTTCCCGCTGGCCGAGGGCCGGACCTACGCGGTCGTCGTGACGTCGCGCGTCCTCGGCGCCGACGGGACCGCGGTCCTGCCCGC
>WYBA01000064.1 GCA_011526095.1 Myxococcales bacterium | reverse complement strand
GTCTCCGTCTCCGTCTCCGTCTCCGTCTCCGTCTCCGTCTCCGTCTCCGTCTCCGTCTCCGTCTCCGTCTCCGTCTCCGTCTCCGTCTCCGTCTCCGTCTCCGTCTCCGTCTCCGCCTCCGCCTCCGTCTCCGTCTCCGTCTCCGTCTCCGCCTACATCTCGGCCTCGGCCTCGGCCAGCAGCAGCTCGTAGTCCCAGTGCGCGGTCTCGCCCTCGTGGACCCAGTGCGCCAGGCCCTGGTAGGCGACGAGGTACTCGTAGAGGATCTCGCCGTACGCGCCCGAGCCGTAGAGGCAGTCCTGGTCGACCAGATCGACCAGCAGCGACGACGTCCACGCCAGCTTGCGCGCCAGCTCGCGCAGCGGCGTGTTGTCCGCGTCGGCCTCGGTGATGCCGAGGTAGGTGCCCTCGCCGTCGGCGAGCTCGTAGGTCTCGTAGTGCTCCGCGCCCCACGTCTCGACCGCATCGGCGAGGCGCGCGCACCGCGCCTTCGATGGCGCCTGGTCCTCGGTGATGTGCTGGATCTCGTCGGCCAGCGCGGTCAAGAGGTCGGTCATCGTGCGCAGCGCCGCGAGCCGCGGATCGTCCGCGGGCGCCGGCGGTGGAGGCGGGGCGTCGGCGCGATCGGCGCCGTCGGCCGCCACCACGCCGCCCACGGGCTCCTCCACCTGCCTGTCGGCGGGGCCGCACGCGACGAGGACGAGCAGGCACGCGAGCACCGGGCGCATCGCCTCGATGGTAGCGAGGCGCGCGGCGCCGGTCACCACAGCGGCTCGAGGATCGCCACGTGGCGGAGCTCGTCGCCGGTTCCGGATTCCATCACCGCCTCGGCGGCGATCCGGCGCTCGCCGTCGATGCCGAGCGCCGCGGACAGGTACGCCACGCCCTCGGGCAGGCGCGTCGCGGCGGCGTTGAGATCGACGATCTCGCCGTCGCGCCACAGCACCGCGTGCGCCGTGCCGTCGGGCGCGGCCGCCGTCCCGACGACGTGGCCGGCGGCGTCGACGTCGAACGCCTCGGCGTGGGGCGCGCCGCCGGGCAGGGTCGGCAGCACCACCGCGCCGGCGCCGTCCGCCGGGTCGAGGAACGCGCGGCTGGTCGGCGCGCCGCCGTCGTCGCCGGGCACGAGCGCGGTCCCGACGACGTCGCCGCCGGGCGAGATCGCGCGCGCCTCGGCCTGCGTCGCGTCCGCGACCGCGATCGCCACCGGCGGCGACGTCGTCGACGCCCACCGCACCGCGCGCGCTCCGTCGGCCGAGCCCGCCCACCCGGCGAGCACGCCGGCGTCGTTCACCGCGAGCGCCGCGCCGAGCGGGTGCGCCGGGTCGAGCGGGGCCAGCGCGATCACGTCGGTCGCCACCGCGGTGTCCCACGCGCACGGCCGCGGCCCGACCGGGCCGGACGGCGGCGCGTCGTCGCGGTCGCCGTAGCTGCCGGCGACGAGCCCGGCGTCGCTCACCGCGCGCGCGCGGCCGCTCGACCAGCCGTCGGGCACCGGCAGGGTCACGCGCTGCGCGCCGTACCACAGCGTCGGCTGCCACGCGTGCTCGCCGACGATCAGCGGCGAGCCCGCGGCCCACGCGAAGCCGTCGGTCGGCTCGGTCGGCTCCGGCACGGCGAGCGTCTCGGCCACGCCGTTGCGATCGATCGCGTACGGCCGCGACCGCGGGTCCCACGCGCCCGGGCCGCCGTAGCCGACGATCCGCCCGGTCGACGCGCTGATCCCCAGCGGCGCGACGAACACGTCGGGCGCGAGCGGCGGGACGATCGTGACGCGCCACCGCGTCGGCTCGCCCGCGTCCGGCGCGCGCGCGTCGACGCCGCCGTCGGGGCCCGCCGGGCCGAGGTCGTCGCCGCACGCCGCGGCGCCGCCGCCGAGGAGCACGACGAGCGAAGCTGCGGCGAGGCGACGCACCCGCGAAGCATGCGCGGGTGATCGGTCGCGGCGCAAGGCGTGCGCGGGCTCACCAGGTCGCGCCGGTCTCGCGGACCTTGCCGCCGAACGACAGCCGCACCAGCAGCGCCGGGGACACGACCGCGATCGCCGCCGGGTCCGCGCCGGTGTCGCCGTGGCGGCTCCACTGCATCACCGCGTCGATGCCCCAGCCGGAGTCCAGGGTCGCACCCGAGTACACATCGAACCCGCCGCGCGCGACCATCAGGAACGCGTGGGTCGGCAGGCCCTCGGCCTCGCAGTCGCCGCAGCCGACGCGCGACAGCCCACCGACGTCGAACGCCAGGTCGAGCCGGACCTCGCGCTTGCCCCGGTACAGCCGCGGCGTCGAGGTGAGGCCGATCAGCCACGGCACGAACACCATCGAGCGGTCGTCGGGGTAGTGCGCCGTGGACACGCGGGAGTACTGCAGGCCCACGACGATCTCGCCGCCGATCTCGGGCATGGTCCCGGTCTGGATGCGCAGATCGAAGCCCGTGGTGACGCCGGTCGCGTCCTCGACGCCGCTCATCGTCTCGACGCGGTAGGGGGCGCCGAGCAGCAGGCCGACGTCGACCTTCGAGATCTTGGGCGGCGGCTCGGGCGGCCGCTCACCGACGGGCACGTAGCCGCCGGCCGGCCGGCCGGCCGGCGCCGGGCGATAGCCGGGCTGGCCCTCGAGGTCCTCGCACGAGCCCAGGCCTCCGAGGTTTCCCGGCGCCACGAAGTAGTCGTCGCGCGGGTCCTCGTCGCGCACCCGCTCGCACTCCTCGCGGGTCTCGAACGGGCCCTCGGTGCCGGAGATCGCGAGCTGACCGGGCGAGCACTCGCCGGTGCACGACCACTCGTAGTACCAGGCCTCGCCGCGCGCCAGCCGCGGGATCGCGAGCAGCGAGGCGCCGACGACCAGACCGATCAGCAGGGAGCGACGCATGGGATCCTCCTCGGTGAAGGACGTACCCTGGGTCACAGCAAGTCGCGTACCCGCCGCCGTCGCGGCCGATCGCGCAAGGCGTGCGCGCCGCCGCGGTCAGCTCCGCTCGAGGTCCTCGCGCACCATCCGCGCCCGCGCCAGCGCGTAGCTGGCGCCGGCGTCGCCGCGCTCGGCGACGGCGCGCGCCGCGGCGCGGTCGAGGTGCTCGGCGGCGAGCCCGAGGCGCAGCCGCCGCGCCTCGCCCGCCAGCCGCTGGGCGTGGCGGTGGTGGAGATCGCCGAGCGAGGCGTCGAGATCGCGGTGCCACGCCGGCGCGCCGAGCGCGCGCACCCGCACGACCTCGCGCACGGCGTACTCGGCGTCGTCCCACGCGCCGACGTCGCGCAGCGCCTCGACCACGCCGTCGAGCGCGTCGGCCCACGCCGGGGTGAACCGCCCGGCGGCCTCGGCCCGCGCGAGCGCCTCGACCTCGCGCGCGGCCTCGAGCACCAGCGCCGCGTCGCCGGCGACGCGCGCCTCGTGGCGGAGCGCGCCGAGCAGCGTGGTGAGCCGCGGCGCGCTCGTCGTCGCGACCCGGCGCGCGCGGCGCACCGCCTCGGCGAGGTGCTCGAGCCGCGCCGCGCCGGCGGTGGCGATCGCCGCGGCGTGGTGCACGGTGATCCACCGCGGGTCCTCGCCGGTGAGCCCGCGGCCGCACCGCCGCAGCCACGCCGACAGCGCGTCGACCGGCGCGCCCGGCGCGTGGGCGAGATCGTTGACGAGCCAGGCGACCCGCGGGTGGGCGGGGCCGAGCTCCCGCTCGAG
Source organism: Myxococcales bacterium (assembly GCA_011526095.1). Taxonomy (GTDB): domain Bacteria; phylum Myxococcota_A; class Polyangia; order Haliangiales; family Haliangiaceae; genus WYBA01. The sequence continues at coordinate 5,244 of WYBA01000064.1, read as the reverse complement.
CGCGTCGATCGCCTCGACCAGCGCGTCGCGGTGGCCGGCGCCGAGCGCGTCGTCGCCGCCGTGGAGGTGGCGCGCGGCCCCGAGCACCCGCGCGGCGAGGTAGCGCGGCTCGGCGCGCGGCTCGGCGCGGACCTCGTCGAGCGCCGCCGCGACGGTCGTGTCGCCGGGGCGCGCGGCCGCGGCGACGATCGCGGTCCACAGCGCGCGCGTGCCGAGCGGCGCGGCGCGCGTCGTCGCCGGCAGCGCCTTCGCCGCGGTCGCCGCGGCGCGCAGCTTGCCCGCCATCGCCGCGAGCGCGACCGCCATGCCGTCGGCGAACGCGCGCTCGGCGACGTGGCGCGCCTCGGCGGTGAGCGCGCGCAGCGCGCGGCTCGCCGCGGCCTGGGTCGACGGGTCGTCGTCGACGGCGGCGTCGAACGCGACGCGGACGGCGAGCAGGCGCGCGGCGGCGCGGCGGCTCGCCGACAGCGACGCCACCGCGCGGGCGTCGAGCAGCGCCAGCGCGCCGTCGAGGTCGCCGTCGCCGTGGAGCCGCTCGGCGCGCGCGAGCGCGTCGGGCGCGACGGCCACCGGGCCGGTGGTCCGCACCGCCCCGCTCGGGGCGGTGGTGCGAGGCGAGCGCGCCACGGGCCGATCGTACCAGCGGTCCCACCGCCGCGGCGCGCGACGTGCGGGAGCGGCCGCGAGGCAGCGTCAGAGGCCGTGAGTCTCTCAGCGCGGCAGCTGCGCGGTCACGTCCGCCGCCCGGGCCGCGAGGGCCGCGGCGTCGGCGGCGCGGCCCGCGGCGTCGGCGAGCCGCGCGAGCAGCGCCAGGCAGCGCGCGCGCGACGGCGTGGCGCGCGCGTCGGCGTCGTCGAGGTCGAGGATCGCCGCGGCGCGGGCGAGCGGCGCGGCGGCGGCGCCGGGCTGGCCCGCCGCGAGCAGCGCCTCGCCGAGGTGGAGCAGCGACACGACGAGGAACGCGTGGCGCGGGCCGTGGGTGTGCTCGTCGCGCAGCACCGCGGCGGCGTGGTGGGCCGCGGCGAGGTCGTGCCGGCCGGCGGCCGCGGCGGCCAGGCCGCGGTGGTTGTCGAGCCGGCTGTGCAGCGAAGGGTTGGTGCCCGTGCGCGCCAGCTCGACCTCGGCGCACGCCGCGAACGCTTCGGCCTCCTCGAACCGGCCCAGGCCCACGCCCGCGACCAGCACCAGGAACACCCACACGTTGGCGACCTGCCAGTCGTCGCCGGCGCGCGCCGCGACCGCGGCGGCCTGCAGCAGCGTCGCGCGCGCGGCCAGCGCGTCGCCGGTGCGGTGCTCGAGGTTGCCCTGCAGGTACAGCGCCGCGGCGCGCAGCGGCGGGTAGTCGAGGCGCGCGGTGTCGGCGAGCAGCGCGCGCGCCGCGGCGAGCGCGCCGGCGAGATCGCCGCGCGACTTCTTCGCCCACGCCCGCTCGAGGTCGGCGCGCAGCACCGCGACGCGCGCGACGTCGTCGGCGCGCGGCGGGAACGCGGCGATCATCGGCTCGGTCGTGCCCATGCCGTCGAGCGCGGCGTTGCGCTCGGCGGCGCGGTCCGCGACCAGCTCGTCGACGATCTCGTGCATCGACGTCCACCTCGCCGCGGGCGCCGCGGCGAGGCCGCGCCACAGCAGGCGGTCGAGCCACGCCGGCACCGCGGCCGCCGCCGGGATCGGCTGGAGCTCGCCGGCGATGATCGCGGCGGCCATGCCGTCGAGGTCGAACGCGACGTACGGCCGCTGGTGCGCGACCGCCTCGTACAGCGCGACGCAGAACGAGAACTGATCGGCGCGCGCGTCGACCTCGCCGCCGAGGAGCTGCTCCGGCGCCATGTAGCGCGGCGTGCCGACCGCGGCGCCGACGCGGGTGATGCTGTGATCGAGCGCGAGCGCGCCGCCGCTCGCGCCGCCGCCGGGGTCGCGGCGCGGGGCGAACGGCGCGTCGGCCTCGGCCAGGCGCGCCAGCCCGAAGTCGACGACGCGGACGCGGCCGTCGTCGCCGACCAGGACGTTGTCGGGCTTGAAGTCGCGGTGGACCAGGCCGGCGTCGTGGGCGGCGGCGAGGCCGCGCGCCGCCTGGGCGAACACGTCGAGGATCGCGGGCAGGCCGCGGCGTTGGCGCGCGAGCCAGTGGCGCAGCGAGCAGCCGGCGACCAGCTCCATCGCCAGGTAGAGCTGGTCGTGGATCGAGCCGACGTCGTGGACCGCGACGACGTTGGGGTGCGCCAGCCGCGCGATCGCCTGCGCCTCGCGCAGCAGGCGCGTCGCCGCGAGCGCCGAGGCGCGGTTCTTGACGACCTTGATCGCGACGTCGCGGCCGAGCTCGGGGTCGCGGGCGCGGTAGACCACGCCCATGCCGCCGCGGCCGAGCTCGCCGGTGAGCAGGTAGCGGCCGACCCGGCGCGGCGGCGCCGCGGCGTCGAGGTCGGCGGTGTCGAACGCGACCGGCGCCGCGTCGTCGTGGTCCTCGGTCGAGCCGGGCAGCAGCGGGGGAGCGGTCATCTTCGTAGGGCCGGTCACGGCGCGGTCGGGGGCGGGGACAGCAGGTCGGTGGTGATCACGTCGGGCACGCCGGCGCCGAGCAGGTCGATCGCGGGCGGCGGGGCGCCGGCGGCGGCGAGCGCGCGGCCCTGCGCGGCGAGCCGCGCGACGCACGTCGCGATCGCGGCCGGCGCGCGGTCGCCGACGACGAAGCCGCGGCCGGTGCGCTGCGCGACGGCGGCGGTCGTGCCCGAGCCGGCGAACCAGTCGGCGACGCGATCTCCGGGCACGGTCACCGCGCCGAGCACGCGCTCGAGCAGCCGCTCGGGCTTCTGCGACGGCCAGCCGGTGCGCTCCTTGTCGCTGTGGTTGAGCGTCTCGATGTCGGTCCACCAGTCCTCGGGGACCTTGCCGGCGTCGACGGGGTAGCGGTAGACGCGCCCGGTCTTCCTGTCGGTCTTCTCCTGCACCGGGCGGCCGTCGTCATCGAGCACGACGCGCATGTGCGAGCCGCCGCGGCGCGCGACGCGCACCTGGTCGGGGTAGAACGCCCAGCCGGCGGTGCGCCCGTACCACAGGATCGTGTCGTGCTTGCGGCCGAACCCGCGGCGGCTCTTGCCGCCGACCGCGTAGCACCACACCAGCTCGCCCGCGAAGCACGCCCGACCGAACACGCGGTCGAGCGCGACCTTGACGTAGTGGACCGCGCGCCAGTCGAGGTGGACGAACAGCGAGCCGGTGGGCGCGAGCGCCTCGTGCGACGCGACCAGCCACGGCGTCAGCCACGCGACGAACGCCTCGGGATCGCCCTCGGCGTCGTGGTGGTCGTCGTAGGCGTGGGCGGCGCCGCGGCCGCGGCGGACCGCGCCGGTGCCGAACGGCGGGTCGATGTAGATCGCGGCGAGCGTGGCCGGGGGCGTCGCGGCGGCCAGCGCGGCCGAGTCGCCGAGCGCGACGACGTCGGGCGACGCGGCCGGCGTGCCTGGCATGCTCGGCCGGCCGAAGTCGAGCCGCGGCGGCCGCGCGGCGTCGCGCCGCCCGCCGAGGGCTGCGAACAGGTCGCGCTGGCCGTTGCCGTGCACCGCGCGCGACCCTACCATCGCGTCGCGACATGCGCTTCTGCCCGTGGTACGCGCTCGATGCGGCCGAGATCCACGCCCCGGCGTCCCGGGGCGTGCTGCAGCTCCGCGTCGCCGAGGGCCTGCTCGACTACCCGACGGGCAAGAGCGCGATGGTCCACTACGAGCTGGCCGACGACGTCCGCGGGGCGGCGGGACGGCTGGCGGCGCGGCCGTCGCCGCGGCCGCTGTGGTGCCGGCACACCGTGGAGATGACGGCGGACGACGCCGCGGCGCTCGCCGCGTTCCACGATCGCCTGCTCCGCGAGTTCCACGCCCGGTTCGGGCAGGCGCCGAGGTGGCCGTCGTGAAGCTGGTCGACACCGACGCCGATCGCCCCGACGACGAGGCCGAGCCCGCGCCCGCGGTCACCTCGCCGGTGCCGGAGAAGCGGCGCGCCACCGCGTCGCTCTTGCTCACGCTGGTGATCCTCACCAGCACGGTCGTGACGATCTACACCGTGTTCCCGGCGCGCCGCGACGAGCTGGCGGCGACCGCGATCGCCGAGCACCGCCGCGCCGCGCCCGAGTGGCAGCTCACCGCGCCCGACGCGCGCGAGCTGAGCGTGTGGACGATGGCGCTGCTCGGCGCCGGCGCGCCGGTGCCCGCGCCCGACGCCGACCTCGCGGTGATCGGCGTGCGCCCGATCGACGTGCTCGACCGGCGCGGCGCGCTGCTGCGCTACCGCGTCGCCGGTGCCGGCGCCGCGGCAGGTGACGAGGTCAGCCTGGTGATCCACCGCGCGCGCGACGTGCCGCCGCGGCGCAAGACCTGGAAGGACGGCGCCGAGGTCGTCGAGTCGTGGCGCGCCGGCGGCTTCACCTGCGTCGCGATCGGCCCGGCGGCGTCGGCGGACACGTGGCGGCCGAAGCTGGGCGTGCCGTGAGCGCCGCGAACGGAATCAGCGACGACGCCTGGGCTGCGGGCGGCTGCCACTGCGGCCGCGTCCGGTTCGAGGCGCGCGGGCGCCCGACGCTCGTCTACGTCTGCAACTGCTCGATCTGCACCAAGAAGGGCTACCTGCACTGGATCGTGCCGCTGGCCGACGTGCGCGTGCTGTCGCCGGCCGATGCGGTGACGACGTACGCGTTCAACACCGGCGTGGCGAAGCACCAGTTCTGCCCGGTCTGCGGGTGCGCGCCGTACTACGTGCCGCGCAGCGACCCCGACAAGCTCGACATCAACGCGCGCTGCCTCGACGACGTCGACCTCGGCGCGCTGCGCGTCGAGACGTTCGACGGGCGCAACTGGGAGGCGCACTACGAGGTCTACCGGGCGCGGTAGCGCCGTCCCGGCGGAGGGCCGACGGCGGCGAGGTGCCCCGTTCGATCTCGCCGCGGCGCTCGCGGCACCGAACCCGCTCGTCGAGGAGTCCCATGTTCGATCACGTCGTGTTCGCGGTGAGCGACTACGCAGCGGGCAAGGCGTTCTTCATCGAGGCCCTCGCTCCCCTCGGCGTCGTCGTCCTCTCGGACGGGCCGATGGGGGTCGAGCTCGGCCGGCCCGACACCAAGGCCTCGCTGTGCATCCGCCGCGTCGAGCAGCGAACGACGCACCTGCACCTGGCGTTCCTCGCCGAGAGCCGGCAGCAGGTCGACGACTTCCACCGCGCGGCGCTGGCGGCCGGGGGCACGGACAACGGTGCGCCGGG
>WYBA01000472.1 GCA_011526095.1 Myxococcales bacterium | reverse complement strand
CGCTAGTGCCGTGACCGTCGCATTCTGCTCCGGCACGGCACGTCGCCTCGATCACACGGGGCTCGCCGCCCCGCCCGACGAGCAGAGCTCGTCGGGACCCACCCCGCCCAGACGTCCTCCGACGCGCTCACTACGTGTCGGCCGGAGGGCTCGCTCGAACCGCGCCGCACAGCGGCCTGACGGCGCTCGGTCACACCAGCGTCGCGACATCGCCGCGCCAGGCGGCGCGGATGCACGCCACCAGCGCCGCGCCCGCGTCGCGGGCGGCCGCGGCGCGCGCCGCGTCCTCGATCCCGCCGATCGCGCAGGCGCGGGCGGCCAACCCCGCCGCGGCGAGCTGGGCGGTGGCGTCCGTGATCGCGTCGAGGCCGATCGCCAGGCCCGGCTTGCTCGGCGTCGTCCACACCGGCCCCAGGACGACGAGGTCCGCGCCGGCGCGCGCCGCGGCGACCACGCCCGCGACGTCGTGGCGCGAGCACCCGACGACGATCGCCGCGCCGGCGCGCGCCGCGATCGCGCGCGCCGTGGCGACGTCCATCCCGGCCTCGGGCAGGTGGACCCCGTCGGCGTCGGCGGCGAGCGCGACGTCGAGCCGGTCGTTGACCAGCAGGGCCGCGTCGTGCCGGGCGGTCACCGCGCGCGCGCGCCGCGCCAGCGCGAGCAGCGCGCCGCCGTCGAGGTCCTTCTCGCGCAGCTGGACGCAGATCCGCCCGGGCGGCGCCGCGGCGAGCACGCGGTCGAGCGCCGCCTCGAACGGCTCGTCGCCGAGCAGCCGCCGGTCGGTGACGGCGCACACCCGCGCCGCGGCGAGCCGCGCGCGCGCCGCGCTCACTCGATCAGGCCCGCGGTCGGCGACGACGCGTTCGCGTACGACTTCGCCGGCATCCGCCCGGCGAGGAACGCCTTGCGCCCGCCGTCGACGGCGAGCCGCATCGCCTCGGCCATCAGCACCGGCTGCTTCGCCGCGGCGATGCCGGTGTTCATCAGCACGGCCGTGCACCCCAGCTCCATCGCGATCGCCGCGTCGGAGGCCGTGCCGACCCCGGCGTCGACGATCACCGGCACGTCGACGTTCTCGATGATCAGCCGGATGTTGTGCGGGTTGCGGATACCCAGCCCCGAGCCGATCGGCGCCGCGAGCGGCATCACCGCCAGGCACCCGGCGTCCGCCAGGCGCTTGCACGTCACCAGGTCGTCGCCGCAGTAGGGCAGGACCTTGAAGCCCTCCTTGACCAGGCGGCGCGCCGCCTCGACGGTGCCGGCGTTGTCCGGGAACAGCGTCTTCGGATCGCCGATCACCTCGAGCTTGACGAAGTCGTCCATGCCGAGCTCGCGCGCCAGGTGCAGCGTGCGGATCGCCTCGTCCGGCGTGTAGCAGCCGGCGGTGTTGGGCAACAGGACGTAGCGATCGCGATCGATCGCGTCGAGGACGGTCGGCGCCTTCGACGTCAGGTCGACCCGGCGCAGCGCGACGGTGACCATCTCGGCGCCGGAGGCCGCGAGCGCGGCGCGGGTCTCGTCGAGCGAGGCGTACTTGCCCGTGCCGACGATGATGCGCGAGCGGAAGGTGCGGTCGCCGAGCGTCCAGGTGTCGTCGGTGGACGCGGTGGTGGTCGAGGCGGCGGTGCTCATGCGGGTCGAGTGCTCCCAGGGTAGGGGGTGGTTGGCCACACCAGCGGGCTAGCCGCCACCCACGAACGTGACGACCTCGAGGCGGTCGCCCGCGGCGAGCGCGGTGTGGGCGTGGCTCGCCCTCGGCACCACCTCGTGGTTGCGCTCCACCGCGACGCGGCGGTCGCCCAGCGCGAGCGCCGTGACGAGGTCTGCGACCGTGCTTCCGGCGGCGATCTCGCGGGGTTCGCCGTTGACGATCACCTGGATCGTGTCGGTGGCCATGTCCGCGGCGCACGCTAGCACGCCCCGGCGCCTCCGCCGCGCCTCCCACGTGCCGCCGGCCGTGACGCGCCGCAAAAAAGCGTGACGATCGCGACATGCGAGTCCGGGTCGTTCTCGGAATTGTGAAGCGCGGGTCACGGGAGTCCTACCTGCGGGCCACTGCAAGTGACGAAGATCGTTGCAAGCGGAGATCGGCCCTCGCCAGGCACCTCCCTTGCTTTCACGGAGGTCATACGCCGGACCCGTCCTCCCATCCGGCAAGGAGTCCCGCTCATGAGCTTTGGCATCGTCCGCTCCGCGGCCCCATCCCCCCAGCTCCCCCCCACTTCCCGTCCCCTCGGGACTCACGAAGACCCAGCGCGCATCCGCGCCACGATCGCGCGCGCCCCGCTGTTCGCGGCGCTGCCGATCTCGGCGATCGAGGATCTCACCGGCCGCGTCGCCGTCCGTCGGGTCGCGGTCAACGCCGCGGTCGTCGCGCAGGACGAGCCCGGCGAGTCGATGTTCGTCATCATGAGCGGCCGGGTGAAGGTCGTCATCTTCGGCGAGAACGGCCGCGAGGTGACGCTGTCGATCCTCCGCCCCGGCGACTCGTTCGGCGAGATGTCGCTGTTCGACGGCGCGGTGCGCTCGGCCAACTGCGTCGCGATCGAGCCGACGACGCTGCTGGTCCTGTCGCGCGAGGACCTGATGCGCCACGTCCAGGCCCACCCGCGCACCGCGATGAACCTGCTCGGCGAGATGGCGCGCCGGCTGCGCCGCGCCGACGAGACGATCGCCCAGCTCGCGCTGTGCGACGTCAACGAGCGGCTGATCCACCGCCTCGTCGCGCTCGGGCGCGAGGAGGGCGCGGAGTCGCCGGACGGCCTGATCGTCCGCCGTCGCCCGACCCAGCAGGAGCTGGCCAACATGATCGGCAGCTGCCGCGAGACGATCTCGCGCGCGTTCAATCAGCTCGCGCGCGATGGTCTGATCATCCCCAAGGGGCGTAGCCTGGTGGTCACGCCCGCGTTGATCGAGAAGGCCGAGAAGAAGAAGGCCGCCTAGCCGCGCCCTCCGCGCCGGACTCGTCCGGCCGATCCGGGCGTTCCTTGACAGTGACGCCCCGAAGTATGCAAATCGCCTCGGTGCCCGAGGCCCGCGAGCGACCTGCCATCCGGCCGACCCGCGTCGAGGTCTCGGTCGCGTCGCTGCTCGCCAACGCGCGCGCGATCCGCGAGGTCGCGGGCGTGCCGGTCTTCGCGGTGGTCAAGGCCGACGCCTACGGCCACGGCGCGCCCGGGGTCGTGCGCGCGCTCGCCGACGCCGGCGCGGTCGCCGGGTTCGGGGTCAGCCTGGTCGAGGAGGGCGTGCAGCTCCGCGAGGCCGGCGTCACCGCGCCGGTGCTGGTCATGGGCCCGGCGCTGCGCGGCGGCCACGACGAGCTGGTCGCGCGCGAGCTGACCGCGGTCGTGTCCGACGCGGGCGAGCTCGAGGCGCTGGCCGAGGTCGGGCGCCGGCGCGGCCGGCCGGTCGAGGTCCACCTCAAGGTCGACACCGGGATGTCGCGGCTCGGGATCGCCCTCGGCGACGTCGCGCCGGTGGTCGCGCGCGCGCGTGGCACGGGGGTGGAGATCGTCGGCCTGATGACCCACTTCGCCAACGCCGACGTCGACGACCCGGCGGCGCCGGACTCGCTCACCGCCGCGCAGCTCGACGCGTTCGCGGCGGCCGAGCGCGCGGCTCGCGCCGCCGGCGCGCCGCTGCGGGTCCGCCACGCCGCGAACAGCTCGGGCGCGATGGCGTTCCCGCGGGCGCGCCTCGACCTGGTGCGGGTCGGGCTGGCGCTCTACGGCAACGGCCACTGGCCGGTCGACGACACGCTCGAGGCGCCGCGCCGCCAGGCGATGCGCCTGGTCACCGAGATCGTCCAGCTCCGCCCGGTCGCCGCCGGGGCGACGGTCGGGTACGGGGCGCTGTGGCGCGCGCCGCGCGACAGCCGGCTCGCCGTGCTGCCGGTCGGCTACGCCGACGGGTTGCCGCGCCGGGTGACGGGCAAGGCCGAGGTGCTGATCGGCGGGCAGCGCTGCCCGCTGGTCGGCGCGGTCAGCATGGACATCGCCGTCGCCGACGTCACGGCGCTCGGCGACCGCGTCCACGTCGGCGACGAGGTCGTGCTGCTCGGCGCGCAGGGCTCGGCGACGATCACCGTCGCCGAGCTGGCGCGATGGGCGCAGCTCACCGAGTACGAGGTCACGTGCGGGATGTCCAAGCGCGTGCCGCGGGTGTACCGGTGAGCGGCGGCGCCGCCGCGCCGCCGCCCGGGGGCGAGCCTCCCGCCCCGGCGCCGCGCGAGAGCCTCGTCGGGGCGGTCGGCACGGGCGTGCGCGACGCGTTCGCGCCGGCGATGCGGTTCCTCGACATCGTCGGTGGCCACGTGATCCTGCTGATGCGCGCGCTGTCGTGGCTGCCGCGGCGCCCGATCCGCGCCGGCAACTACGTCGAGGCGGCCGAGTACATCGGGTTCGGCAGCCTGCCGATCGTCCTGCTCGTCGGGGCGTTCACCGGCATGGTGATGACGCTGCAGTCGGTCTACGCGTTCAAGGCGTTCGGCCTCGAGTCGATGGCCGGCGGGATCACCGGCAAGGCGCTCGCGCTCGAGCTCGGGCCGGTGCTGACCGCGCTGATGCTCGCCGGGCGCGCCGGCGCGGGCATCGCCACCGAGCTGGGGACGATGCGGATCTCCGAGCAGATCGACGCGCTCGAGTCGATGGCCGTCAACCCGGTGCAGTACCTGGTGCTGCCGCGCGTGATCGCCGGGATGATCGTCACGCCGATGCTGACGCTGTTGTTCTTCGTCGTCGGCATGGCGGGCTCGTACCTGGTCGCCGTGATGTGGCAGGGCGTCGACCACGGCCAGTTCGTCTACAACGCCGAGGAGCTGATCCGCCCGATGGACATCGTCCAGGGCGAGATCAAGGCGGTCGTGTTCGGCGTGATGGTGATCCTGATCGGCTGCTACCAGGGCTACCACGCCACCGGCGGCGGGCGCGGCGTCGGCCTCGGCACGACCCGCGCGGTCGTGATCGCGTCGGTGTCGGTGCTCGTGATCGACTACTTCCTCACTGACATCCTGCTGACCGTGCTCGGCGGGCCGGGGGACACGTGAGCGGCGGCGACGCGCCGGGCGGGGGCGGCGAGGACCTGCGCGTCGCCGATCCGCGGTGGCACATCCGCGTGCGCGGGCTGTGCAAGGCGTTCGGCTCCAACCTGGTGCTCGATCACATCGATCTCGACCTCGAGCGCGGCAAGGTCAACGTCATCATCGGCGCCTCGGGCGCCGGCAAGTCGGTGCTGGTGAAGCACTTCATGTGCCTGCTCCGCCCCGACACCGGCTCGGTGTGGGTCGACGGGACCGACGTGTTCGCGCTCGCGACCAAGCCGCTGTCGACGTTCCGCCGCAAGTTCGGGCTGGTGTTCCAGTTCGCCGCGCTGTTCGACTCGCTCAGCGTCGAGGACAACTGCGCGTTCCCGCTGCGCGAGCACACGACCAAGTCCAAGGCGGAGATCAAGGAGATCGTCCGCGACCGGCTGGCGGCGCTGGGGCTCGACGGCACGCAGAAGAAGTTCCCGGGCGAGCTGTCGGGCGGCATGCGCAAGCGCGTCGGCCTGGCGCGCGCGCTGGTGCTGGACCCCGAGATCCTGATCTTCGACGAGCCGACGACCGGGCTCGATCCCCTCGCCACGCGCAACGTCGACGAGATGATCCTGGCCGCCGCCGAGCGGTATAACGTCACCTCCGTGGTCATCTCCCACGACATGGCGTCGGTGTTCCGCATCGCGGACCGGATCGCCATGCTCCACCAGAAGCGGATCCTCGCCAGCGGCACGCCCGACGAGATCCGCGCGCACCCGGATCCCTACCTGTCGGGGTTCATCCGGGCCTCGGGCGTCGGCGCCGCGCTCGGCACCACCGATCGCGCGGATCGGTCCGAGCGGACCGATCGCGAGGACGCGGAGGCCGCGTCGTGAAGGGCGTGTCCGCCGGGGTCAAGGTGGGCGTGCTGTTCCTCGCCGCCGCGGCCGGGCTGTACATCGTGTGGAAGAGCCTGGGCCAGGACGCGGTCGGCGCGTCGAGCCGGACGCACTGGGCGCAGTTCAAGGACGCCTCGGGGCTGCCGGTGGGCAGCAAGGTCGTCGTCGCCGGTCTGCCGATCGGCGAGATCAGCGGGCTGTCGATCGACGGCCGCTACGCGCGGATCACCCTGCGCGTGCGCGACGACGTCGAGATCTGGTCCAACGCGATCGTCTACAAGAAGTCGAGCTCGCTGCTCGGCGACTACTACCTCGAGGTCGACCCGGGCTCGGCGCTGGCCGAGGGCCCGGGCGGCGCCGGCGAGCCGCCGGTCAAGCTCGGCTCGGGGACGCAGATCGAGCGGGTGGTCGAGTCGACCACGGTCGATCAGGTGCTGCGCCGGGTCGAGGAGACGATGCCCAACGTCGACGTCGTGCTTGCGTCGATCCGCGATCTGGCGGAGGAGATGCGGCGGCTGGTGGAGGGGCCGGTGGCGTCGATCGCCAGCAACGTCGACGCGCTGGTGCGCAAGGAGTCGGGCACGGTGTCCGGGATCCTGGCCAAGGCGGACCGCACGATGGACCGGATCGACGCGATCACGCGCGAGGTCCGCGACATCACGCGCGACCTCGGGCCGCAGGCGGATCAGATCGTCGCCAACCTCGACGCCGCGGCGGCCGAGGCGCGCGCGCTGGTGGCGTCGGCCAAGAACGAGGTCGAGCTGACCGGCGACAAGGTGCGCGAGAAGCTGGACCTCGTCGACGAGGTGCTCGCCAACACCGAGTCGATCACCGCGAAGATCGACGAGGACCGCGGGACGCTGGGGCGGCTGGTCAACGACTCGACGATCGCCGACAACGTCGAGGACATCACCGAGGACGCCAAGGGCTTCCTCGGCACGCTGTTCAACCTGCAGACGTACGTCGGGCTGCGCAGCGAGTACAACGTGTTCGCCCGCGGGATGCGGCACTACCTCTCGGTCGAGCTGCACACGCGGCCGGACAAGTTCTACCTGATCGAGCTCGAGCGCGGGCCGCGCGGCAACTACCCGGACGTCACGCTGGAGATGGACCCGACCGTCGACCCCGACAGCTGGGTCCGCAAGTCGGTGATCGAGGACAAGACGCGGTTCACGTTCCAGTTCGCCAAGCGGTTCGACTGGTTGACCGTGCGCTACGGCCTCAAGGAGTCGACCGGCGGCGTCGGCGCCGACGCCAACCTGCGGTGGTGGGACCGCGACCTGCGACTGTCGCTCGACGTGTTCGACGCCACGTTCGATCAGCTGCCGCGCGTCAAGCTGGCGGCGGCGGTCGAGGTGTTCCGCTACCTGTACGTGATCGGCGGCGTCGACGAGCTGCTCAACCCGCCCGACGAGCTCGACATCATCGGGCCCGATCCGATGGACCCCGACGCCGTGCCGATCCAGTTCGACACGTTCTACTTCGGGCGCGACGCGTTCCTCGGCGCGATGGTGCGGTTCAACGATCAGGATCTCGCGGCGCTGCTCGCGGTCGGCGGCTCGGCGCTGGCGGGCGCGGGCGCGGGGGACTGAGCGTGGCGGACGCGGGCGGCGTCGACAGCGTCCTGCTCATCACCGCCGATCAGCAGCGCGCCGACACGCTCGGGTCGTACGGCAGCCGGCTCGGCGCGACGCCCGTGCTGGATGGGCTGGCCGCGCGCGGCGTGGTGTTCGACGACGCGATCGTGTCGCACCCGTACTGCCAGCCGTCGCGGTGGTCGATTCTCAGCGGGCTGCACCCGCGCGGGCACGGGGTGTGGAGCAACGCGGTCGATCCGATCGACGAGGTGATCCCGCGCGCGCTGTCGTCGCGCGCGCTCGCGGCCGGCGTGGCGACGGCGTTCGTCGGGAAGGCGCACCTGTCGACGATCGGCGTCGTGCGCCCGGGCCACGCGCGTCACGCCGAGGCGCTGGGCAGCCCGCTCGGGCGCGATCCGGCGTGGACCGGGCCGTACATGGGGTTCGAGCACGTCGAGCTGATCCAGCTCGGGCACTTCCCGTTCGGCTACGGGCCGGCGCCGCTGGGGCTGCACTACGGGCGGTGGCTGGCGGCGCACGGCGGCGGGTGGCGCAACTTCGCGAAGGCGTCGCCGGCGCGCAAGCTGGCCGGCTCGCCGCGCGCGCCGCAGGTGTGGCACTCGGCGCTGCCGGAGGCGCTGCACCCGACGACGTGGGTGGCGGACCGGACGATCGAGGCGCTGCGCGCGCGGCGCGACCGGCCGTTCTTCGTGTGGGCGTCGTTCCCCGATCCGCACCACCCGTTCGATCCGCCGGCGCCGTGGTGCGACCGGTTCCGCGCGGCCGACATGCCGCTGCCGAGGCGCGATCCGCGCGAGCTCGACGGCAAGCCGCCGTGGCAGGCGCGGTTCAGCCGCGGCCTGGGGCGGTGGGCGTCGGCGCTCAACGTCGCGGGCGGCCGGATCTCGGACCGCGCGCTGGCGGAGATCATCGCCGCGTACCACGCGATGGTCGCGCAGATCGATCACGCGGTCGGGCGGATCGTCGGGGCGCTCGACGCGCTGGGGCTGGGGGCGCGCACGGCGGTCGTGTACACGAGCGATCACGGCGAGCTGCTCGGCGATCACGGGCTGACCTTCAAGGGGCCGTTTCACTACCAGGGCCTGCTGCGCGTGCCGCTGGTGGTGCGGGCGCCGGGGTGGCCGGCGGGGGCGCGCGTGGCGGATCCGGTCGGCCTGGTCGATCTGGCCCCGACGATGGCGAGCTGGCTGGGTGTCCGGATGTCGGACGTCCACGGCCGCGGGCTCGAGGGCGTGGTCGCGGGGCGCGAGCGGCGCGACGCCGCGGTCACGGAGAACGATCACCGCATCGGGTTCCGGGAGCACGTCCAGACGATCACGACGCCGGCGGCGCGGCTGTCGCGCCACGTCGGGCGGCCCTATGGCGAGCTGTACCTGCGCGGCGAGGACCCCGGCGAGCACGTCAACCGGTGGGACGACCGGCCGGGCCTGCGGGCGGAGCTGGAGGAGTTGCTCGACGCGCGGCTGCCGCCGTGGACGGTGCCGCAGCGCGAGCCGGTGAGCTGGCTGCCGGCGTAGGCGCGGCACGCGCGGGTTCGCAGAGGACTGTCATCGTCCTTCGACACGGGCCTCGCTGGCGCTCGGCCCTGCTCAGGACGAGCGGGGGCTCTCTGACGGAGACGGAGACGGAGACGGAGACGGAGACGGAGACGGAGACGGAGACGGAGACGGAGACGGCGACGGAGTCAGTTCCCGCCGCCGCCGCCGCCGCCGCCGCCGCCACCGCCGCCACCGCCGCCGTCGACGATCGTGATCGGGGCGGTGAAGGTGGTGCCGGCGAGGGTAGCGGTGCAGCCGTCGGCGATCAGGGCGCCGGTGGCGCCGTCGATCTCGGCGAGCTGGATGTTGCTGATCGAGCCGGAGAGGTTGGTCGTGACGGAGTCGATCGTGATCGTGCCGGACTGGGCGTGGAAGAACTGCTGGGCGCCGACGCCGGCGGTGAAGTCGGCCAGCACGCTGACGCACGCGCCGCAGGTCTCGAGCGAGGTCTCGGCGCCGGCGATCGTGTACGTCCCCGGGGTCACCGCGCCGGGGAACACGCCGGCGCCGTCCCACAGCTCGATCAGCAGCTTGTCGGGCGTCGCCGCGCCGTCGAGGTCGGCGAGCAGGCGCAGGATCTTGAGCGTGCCCTGCGAGCCGGCCTGGTTGCGCTGGTCGGCGGCCAGCGCGGTCAGCGTGGTCGCGCCCATCGTCGCCGGCAGCTTGCACTGCCGCTCGGCGTCGCCGCTGTCGGGGCTGTCGTCCGCGCCGGCGTCGGGGCTGCCGCCGACATCGTCATCGCCGTCGGGGGTGGCGTCGACGGTGCAGCCGGCGGCAGCCAGCAGGGAGGCGAGGAGGGAGGGGGCGAGGAGGGACGGGCGGGGCATGGCGCGCCTCATCGCAACCTGCGTGCCCATGACCCGAGGGCCAGATCTGGCGCGGTTGCGCGGGTCGCGCCCCCCGCGCCCCGGGGCAGCAGTGGCCGGAGCGGGGTCAGAATCCCCGTCGGCGCGCGGTGTTACAGCGAGATGTCACGGCGCCGAGGCGCCGCGACCGGGCGACCGCCGCCGCAGCTCGATCAGCTCGCGGCTCGACGGCACGCGGGCGCGCGGCCCGGTCGGCGCGGCGCCGCGCGCGGCGAACGCCTTCTTGTACGCGGCGAAGCTGCCGCCGGCGCGGTAGGCGTCCATCGCGGCGAGGCCGGCGCGCTCGTCGCCCTGCGCCAGCATGTACTCGACCCACGCCCACCGCGCCGAGGTCGGGCGGACCTCCGCCTTGCCGCCGTGGCGCGCGATGCCCGCGCGCAGCCGCTCCAGTCGCGCCTCGACCACGTCGATGCCGGCGAACGGCGCGCCGTCGAGCGGCGTGTGGCGCTTCGCCACCAGCGGCGCGACGCCGTACGCCACGCGCGGGTGGATCGCGACGAGCTCGGCGGTGAACCGCACCAGCTCGTCGATGTCGTCGTCGGTCTCCTCGGGCACGCCGACGAGCATGTAGATCTTGAGCGTGGTCAGCCGGTGGCGCGCGGCCAGCCGCGCGCTCTCCAGCAGGTGCGACTCCTTGGTCGAGCGCTCGACGATCCGTCGCATCCGCTCCGAGGCGCCGTCGGCGGCGACCGTCAGCGTGCGGTAGCCGCCCTTGGCCAGCAGGCCCACCAGCTCGTCGTCGAGCTTGTCGGCGCGCAGGCTGGAGATCCCGACCTGCCGCCCCGCCTCGACCACGCCGCGGACGATCGGCCGGATCCCCGGGTGATCGGTGACCGCCGCGCCGACCAGCCCGACCCGCCGCGCGTCGTCGGGGATCGCGGCGAGCACGACCTCGGGCGCGACGATCCGCATGCCGCCGTTGGTCGAGCGCCGCATCACGCAGTACGTGCACCCGCGCGAGCAGCCGCGCGCCGGCTCGATCAGGAACATGTCGGACAGCTCGGCGTGCGGGGTGAGGATCGCCGAGCGCGACGGCAGGCACGCCTCGCTCGCCGCGGCGATCGGCGGGACCACGCCGCCGTCGTGCGCCGGGACGTAGTAGCCGGGCAGGCCGGCGCACGCCGCGATCAGCCGGTCGCGCGACCACCCCGCGGCGCGCGCGCGGTCGATCAGGTCGAGCACCAGCTCGTCGGCCTCGCCCAGCACGATCACGTCGCAGAACGGCGCGAGCGGGACCGGGTTGGAGAACGTCAGCGGGCCGCCGGCGATCACCAGCGGGTGGCGGTGATCGCGATCGGCGGCGAGCGGCGGGACGCCGGCGAGCTCGAGACACTCGACGACGCCGGCGATCTCGAGCTCGTACGCGACGGAGAACGCGATCATCGGGTAGTCGCCGACCGGCGCCTCGCGCTCGAGCGTGCTCCACGGCGCGCGCGTCGCGCGATGCGCGGCGACGTCATCGGGGAGCATCGCCCGGTCCGCGGCCAGCCCGGGCGCTGCGTTGATGATGCGGTAGATCGTCTGGTAGCCCAGCGACGACATCGCGACGCGGTACGGGCTCGGGTAGCACAGCGCGATCCGCGTCGCGGCGTCGGAGCGCGCCGCGCCGCGCTCGTCGGCGAGCAGCCGCCGCTGATCGGCGCGAGCGTTCCAGGCGCGTCCCATGCGAGCGCTACGGCAGGACCGTGTCGAGCGTGATCGACAGGCCCTGCGCCGGCACGCGCGCGCGCGTCATGCCGGTGATGTCGCCGGGCTGCTTGGTGCCGGCGTCGCCGTCCTGGTCCCACCGCGCCATCACGACGACGTCGCCGGCGACGGCGCCGCCGCCGACCACCATCTGGTTGCCGCCCGACAGCGTGAAGTCGACCGGCCACGCGGTCGGCCGGTAGATCTCGACCGCGACCGGCATCCCGGTCGGCTGGCCGTCGGGCCCGGCCGGGCGCACGCTCATGAACAGCACGCCGCCCGGCTTGATGTTGCCCTTGACGGCGGGCGCGACGACGACCGCGCCGCTGACCGAGGACGCCGGGTCCGGCGGGGTGTCCGTGGCGTGCATGTCGCCGCCGGACATGTCGACCCCGGCGTGCGGATCGCCGCCGGCGCCACCGGGCATGGCCATGCCGGCGTGCGGGTCGCCGCCGGCGCCGCCCGCTCCGGACATGTCGACGCCGGCGTGCGGGTCGCCCGCGCCGGCGCGGCGGTCCATGACGCCGGCGTGGGGATCGTCGCTGGGCGCAGGCGCGCCCTGGCCGGGGGTCAGCGAGCCCTGCCAGTTGTCGGCGGGCGGCATCTCGGCGCCCGACTTGCGGCGATCGCAGCCGCCGACGGCGGCCGCGGCGGCGAGCAGCGGGACGGTGCACAGAAGGACGCGACGCATGGCGGCCACCATAGCCTGGGTTCACACGCTGCGCGACGTCGTGGAGATGGTGGCGAGCACGGTCGCGCCCGGGTACGGCTCGCCCAGCCACGCCTGGTAGCGCGCGGCGACCTCCGCCGGCACGTCCGCGGCGGCGGCGATCTCCCACTTGGTCGGCGGCGCCTCGGCCAGGGTGACCGCCAGGTCGAGCAGCCGGTGGCGGCGGAACAGCGCGAGCCGGACGGTGTCGCCGGGCCGCCGCGCCGCCAGCATCGCCCGGACGTCGCCGTCACCGCCCACGCGCAGGCCGTCGACCGCGATCAGCTCGTCGCCGGGCGACAGCCCGGCCGCCGCGGCCGGCGCGTCGTCGAGGACCCCGGTGACCCGGCCACCGCCCGCGGTCGCGCCGAGCCACACCGGCGTCGCGCCGTCGGCGGTGGTCGCCGGGTCGGCGGCGGCGCGCAGCTCGAGCCCGACGTGGCGCAGCTCCGCGGCCAGCGGCGGGTCGTCGGTGCCGCGGATCTGGCGGTCGAACACGTCGTCGAGCGACAGCCCGGTCGCGCGCTCGAACAGCGGCTGGACGTCCTCGGGGTGGCCGACGCCGCGCGCGCCGTGCTCGGTCCACAGCAGGCGCAGCACGTCGTCGAGGCTGCGCGCGCCCTCGGTGCGCCGCCGGATCTCGAGGTCGAGCGTGGTCGCGACCAGGCCGCCCTTGAGGTAGTAGCTGACCGTCGTGTTGAGGTTGGACTCGTCGGGCTTGTACAGCTTGATCCACGCGTCGAACGACGACGCCTCGAGGCTGTGGCGGCGGCGCCCCGGGATCGCGACCAGCCGGGTCCAGTCGTCGAGCAGCTTGTCGAGGAACGTCTTGGCCCCGATCCGGCCGCTGGTGCGCAGCGCCCACCGGTCGTAGTGCGAGGTCAGGCCCTCCATCACCCACAGGCACCGGGTGTGGGCCTCGCGGCCGTAGTCGAAGTCGAGCAGCTGCGGCGGCGCGATCCGCTTGCCGTTCCACGCGTGGAAGAACTCGTGGCTCAGCAGCTCGAGCAGCCCCTCGTAGTCCTTGCGCACCGCGAGCGCGCGCGGGTTGTGGAGGTTCGCCGACGACGCGCGGTGCTCGAGCCCGCCGTAGGCGTCGTGGCTCAGCATCAGCACGAACGTGTAGTGGTCGTAGGGCGCGACGCCGAGCCGCGCGACGTGGTCGTCGACGATCGCCGTGAGGTCGGTGACCAGCGTGTCGAGCGAGAACGCGCCGCCGGCGAGGCGATCGCCCCACACCGCGAGCTCGAACGGCTTGCCGCCGGCGGTGAACCGCCGGACCTCGTCGTGGCCGAGGTGCAGCGGGCTGTCGTAGAGTTCGTCGATCGACGCCGCGCGCAGCCGGTAGGTCGGGGCGACCGGGCCGAACGGATCGGGCGCGCCGGCCGGGACGCCGTCGCGGGGCAGGCCGCAGGCCAGCCGCCAGCCGCGGCCGTCCGGCGGCCGGACCTCCAGCGCGACCGGGCGGTCGCGCAGCGCCGGGACGTGGACGAACGTGGCCGGGGCGTGGACGAACGCGTGGGTGGCGTCGACGTGGCTGGTGCGTACGGTCAGCTCGTGGGCGTAGACCGCGTAGCGCACCGTGACCGGCCCGGGGCCGGGCACGGCGATCCGCCAGGTGTGCTTGTCGCGCTTGGTGACCGCGAGCGTCGCGTCGCCGGCGGTGGCGGTGAGGTCGCGGACCATCCGGGCGTAGTCGCGGATCAGGTAGCTGCCGGGCGACCACGCCGGCAGCACGACGTCGAGGCCGCCGCCGGTCGCCGCGGCGGCCACGGCGTCGGCGTCGAGGGTCAGCTCGACGTGGACGAGGTGGGTGTGCGGCGTCGGGATCGACAGCACGAAGCGATGGCCGGGAGCGGGCATGGGTGTGCGTTAGCACGAACGAGCGGCGGGCGAGGCGGGGGTAGCGTATCTTCCAGGGCGATGGCGCCTCGCACCGCCTCCGCGCTCACCACGGCCGCCCCGCTCGCCGTCGCCGTCGTGGCCGCCCTGGTCGTCGGGGGACTGGCGGTGGCCGAGGCGCGCTCCGGCGGCGCGCGCGGCGCGGCGGCGCGCGCGGCGGCCCCGGCGGCGAAGAAGCGCGGCAAGGTCGTGCGGATCGAGCGCTCGGTGTCGCCGACGCGGCGCCCGCAGGTCTGCCAGATCTACGGCCAGAACACCGGCTACTGCTTCGGCGACGTGGTCGAGCCGGGCGACGGCGGCACGGTCGTCGACGAGAACGGCCACAAGGCCGAGGTCCGGATCAAGGACGCCGTGCCCCAGCCGGATCCGTGCGGCAACGTCTCGAGCTGGAACGTCACGCTTGACGTCGTCAGCGGCGACCTCGACAACCTCACCGGCCAGACGTTCCTGCTGCTCGACGTCGCGGCGGGGCCGTGGATGCGGTCGATGCCGTACGGGTCGTTCCAGCTCCCGGCGGCGCAGGCCGGCGAGAACCTGTGGATCGCGTTCGACGACGGCTCCGACGGCGTCGCCGACTTCGTCGTCACCTACTACCAGTGCGACGCCAGCGGCGTGATCAACACGTCCGCGACGACCAGCGGGTTCTGCATGAACTACTACGCGCTGCGCGGCAGCGACTACACGCGGGTCCGCCAGGACCAGGTGCGGCAGTGCCAGTGACCGCCGCGCGTCGCTCGCTCGCGGTCGCCGCCGCCGCGCTGACCGCGGCCAGCGGCGTCGTCGCGATCTCCGGCGACGCCGACGCGCGCAAGGCCGGCCGCCGCAAGGGCAAGGTCGTGCGGGTCGAGCGCGGCCACACCACGCGGCTGACGCCCCTGGCGTGCTCGATGTACTACGGCAGCGGGGCCTGCTACGGGCGCGAGATCCCGGTCGGCACGGTCGCGACCGTGGTCGACGAGAAGGGCGCGCGCGCGGTGGTGCGGGTCAAGGACGTGACGCCGCAGAACGATCGGTGCGGCAACGCCACGGGGTGGAGCTTCAACGTCGACACCGTGTCCGGCGACGTCCAGGCCGCCGGGCAGATGTGGCTGGTGATCGACCTGCCGCTCGACCGGCTGCGGTCGATGGCCGGCGGGACCTACCAGGTGCCGCCGGGGCAGGCGGAGAACGCGTGGGCCGGGTTCGACGTCGGCTCGGACGGCGTCGCCGACTACATCGTGACCTGGCACAACTGCACCGAGGGCGGCGCGCCGCAGCAGTCCGGCGATCCCAGCTTCTGCATGAACTACTACGAGTACCGCTCGGGCCAGTACACGCGGATTCACCAGGACTTCGTGCGGAGCTGCGGCTGATGCCGCGCGGGGCGCGTCACGTCGCGGTCGCGGCGGCCGTGGCCCTCGTCGTCGCACCCGTGCTCGACGCCGCGGCGCGGCCGTCGGCCGCGAAGAAGCGCGGCAAGGTCGAGCGGGTCGAGCGCGGCGCGATCCGCTCGCGCGGGATCTGCCAGCTGCGCAGCAAGCAGCAGCCGGGGCAGGCCGAGTACTCGCACACGTGCTGGGGCGCGCGGCCGGTGCTCGGCGCGATCGGGCGCGCCTACGACGAGGTCGGCCTGCGCGCCTCGGTCAAGGTCACCGAGATCGTCCCGGAGATCGACGCGTGCGGGCAGGAGATCCGCTGGTACATCGATCTCGAGGTCGTGACCGGCTCGCTGGTCGACGTCGAGGACAGCATGACGTTCGTCGTGTTCGGGTTCGAGCTGTCGCGCGATGCCCGCACCCGCAGCGACGTCACCGTGCCCGAGGCGCGACAGTACGAGAACGTGTGGACCGGGTTCGGCACGGCCGAGGATCCGGCCGAGCTGATCGTCACGTACTACACGTGCGATCGCCCGGGGCGGCGGCTGCCGTCGGACCAGATCTGGGACTACTGCATCGAGTACTACGCCCGCAAGGACGGCGAGTACCGCTCGGTCGGCACGGACTACGTGCCGGCGTGCTCGACGGAGTGAGGCCGGTCAGGTCGCCGGCGCGGCGTGCGCGTCGGCGAGGTGGCCGAGGTGCGAGGTGTCGTTGAGCGTCAGGATCCGCCAGCGTCCGCGCACGGCGCCGGCGCCCGCGGTCTCGAGGCCGCGGTGCTCGACCCGCGACACCGAGCAGTTGTCGACGAGGACGAACACGCCGTGGCCGGCGCTCGGGCTGCCCAGGCCGGTGACGTGGGCGAACGCGTGGAACAGCGCCAGGCCGTGCGAGACGAGCACGACGCGGCCGCCGGCGTGGGCGAGCACCGCGCGGTCGATCGCGGCCGAGACGCGGCGGTAGACCTCGTCGACCGTCTCGCCGCCCTCGGGGACGGCGGTGTGGTCGCGCCCGGCCAGACGCTTCCAGACCTCGGGGTAGCGGGCCTCGGCCTCGCGGAACGACAGGCCGTCGAACACCCCGAGCGAGCGCTCGCGCAGGTCCGGCTCGAGCTCGAGCCGCAGGCCGGTGGCGGCGGCGATCGGCGCGGCCGTCTGGCGCGCGCGCAGCAGGTCCGAGGAGATCAGCGCGGTCGGCGCCCACCGCAGGATCGCGGTGGCGGCGCGCTCGGCCTGGGCGAGCCCGCGCTCGGTCAGCGGGACCGGCGAGTGCCCGCCGAACCGCCCGTCGCGGTTGGAGTCGGCCTCGCCGTGGCGGACCCAGATGAGCGTGGTGGTGCGGGCCCCGCTAACGCCGCCGGGGCCGCCGCTGGCGCCGCCGCCGCCGCCCGGCGACGACGCAAATCCCGTCGAGGATCCGGTGCTACCGCTCACGCGCGGCATGGTATACGTGCGCCGCCATGCCCGACTACTCCAAGCTCCACGATCTGGTCAGCCACCGCGTGAACTTCGAGTTCGACACCGGCGCGCGCATCGTCGGCTACCTGTCGGCGTGTCAGCCGGCGTCGGGCCCGGTCGAGTTCGTCGTGGTCAAGAAGGCCGAGCTGATCGACTCGTCCGGCCGCGTCGTCCGCCACGCGGACGAGCTGACCCTGTGCCCCAACGTGCTGGTCGGCGTCCGCATGGACGAGGGCCCGCGCGGCCGCGACGTGCGATAGCGCGGCGCATCCTCGCCGGGGCACCGCGCGTCGACGGGCGCTGGTCGCGTCGCTTCGCGTCGGGCGCGAGTCGCGCTCAGGCCGCGTCGCCGCCCAGCTCGCCGCCGAACTCGGCGACGAGGGCGTCGTCGAAGTCGTCGGCGTAGGCCTGGACGCGGGTGAGCATCTCGGACAGCTCGCTGCGGTCGAGGTCGAGCGTGCGACGCTCGGCGCACAGCACGACCGTGTCGCCGGCGAGCGCGAACGCGGCGCCGCACAGCGCGGCGTTGAGCGTGAGCAGGTGGCGGTAGAGCGCGATCTTGTCGACGTCGCGCGCCGGCCGCATCACCGAGCTGGCGATCCGCAGGTGCGGGAAGTCGGCGCGGTCGAGCAGGGCGATCCGCACCGTGGCCGAGCCGTGCTGGACGCGCCAGCCGCGCAGCGTGCCCGGCAGGTCGGCACGGCAGTCGTTGAGGAAGTAGCCGTGCTCGACGAGCAGGTCCTCGATCATCGCGACGGTCGAGGCGAGGTTGACGTCGCGGTGGTTGGCGAACAGGTCGCCGGTGAGGCGCGGGCCCGGTGCGGTCATGGTTCCCCCTGCTGGGCGGCCAGCGTACCAGAGGCCCGCCGGGATCGGCGCGGGGCGCGCGCACCGTCGGCGGTCGCGCCGGCCTGCTAGGTTCCTGCGGGTGAGCGAGGACGACGAGCCGGCCGCGCCGCCCGAGGCGCCCGAGGTGCCCGAGGCGCCCGAGGTGCCGGACGCGGGCGCGCCCGCGCCGGCGAGGGCGCGCTGGTCGCCGCGGCGGCGCCTCGCCGTGCTCGGCGCGTCGCTCGCGGTCGTCGCGGTCGCGGCGATCGTGTTCTGGACGGTGACGCGGTCGGCGGCGCCGCGCGCGCCGGCGGTGGCCGCGCCGGCCGACGCGGGCGGCGCGCTGTTGCCCGGCCCGGATCGCCCGGCGCTGCCGCCGACCGGCCAGCCGGGCACCGGGCCGGAGTCGCTGGCGGGCACGGTCGTCGACGCGGCGGGCGCGCCGGTCGGCGACGTCGTGATCACGGCGGAGCTGGAGCTCGGCCCGGGCGTGACCGGCGCCGCGCCCGCGACGGCGCCGCCGCCGGTGATCGCGATCGCGGGCGCCGACGGCGCGTTCACGCTGGTCGGGCTCGAGCGCGGCCGGCACCGGCTGCGGATCGAGGGCGCGGAGATCTTCACGGCCGAGGTCAGGCTGGTCGCGGTGCCGTCGGACGGGCTGCGCCTGGTGGTCGCGCGACGGGTCGACGTCCTCGGGCAGGTGGTCGACGTCGGGCGCCCGGTGCCCGGCGCGCGGGTGACGATCGACGGCGACGCGATCGGCGGGCGCCTCGAGACGGTGACCGACGACGACGGCGCGTTTGGGTTCGGCGAGCTCCCCGAGGGCACGTACCGGGTGTGGGCGCACGAGAACGATCTCGCGGCGCGCGCGGTGCGCGTGCCGCGGCTCGGGGCCGGGCCGTTCGCGCCGGTGACGCTGACGCTCGAGCCGGCGACGATCGTCGTCGGCAAGATCGTCGATCGCGCGACCGGCGTCGGCGTCCGCGCCGCGGTGATGCTCGAGCCGGCGGGCGACGCGGCGGCGCTCGCCGGCGCCGAGGCGCCGAGGTTCGCGCGGTCCGGCGACGACGGCGTGTTCCGGCTCGAGGGCGTGCCGCACGGCCGGTGGCTGGTCGACGCGTGGGCGCCGGGCTGGCTGTCCGGCGGCGCGGTCGAGATCACCGCGGGCAAGGGGCTGGTCGAGCTGGAGATGGTGGGCGGCGCGGTCATCGAGGGCACCGTGGTCGACGCGCTCGGCGTGCCGGTGCGCGGCGCGGTCGTGCGCGCGGTCGGGGAGGGGGAGCTGGGGCGCAGGCTCGAGGCGTCGGCCGCGGTCGACGTCGACCGGCTGCGGCGGTTCAGCGGGTTCGCCCCGTCGGGAGGTGACGCCGGCGCCGTGGCCGCGACTGGCGGCGGCGGCAGGCTCGCGCCGCCGGGCGACTTCACCGCGGACCCTCGGTTCGTGCCGCGCGGCGAGCTGGGCGTGCTGCTCGGGCCGCTGCCATACCCGCCGCCGCCGGGCGGCGGGCCGACGCGCCAGGCGACCATCGTGGCGCCGACTCCGTCTCTGCCTCCGACTCCGACTCTGCCTCCGACTCCGACTCCGTCTCCGTCTCCGTCTCCGTCTCCGTCTCCGTCTCCTGACGTCGTCGCCCTCGCCGCGCCGGCGCCGCTACCCGTCGATCGCGAGTACGAGGCGCGCCTCGTCACCGACGGCGACGGGCGGTTTCGCCTCACCGGGCTCGACGCCGGCGCGTGGACCGTGATCGCCACGGCGCCCGGCATGGCCGACGGGCGGAGCAAGCGCCTGCCGCTCGAGGTCGGGCGCGTCGTCCAGGGCGTCACCGTCGTGCTGTCGCCCGGCACCATGGTGACCGGCACGATCACCTCCACGCGCGGGCCGACCGTCGGCGGCGCGACGATCACCGCGCGCGCGGGCGACGACGAGGTCCCGATGGTGACGGTGTCGGATCCCGACGGCCGCTACACGATCGGTCCGCTCGTCGGCGACGTCACGCTCGACGTCACGGCGTGGGGGTTCGGCGAGGCGCGCACGACGCTGTCGCTGCCCGCGCCGACGACCACCGTGGCCGCCGAGCGCGTCGCCGATCTCGCGCTCGCGCCCGCGGACGCGACGCTGCGCGGGCGGGTGCTCGACGGCGATCGGCTGCCGGTGCGCGGCGCGCAGGTCGCGGTCGCCGCCGGCGCGGCGCGCGGGCGGCGCGCGATCACCGACGACACCGGCTGGTTCGAGATCGCCGCGGTCCCCGACGGCGAGGCGCAGCTCGACGTCTCGCACCCCGACTACCCGCCGCACGTCGCGACCGCCTCGACCACGAAGGACGCCGAGATCGTGCTGCCGTGGGGCGGGGCGATCGACGGCGTCGTGGTCGACGTCCACACCGGGCTGCCGCTCGCCGGCGTGCCGGTCGAGCTGACCGGGCCCGGCCGCGTCGAGCTCGCCAGCGGCGCGGCGGGCGAGCTGCGCGCCGGACCGCTCGCGCCCGGGGCGTGGACGCTGCGCGTGCGCGTGCCCGGGTACCTGCCGGTCGAGCGCACGGTCGACGTCACCGCGGGGCGCGAGATCGGCGCGATCACCGCGCGCGACGTCCGGGTCGAGCTCGAGCGGGGCGCGCTGCTCGCCGGCGTGGTCCGCGACCGCTACGGCCAGCGGCTCGCCAGCGCCCAGGTCGTGATCGAGCGCGTCGAGGGCGGCCCGCCGATCAAGCTCGAGGTGCTGACCGACAGCGAGGGCGAGCTGCGGGTGCGCGACGTCCCGACCGGCCAGGTCCGGGTCCGCGCCACCCACGGCGCGCTGCGCGGCGAGCAGGTCATCACGCTGCGCGCCGGCGACGAGATGCTGTCGTTCGAGCTCAACCTCGAGTGAGCCGGCGGGTCCGGGTGGGCGGCACCCGGATCCGAGGGACGCGCGATCCGGGTGGGCGGCACCCGGATCCGTGACCGCGGCCACCGAGATGACGCGGCGCGGGGTGGCATGACTTCTGTATTGCGGTGGCGCGGGCCTGGTACGCTCCCGGCTCCCTGGAGGAAGTGTTCATGATCTCGCGCGCTCGCGTGGCAACGACCCTGGCAGCGGTGTCCCTGGCGGTGGCTACTCTGGTGGCCTGCCAGGGTGGGGGCGAGCCGCCCGAGTTCGACCCGGTCCAGGACCAGATCGCGCAGGTCGGCGTGGAGCTGTCGCTCGCCCTGGTCGCGACCGACCCGGACGGCGGCGACATCGACTTCGCGTTCTCCTCCACGATCCCGGACATCCAGACCCGCGCCTCGCTGACCCGCAACCCGTCCGGCGCCGGCATCTGGCGGTGGACCCCGCTCGCCGCGGACGTCGGGGTCTGGTACGTCGACTTCGTCGCCACCGACGGCGACAACGAGGCGACGATCACCGTGACGATCGACGTCCGCTCGGCGATCGGCGGCAACAGCGCGCCGGTGTTCCGCCAGCCGCTGGGCACCGGCACCACCCTCGACCTCGAGCAGGACGACTGCCTCGAGGTCGCGCTGCTGGTCGAGGACCAGGACTCGACCTCGGTCGTGCTCGCCCAGGAGGAGCCGCTGATCGAGGGCGCGACGATCACCTCGACCGGCGGCCTGTCCGGGACCTGGACGTGGTGCCCGTCCGAGACGCAGATCGCCGCCGACGATCGCTACAACCTGCGGCTGTCCGCCGACGACCTGCAGAACCCCAAGGTGCTCAAGGACTACCTGGTCGTGCTGCGCGGCGGCAACCGCCCCGAGTGTCCGGGCGAGCCGCCGGTGATCGCGCACACGCCGGCCGACGCCACCACGATCAACAACCTCACGATCGACGCCGCCGTGTCCGACGACCAGGGCCTCAAGGCGGCGCCGCTGTTCTACTACGCGCTCACCGACCCGGGCGCCGACCCGGACCTCGGCGCGATGACCCAGCTGACGATGGTGCAGCTCGACGGCACGATGCAGTCGGGCACCTGGGCCGCCGACGTGCCGAACCCGGTGGTCGGCATGCCCGACGGCACCGCGCGCACGATCTACTACGTCATCGTCGCGGACGACGACGACGACGAGATGGGCACGTGCGATCACACGACCGAGTCGACCGTGTACGAGATGACCGTGACGGCCGGCGGCGGCGGCACGGTCGAGTTGTGCGAGCCGTGCACCGCGTCGAGCCAGTGCGCCGACGGCCTGTGCGTCCGCGTCGGCGTGATGAACGAGCCGTACTGCCTGCAGGACTGCGCCGGGCCGGCCGACTGCGGCGCCGGCTACACCTGCTCGGCGGCCGCGGTCAGCTCGGTCGACGGCCAGAGCGCGCGCCAGTGCGTGCCCGACACCGAGAGCTGCACCGGCGGCGGCGGCTGCGTCGACGACGCGTTCGAGGACAACGACACGCGGACCCAGGCGGCGGACGCGCCGCCGCTGCCGGCCGGCGACATCTACGAGCTGACCTCGTGTCCGCTGACCTCGGGCACCGGCGACGACGAGGACTGGTTCGAGCTCGACATCCCCGCGGACCGCCAGGTGACGCTCGAGATCGCCGGCGAGGCCACGACCGACCTCGACCTCGGCCTGTACAGCTCGACCGGCGCGGTGATCGTCAGCTCGACCTCGCTCGACTCCGACGAGACGATCACGCGCTGCCTGACGCCGGGCCTGTACTACGCGCGGGTCTACGCGTTCGGCGAGGGCCAGAACGACTACCTGCTGTCCTACGACGCCGTCGCCCAGAGCTGCGCGAGCGCGTGCAACGACGACGCCGTCGACGCCGGGGCCCAGGACGACAACCTCGCCCAGGCCCGCACGACCGTCTACCCGGTGCACACCGCGACGGCCCAGACGATCTGCACCGACGACGACTGGTACGCGGTCGACCTGTTCGACGGCGAGCGCGTGATCGTCGATCTCACCTTCAACCAGGCCAACGCGACCCAGGACCTCGATCTGCACTTCCACAACGCCGCCGGCACCGACCTCACGCCGTGCAGCGAGGCCGCGCCGTCGACCTGCACCACGGCGCAGGGCCAGAGCGCCACCTCGAACGAGCACTACGAGTTCACGGCGCCGGCGAGCGGGTGCGGCGCGGGCTGCGCCTACTACGTCGTCGTCCACGGCTGGGCCGGGTCGAAGAACACCTACGACATCCGGATCGAGGTCGAGTGAGGCGCGCCGCGGTCACGCTGGGCGCCGCGCTCGCCGCGGCCGGCTGCGCGAAGTCGTCGACGCCGCCGGATCCGGGGCTCGAGGGGCTCGCGCTCGCCGCGGTCGACCCTGGCGTCGCGATCCCCGGCACGACGCTCGTGCTCGACGGCGACTCGTTCGTCGACGAGCCGTGGGGCACGACGCACCTGCGCCTCGTCGGTCGCGCCGGCGGCGCCGACGTCGACGCGCGGGTCCGCGCCGCGTTCGTCGACTACGACCACATGCACGTCACGGTGACCTCCGGCCTGCTCGACGAGCTGGGCGGCGACGTCGACTTCGTCGGCGACGCGATCGTCGAGGTCGTGTCGGCCGAGGACGGCGAGACCTACGCCAGCGCGCCCTTGCCGGTCGAGCTGGGCTTTCGCCGCCAGCTCACCCCGGTCGTCGGCCAGCTCCAGAGCGGCGGTGTCATCTTCGTCAACGACCCGATCAGCGTCGAGGGCGAGGGGCTGCTGCTCGGCGGCGCCGAGGGCAGCTCGGTCGCGGTGATCACCGGCTGCTTCCAGGCCGGCGGCGCCGGCGCGTGCGCGCCGATCGCGCCGGTCGAGGTGCCGCTGGTCCCCGAGACCGCGTTCTCGCGCACCCGCGCGACGTTCGCGTTCGTCCCGCGGATCGCCGGGATCGAGCCCGGCGTGTTCGACGGCGAGGTGACGATCGAGAACCGCCCGGCCGAGGGATCGATCACCGCCGCGGCGCCCGCCGCCGCGGGCTACGAGCTGATCTCCAGCGCGATCTTCCGGATCGAGCCGTCGGTCGCGAGCCTGGGCCAGTACGTGTTCGTCGAGGGCGGCGGGTTCGTCGGCCCGGGCGACGGCGCGGGCGGCGCGACCCTGCTGCAGCTCGACGGCACGTTCACCCCGACCGGCGCGCCGTCGGGCGCCGCGGTCGACCTGCTGCTCGTGCCCGAGTTCGTCGCCGGCCGCACCGTCCGCTACGTCGTGTCCGAGGACGACGCGCTCGGCGCCGCGATCGACCTGCGCACCGTCACCGGGACGTTCGAGGGCACGGTCACGCCGATCGTCAGCTTCGGCGGCGTCGAGGTCACCGGCGATCCGGCGGCGATGACGCTCGGCATCGCGCCGGTCAAGCAGGTCGTCCAGCTCGACTTCCGTCCCAGCTACGTCGAGAGCCTGCGGGTGTTCGGGCTGCGCGCCGCCGATCAGCTCGTGCGCGCCCGCATCCTCGAGGTCGTGCGCGCCGCGTACCCGGGGATCAACGTCGAGTTCCGCACCGAGGCGCCGGCCGACTTCGCGCTCTACAGCTACGTCGAGCTCCACGGGCCCGACCCCAACGGCATGGGCCTGTTCGGCTACGACAACTCGCCGGGCAAGGACGTGAACAACGAGCGGCTCTACGATCGGCTCGGCGGGGTCAACGCGCTGACCCAGCAGGACGGCTACCCCGGCTACGGCGGCGTGTTCATCGAGTCGCTGATGGGGTTCTCGCAGCACCCGGCCGCCGGCGAGCCGCTGCCCGGCGCCGACGCGACGTTCGACGAGATCTTCGATCCGATCCGCCCCGACGGCGGCACGCCGATCACGGCCGCGGACCTGTCGGGCGGGCTGCCCGACGTGTCCGACGCGCTGGCGTGCCCGGCGGCCGACCGCGAGGCGCGCGTGGCGTGCGCGATCCGCGTCATGGGCTCGCTCGTCGGCACCACGGTGGCGCACGAGATCGGCCACTCGCTCGGGCTCGCCAACCCGATGGGCGAGGGCTTCCACAACACCGGCGACGGCCCGCAGCGGCTGATGGACGGCGGCGCCGACCGCCCGTTCCTCGAGCGCGCCGAGCTCGGCGGGTTCCGCGCCGCGATGTTCTGCGACACCGAGTACGACTACCTGCGCTCGATCCTGCCGACGAGCGAGCCGGCCGATCCGACGCCGCGGCCGGTCTGCTTCTGACGGCCGGACGCCCGGCGCGGGTAGCGCCGACCCGACCACTGCACTAGCCGGCGCGGCCGGACGCCTGGCCCCGGCACGTGCAAGTCCCTGCGATCGCTCGCGCCCACACCTGGCACGACCTTCGCTCACTGGTCCGACCATGAGCCGCCGGGTCCTGTCCTTCCTCGCGCTGTTGCTGCTGGGTGCTGTCTCCGTCGCCGCGTGCGCCGCGGACGATGTCGACGAGCCGTCCGGTCCGGACGAGGAGTGGGGCATGGAGGGCCCGCTCGAGCCGACGCCGCCGCCGGGCAAGGAGGACTCGGAGAACCGCCGCGGCCTGCTCGTCAACACCAACACGACGCGCACCCAGGTGTGGACCGCCCGCAACAAGTGGGAGGACCGGGACACCGCCGCCGCGCGCAAGGCCGGCGTCGCCTGGGGCGAGAACAGCGGCCTCAACTGGGACGAGAAGTACGCGGCCTGGCTCGACTCGCTCGAGTGGATCGACGGGCTCAACGGCTACTCGCAGACCGTCGCGATCACGACGCCGTGGGGCAAGACGCTGCCGTCGCCGTCGCTCGAGTGCGCGGAGATGTCGCTGTTCCTGCGCGTGACGTTCGCGGCCTGGTACGAGCTGCCGCTGTTCTTCGAGGCCCAGGACTCGACCGGCAAGCGGATCTACTTCGGCCACAACGGCGTGCGCACCGCGACCGGCCGCTACGCGCAGAGCCCCGAGTTCGCGATCGCGTACAAGGACCACACCGCGAACCCGCCGGCGAGCTGGCCCAAGGACGCCACGCTGCGCACCCGCAAGCTGTGGGGCGGCGAGGACGTCCAGGACATGATCGCCCCGGGCGCGCCGTTCGGCGCCTACGTCGACGAGCTGCACCTCAACAAGCGCGCCGGCTACTTCACGGTGATGGTGCTGAACTACCTCGGCTCGGTGAACCTGGCCGACACCGCCAACACCTACAACATCGTCCCGGAGGCGGTGCGCGCCGGTGACACGCTGATCGAGCGGTGGCAGCGGAACGGCATCGGCCACACCCTCGTCGTCAAGGAGGTCACCGAGCTGGGCGAGGGTAACAAGGACGTGTTCACGATCTCCGGCTCGATGCCGCGCCGCCAGGGCAAGCGCGAGAGCGGCGTCGCGAGCAAGAGCTACTTCACCAGCGAGTACACCGGCGGCGAGGGCACCAACCCCGACGGCGACGCCTACGCGCGCCTCGGCGGCGGGCTCAAGCGGTGGCGCGTGGCCAAGAACGTCGGCGGCTACTGGACCAACACCTGGATGGACGCCGACGAGGCGCACTGGATCAACTCGACCGACTACGCGCGGATCGCCGCGCGCCCGGCGCGGTTCGAGCAGCTGCTCGGCCAGGTGTCGCCGGCGCAGCAGCGCACCGAGCTGCTCGCGCAGATCGAGGACGCGCGTCGCCACCTGCGCAACTACCCGGCGTCGTGCTCGGCCCGCGAGCGGCGCGAGCGCGCGTTCGAGGACCTCTACGACCTCGCCGAGCGCAGCTTCGGCCAGACCCGCGCGCAGATCGACGAGGCCCACCGCCTGCACGAGGACTACGTCCTGGCCGAGCTGGTCTACGGCGACTCGAAGACCTGCTGCTGGAACTCGACGACCGCGGCGATGTACGACGTGATCATGGACTACGCCGCGGACGAGCAGGCGGCGGCGGGGGAGGCGTGCGTCGCCCCGACCGTGTTCATGAGCCAGACCGACGGCTACCAGCGGTGGGCGAGCCACGCCGTCGCGACCGGCCGCGGCGCGGCGTGGAAGGCGTGGAGCGAGGACGAGGCGTGCGCGCAGCGCGACGTCGCCGCCGACACCGAGGCGAGCCACCAGTCGGTCGCGTACTGCGCGCTCGGCGACGGCGGCGGCGGCGTCGGGACCTGCACCGACCTGCTGGAGCCCAACGACAGCCGCGTCGCGGCCCGCACCGTGTCCGGCACGGTGAGCGATCTGCGGATCTGCGCGGCCGACGAGGACTGGCTGAAGGTGACCGCCGCGTCGACGGTGCGGATCGAGTTCAGCCACGCCGAGGGTGATCTGGATCTCGTCGCGTACGACGCGGGTGGCGCGCAGGTGGGGCAGAGCGCGGGCACCGGCAACACCGAGCAGGTGACGGTCCCGGCCGGCGGCACGGTCAAGGTGTTCGGCTACAACGGCGCCCAGGCCGCGTATCGGGCCGTCGTGCAGTAGCGGCCCGCGCACTTCGGCTAGAGTGGGCGCCCCATGGCGTCCAAGAAGAAGGCCCCCGCCGCCACGAGCCCGGCGACCCCGAGCCCGGAGGCGCCCGCGTCCGCGCCGCGGCGCCGCGACGTCCGCCCGTACATCTACGCCGGGCTCGACGTGCTGCTGGCGATCCTGCTGGTCGTCATCATCACCAAGTTCGCGCCCAACCGGCACGGCTGGGCGCAAGCGCTGATGTGGGGCCTGCCGGTCGGCGTGCTCGTCATGGCGGTCGGCACCGCGGTCGGCGCGCTGACCCGCAAGCGCGCGCTGTGGATCCTCGCCGTCGCCGGCGGCGCCGCGCTGCTGGTCGTCGCGGTCGTCGTGCTCGCGCTGCTGCTGATGTCGGCGGCGTTCCTGTCCGGGGTCTACGGCTCGTTCGGCCAGGCGGCGGCGACCGGGATGCTGGTCGCGTGCGCGCTGGTGATCGAGCTGGTCGGGGTCATCCCCGTGCTGCAGCTCAAGTACCTCATGACGCGCGCCGGCCGGCGCGCGTTCGGCCTGCAGCCGCTGTGGGCGCGCGCGTGACGGCGCGGCGCGCGGCGGCGCTGGTGGCGGTGTGGACGCTGCCGGCGCTGGCGTTCCTCACGCTCGTCCACTGCGTCCAGGCTCGCTACCGGATCGACGTCCCGTCGCCGCTGGCCGACGACGCGCGCGCCGCGATCGCCGGCTACGCGCGCGCCGTGCTCGAGGCGCGCCCGACGCCGGAGCTGCCGGCGCACCCGGTGATGGCGCGGCGGCTGCCGCACCGTGGTCCGCTGGTCATCCAGGTCTGGCTCGACGGCCACATGCGCGGTCGGGTCGACGGCTACGGCGACACCCTCGGCGAGGCGCTGCGCAGCGCGGCCGAGCTGATCCCGCAGCACGGCTCGCTCGCCGGGCTGAGCCCCGAGCAGCGCGCCGACGCGCGGATCAAGTTCGATCTCGTCGTCGGGCGCGGGCGCCTCGACCGTCACTTCCCGCTGCTCGACCACGTCCCGCTCCACCCCGGGCTCGACGGCGTCGGCGTGCTCGCCGCCGGCACCGAGCACCTGCTGTTGCCCGACGAGCTGATCCTGCTCGGCGTGCTGACCAAGAAGCGGCCGTTCCCGACGATCCCCGACTTCGCGCTCGGGCTCGACGAGAAGAAGACCGAGAAGACGCTGGCGTCGCGCGCCGGCGTCACCGGCAAGGACTGGGAGCCGGCGTGGACGAAGCTGGTCCGCCACTACTTCCGGTTCCGCGTCGACAGCTTCGTCGAGCTGCCGCGCGATCGCCGCGACGCCGCGGGCGCCGACGGCGGCACCGTGCCGCTGGTCCGCGGCGTGCCGCCCGGGCCCGAGCCGACGCGCGCCAGCCTGCGCGCCGCCGCGCTCGACGGCGCGCGGTTCCTGATCGCGCACCTGCAGCCGAACGGCCGCTACCTCTACCAGACCGATCTCTCGACCGGCAACCAGACCGGCTCGGGTTACTCGATCCCGCGCCACGCCGGCACCACGTACTTCCTCGCCGAGATCTACCGGATCACCAAGGAGGAGTTCCTGCGCGAGCCGATCGAGCGCGCGTTCGCTCACCTCCAGGAGCTGATCGACGCCGGCGGGTGCAAGGGCACGCTGCCCGACGGCGAGGCGTTCGAGTGCGTGATCGACCGCGGCCAGAAGAAGGCGACCCTCGGCTCGAGCGCGCTCACCGTCGTCGCGCTCGCCGAGTACCAGCGCGCGACCGGCGACGCCCGCTACGAGGCGATGGCGCGGCGGCTGAGCGCGTGGATCCTGATGCTGCAGCGCCCCGACGGCTCGTTCCGCCACGAGTACGAGGTGGCGTCCGGCGTCGCCAACGACGAGAAGATGCTGCTCTACTACTCCGGCGAGGCGGCCCTGGCGCTGGCGCGGATGCACACCGTCACCGGCGAGGCGCGCTACGGCGAGGCGGCGGGCAAGGCGATCGACTGGCTCGTCGACTGGTACGACTTCTTCGCCGGCGGCTGGCTGTACGGCGAGGAGCACTGGACGTGCATCGCGTCGGAGGCGGCGTTCGCGGCGGCGAAGAAGCCCAAGTACCTCGAGTTCTGCAACGGCTACGCCGCGTTCCTGCGCAACCAGCAGGCCGAGCTCGGCGACTTCCCGTCGCAGCCCGATCTCGTCGGCGCGTACAACGTCACGCCGTTCGTCATGCCCAACAACACCCCGGCGGGGTCGCGCACCGAGGCGGTGATCTCGACCTACCAGCTCGGCGTCCACCACGGCCGCCCCGAGCCGGTGATCCTGCGCCAGATCCTGGCGGCGATGAAGTACACGCTGCGCCAGCAGATCCGCCCCGAGAGCGACTACAACGTCTCGGTGAAGGCGCAGGGGCTCGGCGGCGTGCCCGGCTCGCCGGTCGACCGCTCGGTGCGGATCGACTTCGTCCAGCACGTGTGCTCGGCGATGATCCGGGCGACCGAGCTGCCCGGGGTCGCGGACGAGTAGGGATCACCCCCGGGCGGCGTGGTAGGCTGGCGCCGTGGCCGGGGACGACAAGAAGACCCGCATCGGCACGCCGGCGCCTCGAACGCCCGCGCCTGACGTCCTGCGCGGCTCGGTCGCGGTGCCCGCGGTCAGCCCCAGCGCGGTGATGCCCGTCGCCGACGCGCAGTCCGGCGGCGTCCACGTCGACCACAACAGCCAGCTCGCGGTCGCGACGCAGCCCAACCTCGACCCGCTCGGGACCAACGTCCCCGCCGCCGGGGCCCCGGTGTACACGCCGCCGCCGGATCCGCTGCTCGGCCAGGTGCTCGCCGGCCGCTACCTGATCCAGAAGAAGCTGGGCGAGGGCGGGATGGGCGCGGTCTACCTCGCGACCCACACCGTCCTGGAGAAGCAGGTCGCGCTCAAGGTCCTGCACGGCGAGTTCGCGCGCAAGGCGGACCTGGTCGAGCGGTTCATGCAGGAGGCCAAGGCGGCCTCGCGCATCCGCCACCAGAACGTGATCGACATCAGCGACTTCGGGTCGACGCCCGACGGGCTGGTGTTCTTCGCGATGGAGCTGCTCAAGGGCCACGACCTGCACGAGGAGATCGCGCGCGCGCGGCTCGCCGGGCAGCGCCTGCCGTGGGACCGGACGCGGCCGATCTTCCTGCAGATCTGCTCGGCGCTGTCGGCGGCGCACGCCCAGGGCATCGTCCACCGCGACCTCAAGCCCGAGAACATCTACCTCGTCGAGTGGCTCGGGCACCGCGACTTCGTCAAGCTGCTCGACTTCGGCATCGCCAAGCTGACCGAGGTCAGCGAGGGCGATCGCAAGCTGACGCGCACCGGCATGCTGTTCGGCACGCCCGAGTACATGTCGCCGGAGCAGGCGCGCGGCGAGGCGGTCGACCACCGCGTCGACGTCTACGCGATGGGCTGCATCCTCTACCAGCTCGTCACCGGGCGCGTGCCGTTCGAGGCCGAGAACTTCATGGGGATCCTGTCGCTCCACCTCACGGAGCTGCCCCCGCCGATCGCGCCGGTGATCTTCGACCAGATCGGCGCGCCGCGCGAGCTCGAGCAGATCATCACGAAGGCGCTCGAGAAGGACCGCGAGCGCCGGTGGCAGACGATCGACGACATGGCGAACGCGATCCGCGCGATGCACGGCGAGGAGCAGGTCGCGGTGGCGCAGCCGACGGTGCCGCGCGCGACCTCGACCAGCCCGGCGGCGCGGGCCGAGACCGGCGCGCGCCAGCGCACGCAGTGGACCGGGCAGGTCTCGCTGCCGATGGAGGATGACGCGCCCGCCCGGACCGCGAAGCCGGGCTCGAAGGCGCCGATGGTGATCGGCCTGGTGCTGCTGACCGCCGGCGTCGGGGCCGGCGCGTTCTTCCTCACTCGCGGCGGCGGTGGCGGCGGGGCGACGAAGCCGTCGCCCGGCGTGGTCGCCGACGCGGGCGCCGGCACGGCGAGCGGGACCGCGGTCGTCGACGAGGCGCCGCTGCCGGCGAGCGTGACGCTCACCCTGGCCTCGGAGCCCGACGGCGCGGACATCTTCGACCTGGTCGAGCAGAAGCCGATCGGCCAGACGCCGATGGAGTTCGTCGTGCCGGGCAGCCGGTCGCCGCGGCAGTACCGCCTGACCAAGGCCGGGTACATCGGCAAGGTGATCGAGCTGGTGCCCGACGAGGACGTGCCGTTCACCGCGACGCTGAAGAAGGCGTCGGGGACGGCGGCGGTCGCGGCGGACACGGTGGAGGTCGAGGTCGTGCCGCAGAAGGGCCGGCCGGGCGGGACGAAGAGCAAGCCTGGGACCGCGGTGGGGACGCAGAGCGGATCGGGCACGGGCACGGGCACGGGCACCGGAACGGAGCCGGAGAAGACCCCGGAGAAGACCCCGGAGAAGACGCCCGACAAGACCCCGGACAAGACGCCGGACAAGACCCCGGACAAGACGCCGGACAAGACGCCGGACAAGACCCCGGACAAGACCCCGGACAAGACGCCCGACAAGGACCCGGACGACGACAGCGGCGACCCGGGACCGCTCAAGGATCCGTTCGGCCGCACCGGCGGCACGCCGATGCCAGACCCCGGAGATCCGTGATGCCGCGCGCGCGCGTCGGCGAGGTCGAGCTCGAGTACGAGACCCGCGGCACCGGCGCCCCGCTGGTGCTGGTCATGGGCATCGGCGCCCAGATGGTGTTCTGGGACGACGAGCTGATCGACCGATTCGTGCGCCGCGGCTTCCAGGTCATCCGGTTCGATCACCGCGACATCGGGCTGTCGACGCGGCTCGATCACCTGCCGGTGCCGCGGCCGGGCAGGATCGTGACGCGCGCGTTGCTGCGCCAGCCGGTCGAGGCGCCGTACACGCTGTCGGACATGGCCGGCGACGTCGTCGGCCTGCTCGATCACCTCGCGATCGATCGCGCGCACGTCGTCGGGATGTCGATGGGCGGGATGATCGCGCAGCACCTGGCGATCGAGCACCCGCGGCGGGTCCGCAGCATCACGTCGATCATGTCGACGCCGGGGCGGTTCCGCCTCACCTGGTCCGATCCGCGCGCGCTGGTGGCGCTGTTCGGCCCGGCCCCGAGGACGCCGGAGCAGGCGGAGGCGAACATCGTCAAGACGTTCCGCGTGATCGGCGGCGCCGAGGGCGCCGACGAGGCGCGCCTGCGCACGGTCGGGCGGCGGGCGTTCGAGCGCGGGATGTCGCCGCGCGGCTTCCTCCGCCACTTCGCCGCGATCGCGGCGTCCGGAGACCGGACCGCGCGGCTCGCCGCCGTGCGCACCCCGACCCTGGTGATCCATGGCGCGGAGGATCCGCTGATCAAGCCCGCCGCGGGGCGCGCCACCGCGCGCGCCATCCCCGGCGCGCGCTACGTCGAGATCCCGCGCATGGGCCACCTGCTGCCGCTGCGCGCGTGGGACGAGGTCGTGGACCGGATCGCGGATCACGCCGCGCGGGCGTGACGGACGGCGGGATCCGATACGGACATGGACACGGACACCGGCCGAGTCCACGTGACTCGCAAGTACCGCTCATCCTGAGCCCGGCCGAGCGCCCGCGAGGCCGGTTTCGAAGGATCGTGACAGCCATGGCTCGCGCCATGGCGTCGATGACTTGTCAACGTCCTCCGACACGCGCCTCGCTGGCGCTCGGCGCTGCTCCCGACGAACAGCGCGGCGACGCTCGCGAAATCACGAGCACGGGGTTCCTTCCATCCGTTCGCCCCGAGCCGGCGGACGGAGCGAAGCGACGGACGCCGTGTCGAGGGGCCAGCCAGACCGCGCACCCGCGGGATGGGATGAGCGCATGGAAGACTGGCCCCTCGACACGGGCCTCGCTGGCGCTCGGCCCGGCTCGGGGCGAACGGATCCAGGGAACCTGTTCGTCCAACGGCGATCTCCGACGACGTCGGTGTGAGGCTCAGGACGAGCGGTGGTTGCCAGACGGAGACGGAGACGGAGACGGAGACGGAGACGGAGACGGAGACGGAGACGGAGACGGAGACGGCGGAGACGGCGTGGCGCTAGTGGTGGCCCGGACCGTGCGGGTGCGAGTGGCACACTCGGTTCTTGCCGTGCCTGCCGCGCTGGTGGCAGTGGTCGTGGCGGTGGTTCGACGGGTGCGCGCTGTGGCCGTGGCGCGGCTTCTTCGACACGATGACGCAGCCGGTCAGCGTGGTGGCCGCGGCGAACGTCAGGCACAGAGCCAGGCAGAGCTTGCGCATGCTTCCTCCTCGCGCGGACGGCGCGCAGGGAGCCAGGATAGCAGCGGGCGGTGGGGCAGGCGGGACTCGAACCCGCACGCTCTCGCGAGCTGGGGATTTTAAGTCCCCTGTGTCTACCGGTTCCACCACTGCCCCGCGCACGCACCTTACCGTAGCTGCGGCCACGCGATGACGTGCGCGAGCAGCTCGCCGGCGAGGTAGCGCGTGCCCTTGGGAGGGTAGTCCTTGCCGTGGCGCACGTAGGTGTTGTGGACGCGGCCGTCGTCGTCGCGCGCCACGCTCGGGCGCGCCGCGTCGACGAACCCGCGGCGCACCACGCCGCGGGCGAGGTACAGGATCTCGGTGACGCCGCGCGCGTCGGTGCCGAGCGCGACCGCCACGAGCGACGCGGCGGCGCCGTCGCGCGCGCGGTCGAACACGAGCAGGTCGCCGACGAGGGGCGCGCGCGTGCGCGCCCGTGCGGCGCCGCGGTGGGTGGCGAGCGCCACCAGCGCTGGGCCGTCCGCGACCGCGCGCAGCTCGCGGTCGGCGTCGGCGGGCGCACCGGCGAGGACCGCCGCCGCGGCGAGCGCGAACGCGACGTCGCCGCGGCCGTCGCGGTGGCCGACGAGCGCGCGCAGGCCCTCGACCCCGCCGGCGCCCGCGACGTCGAGCGCGGCCACGCCGTCCTTCACCTTCGGCTGGAGGTGGGGCGCGGAGAGCCGCGAGATCGCACGGCTCTGGTCCTCGGTCACGAGCTCGTCGCGGGCCACGCCGCCGGCCGCTGCGCCGTCCGTCCGGTCCGCGCCCGGTGTCCGGTTGCCGGACACGGTGGCCACGCGGGGACCGTCCGCGGCCGGCAGCTCGCCCGCCGGGGTGGGCGCGGCGGCGGCCGGCCACGGCCCGAGGTCGTCGAGCGAGACGCCGCCCGTGAGCGCGCCCGCGAACCGCCGCGGCGGCGTCGTCGAGGCGCATCCCGCGGCGAGCGCGGTGGCGAGCGCGGCGGCGGTCAGGGCTGGGAGGGGACGGCGCACGGAGCCCCCAAGGTAGGCAGGCTCGACGGCGACGGCCACTTTTCGGACGGACCGTGCTAGGTAGCGGCGTGGCCTCGTCCCGCTACCAGCTCGTCCGCCGCGTGATCGCGCCGATCGCGGTCGTGCTGGCGATCGGGCTGCTGGTGCGGGAGAGCTGCCAGGAGGCCGCGCGCGAGCCGGTGTCGTTCTCGCTCCAGCTCGGCGACGGCGCCGCCCGGGTGCGCCACGTCCGGGTCGATCTGTGGACGCCGGGCGACGACGGCGCGTCCGTCGGGTTCGTCGAGCGGACGTTCGGTGACGGCGGGGCGGTCGACGGCGTGCGGTGGAGCCAGCCGGTGCCGCGCGCGGATCTCGAGGTCACGATCTCGCTCACGCTCGACACGGGCGAGGTCGTGGCGCTGCGCCGCCGCGTCCACGCCCCGCCCGGGGCGGCGGTCTCGGTCGACGCGCGGCGCTGACGGCGTCGAGGACGCTCAGCCCGCGGCGCGCGCGAGCTCGATCCACCCGCCGCCGACGACGCGGTCGCCCTGGTAGAACACCGCGGCCTGGCCGGGCGCGGCGATCTGCGGCGCGTCGAACACGACCTCGGCCCGCGTCGCGCCGACCGCGGTGACGGTGGCCGGCGTCGCGGCGCCGCGGTGGCGCACCTGGACGTCGAGCCGGCCGGACACCGGCGCGACACCGAGCCATCGCACGTCGCCGACCGCGACCGCCGCGCGCCCCGCCGCCTCGCGCGGGCCGACCACGACCCGGCCGCTCGCCGCATCGACCTCGGTCACGAACACGCGCTCCTTCACCGGCAGGGCGAGGTTGCCGAGGCCGCGGCGCTGGCCGAGCGTGAACCGGTGGACGCCGTCGTGGTGGCCGACCACGGCGCCGGTGGCGTCGACGATCTCGCCGCTCGCCGGCGTGCGGCCCCGCGCCAGCGCCGCCGCCGCGACGAACCCGGCGTGGTCGCCGTCGGGGACGAAGCAGATCTCCTGCGACTCGGGCTTGGCGGCGTTGGGCAGCCCGGCGGCGCGGGCCGCGGCGCGGACCGCGTCCTTGTCCATCGCGCCGAGCGGGAACCACACCTGCCCGAGCACGTCCGGCGGCATCGAGAACAGGAAGTACGACTGATCCTTGGCCGCGTCGTGGCCGCGGTACAGCCCCCACGCGCCGGCGGCGTCGCGCTCGATCCGCGCGTAGTGGCCGGTCGCGACGACGTCCGCGCCGATCTCTCTCGCGCGCTCGAGCAGCGGCGTGAACTTGATGTGCTGGTTGCACCGCACGCACGGGTTGGGCGTCGCGCCGTCGAGGTACGCCTCGACGAAGTCGTCGATCACCGCGCGGCGGAACTCGTCCTCGAGGTCGACGACGTAGAACGGGATGCCGAGGTGGCGCGCGACCGCGCGCGCGTCGTCGACGTCGCGCGGGCCGCAGCACCGGCCGGCCGCCGCGGTCGTGCCGCGCGCGTCGTACAGCCGCATCGTCATCCCGACGACGCGGTGCCCGGCCGCGACCAGCGTCGCGGCGGCGGTGGCGCTGTCGACCCCGCCCGAGAGGGCGACGACGACGAGGGGGGCGGAGGCGGTCATGACGGCATACGCGGCGGGGGAAACCTGCTATGGATGGCCCACCTGACGATGGCGCGCAAGCTCGAGGTGACGGCGACGTGGCTCGACGACGACGGTCGCGGCGTCGGCGACGCCGGCGGCCGCCAGGTCCACGTCGCGGACCTGCTCCCCGGCGAGCGCGCCGAGGTCGTGATCGAGCACCAGAGCCCGCACCGGCCCCAGAGCTGGGCGCAGATCTCGGCGCGGACGTCGCCGCTGGCGCGCGACCGCGTCCCGCCGGGCTGCCCGGCGGCCGGCGCGTGCGGCGGCTGCACCTGGCAGCACCTGGCGTACCCGGCCCAGCTCGCGGCCAAGCGCGCTCGCCTCGTCCGGCTCCTCGGCGACGCGGTGCCCTCGGTCGGGCCGGTGACGCCCTCGCCGTCGCCCTGGGGCTACCGCAACAAGGGCAAGTACGTCGTCGGCGCGGGCCGCGACGGCCTCGTGCTCGGCGCCCACGCGCCGCGCAGCCACCGCGTCGTCGAGACGCTCGGCTGCAAGGTCGTCGCGCCGGTGATCGACGACGTCGCGCGGCTCGTGCGCCGCGCCGCCGACCGCGCCGGCCTGGTCGCGTACGACGAGCGCGGGCGCGCCGGCGAGCTGCGCTACGTCGTCATCCGCGCCGACGCGACCGGCGGCGCGCTCGTCGTGCTGGTCGTGACCTCGGCGTGCCGCGCCGACGCGCTCGACGCCGCGGCCGAGGCGATCGCCGGCCACCGCGCGGTGCGCGGGGTCGTCGCGATGACCAACGACCGCGCCGACGGCGCGATCGTCACCGCCGACACGCGCGTGCTGCGCGGCGCCGGCGCGCTCGTCGAGGACCTCGGCGGCGCGACGGTCGAGGTCGGCGCGGTCGAGTTCCTCCAGGTCCACCGCGATCAGGCGCGCGCTCTCTACGCCCGGGTCGTCGCGCTCGCCCTCGATGGCCTGCCGGCCGGCGCGCGCGTCGCCGACGTCTACGCCGGCCTGGGCGGGATCGCGCTGGCGCTGGCGCGCGCCGGCGCGCACGTCACCGCGATCGAGGCCGAGCCGGCGGCGGTCGCCGCCCTGGGCCGCGCCGCGGCCGCGGCCGGGCTCGCCGAGCGGATCACGGCCGTGGCCGGGGACGCGGCCTCGCTCGCCGCGGCGGCGTCGGGCGCCTCGCTCGCCGCGATCGTCGTCGACCCGCCGCGCAAGGGGCTGTCGGCGGCGGCGCTCGCCGCCGTCGTCGCCGCGGCCCCGCGCCGCGTGGTCTACGTCGCGTGCGGCCCCGAGGCGCTCGCGCGGGACCTGCGCGCGCTCGCCGCTGCCGGCTACGTCGCGGGCCCGGCCGAGGCGTTCGACCTGATGCCCGGCACCCCCGAGGTCGAGACGGTGGTGGCCCTCACGCGGCCTGCAGGCTGACCGACCAGCCACCTCGCGCCCAGGCCTGCGGGTCGGCTGACATCTGTTGACCGATCGTCAGTTGGCCTTTACGGCCAGGTCCCACCTGGTGCCAAATCGCCGCACCCCGGAGGTGACTATGCGCTCGTGGTCTGTCCCGTTTGGCCTGGCTTCGTCCGTGCTCGCGCTCGCGTTCCTCGGCTGTGGCGGTGGTGGCACCGCCGGTGACGACGACGTCGGCGACGACGACACCTCACCGGACGCCGGCGATCCGCCGCCGCCCGCCACCGGCTTCCAGATCGTGACGCCGGACATCGAGATCCTGCCCGGCGAGGAGATCACGTACTGCTACTACACGACCATCGACGTCGACCAGGCGGTCGGGGTCAAGCGGTGGAGCTCGACGATGACGCCGGGCAGCCACCACCTGATCATGTACTTCACCGACGCCGCGCAGATGCCCGACGGTGAGATCACCACGGACTGCGGCGTGACCGGCGGTGGCCTCGACTTCCCGGTGTGGACGTACTCGGCGCAGACGCCCGAGGCCGAGATCGCGATGCCCGACGGCGTCGGGATGCGGGTCGAGGCGCAGCAGAAGCTGTTCGTGCAGATGCACTACCTCAACACCAACCCGACCGAGTCGATCCAGGCGCACGTCGTGATCAACGCCGACACGTTCGAGGACGGCGAGACGTTCCAGCAGGCCGCCGCCTACGTCACCTACCACACCGACATCGACCTGATGCCGGGCGAGACCGAGACGGTGTCGGGCACCTGCGACGTGCCGGCGGACGCGCAGTTCTTCCTGCTGTCGACGCACGCCCACCGCTTCAC
Organism: Myxococcales bacterium; assembly: GCA_011526095.1. Classification (GTDB taxonomy): domain Bacteria; phylum Myxococcota_A; class Polyangia; order Haliangiales; family Haliangiaceae; genus WYBA01. The sequence goes on along the minus strand of WYBA01000472.1, from coordinate 7,824 downwards.
CCAGCGCACCTGGGTCGAGGACGGCGACGCGATGGTGTTCGAGAGCGAGGACTGGGAGCACCCGATCCCGCGCGCGTGGGACGCGACGCCGTTCTTCCAGTTCGAGTCGGGCTCGCTGACCTACTCGTGCACGGCGAACAACACCTCGGCCAACCGGGTCCAGACCGGCGACAGCGCCGCCACCGACGAGATGTGCATGGCGGTCGGGTACTTCTTCCCGGCGACGGGCTCGAAGCTGTGCGTCAACAGCTTCGTCGTTCAGTGAGCCGCGGCGGCCGCCTCGCGCTGCAGTAGCGCCCACACCGCCGCGACGTCGGCGCGCTCGGTCGGCAGCGCGCCGACGCTGACGCGCAGGAGCTGGACGCCGTCGACCACGCTCGGCGTGATCGCGGCGCCGCCGCCGGCGTTGATCCGCGCCGCGATCCCCAGGTTGTGCGCGGCGAGCGCCCCCTCGTCGGTGACCCCGGGCGGCGCGTGGCGCACGCACACGGTCTGCAGCGGCACCGGCGCGAGCCGCTGCCAGCCGGGCGTCGCGTCGACCTGGTCGGCGAGCCACCGCGCGTTCGCCAGATCGCGGCGTAGCCGCGCGCGCAGGCCCTCGGCGCCGTGGTCGAGCAGCACGAACCACAGCTTGAGCGCGCGGAACCGCCGGCCGAGCGGGATGTGCCAGTCGCGGAAGTTCACGACCGCGCCGTCGTGCGCGGTGCGCAGGTAGCTGGGGTCGGTCGCCATCACCCGGATCAGGTGGTCCGGATCCCGGACGAAGTAGGCCGACAGGTCGAACCCGGTGCCGAGCCACTTGTGCGGGTTGACGACGAGCGAGTCCGCCGCCTCGACGCCGTCCCACAGCGCGCGGCACTCCGGCAGGATCATCGCGGTGCCGGCGAGCGCGGCGTCGACGTGCAGCCACACCTCGTGGCGCGCGCACACCGCCGCGATCGCGGCGAGCGGGTCGATCGCGGTCGTCGCGGTCGTGCCGACGGTCGCGACCACCGCGCACGGCCGCCGCCCGGCGGCGACGTCGTCGGCGATCGCGGCGGCGAGCGCGTCGGGCCGCAGCGCGTAGGCCGCGTCGGTCGCGATCGCGCGCAGGTGGTGGGCGCCGAACCCGGCGAGCATCGCGGCCTTGGCGACCGACGAGTGGGCCTGGGCGGAGGTGTAGACGACCAGCGGCGCCGCGCCCGCCTGCAGCCCCGGGCCGCGCTGGGCCAGGCCCGACGCGCGCTCGCGCGCGCACAACAGGGCGCACAGGGTCGCGGTGCTCGCGGTGTCGTGGATGACGCCGGTCCACGCGGGCGACAGCCCGAGGAGCTGGCGCAGCCAGTCCATCACGACCTGCTCGACCTCGGTCGCCGCCGGGCTGGTCTGCCAGCTCATCCCCTGGGCGCCGAGCCCGGCGCACACCAGGTCGGCCAGGACCGACGACAGGTCCGTGTTGGACGGGAAGTAGGCGAAGAACCGCGGGTGGTTCCAGTGGGTGAGGCCGGGGACGACGATCCGGTCGAGCGCGTCGATCGCCGCGGCCAGGCCCCCGCCGGCCTCGGGCGGCGAGGCGGGCAGGGCGGCGCGGATCTGGCCCGGCTGGACCTGGCTCTGGACCGGCAGGCTCGCCATCCGCTCGCGGTAGGCGGCCACCCACTCGATCAGCTCGTGGCCGAGGGCGCGGAACTCGTCGGGGGTCATCGCGGCGAGGCTACCGCGCCGGTCGCCGTGCCGGCGGCCACGGTTGACACGGCGGGCGCCCGGCGCCACCTTCCGCGCGCCCATGACGCCCACCGACCGCGAACCGCCCGGCTCCCCGACGCCGGGGCTGCCCGGCACCCTGACCCGCCTGCGGGGCGAGCTGGCCCAGCCGCGCGGGATGCAGCGGGTCGAGGCGCTGCTGTCGGCCGACGAGCCGGCGGCGGCGGTCGCCGCCCTGAGCGCGCCGGAGCTGTTCGAGCTGGTCACCCAGGTCGGGTTCGCCGACACCCAGGAGCTGATCGCGCTCGCGACCCCGGCGCAGCTGCGCGGCTGCCTCGACCTCGACGGCTGGGACCGCGACCGCCTGCTCGTCGATCCGCTCAAGCCGTGGCTCGCGGCGGTGGTCGAGGTCGGGTTCGAGAAGGTCGGGCAGGTGTGGGCCGCGCTCGACCCGGAGCTGCGCGCGCTGTTCGTCCAGCGCCACGCGCGGGTCGTCGACCTGTCGCTCGGCGAGGAGCCGGACGAGACGATCGAGCGCCCCTGGTACTACACGACCGACGGCTACTTCTGCCTCGAGCAGACCGGCGACGAGGACACCAACCGGCTGGTGCGCGCGGTCCTCGACGATCTGTACCGCGCCGACCCGGCGCTGGCGCGGCACACGCTGATGGCGGCGCGGTCCGAGCCGCCGACCGAGCTCGAGGAGCAGGCCTACCGGTGGCGCTCGGGGCGGATGGCGGATCTGGGCTACGTCGACTTCCACGACGCGCTCGAGCTGTTCGCGCCGCTCGAGCCGGACAAGGTCGTGATCGGCGAGGGCACGGCCGAGGACTTCGGCCAGGTGATCGACGACGACGCCGCCGACGTCGCGCCGCGCGCGCTGCCCGCGACGATCGCCGGCGAGGTCGTGGCGCGGAGCTTCCTGGCGCGCGCGCTCGAGCGGATCGACGACCCGGCGGAGGGCCAGCGCCTGCAGACCGCGCTGCTGGTCTTGACCAACAAGCTGCTGTCCGCGGCGCGCGTCCGCCCCGGCGACCTCGAGGCGCTGCGGCGCGGCGCGGGCTACGCGGCGTCGACCGTGTCGCTCGGGCTCGAGGTGATCGCGCGCGGCGACGTCGCGCGCGCCGCCGCGGCGCTGACCTCGGTGTCGCTGACCCGGCTGCACCGCGTCGGCTACACGGTGACGCTCAAGCTGGCGCGGCTGGCGCGCGGCCTGGTCGTCGGCGCCGTGACCGCCGGCCCGCCGGCGGCGGCGGTGGTCGAGGCGCTGGTCGCGCTGCGGCCGTGGATGTCGCGCGAGCTCGATCAGCCGCCGGCGCGCGGCGTCCGGCCGTTCGAGTCGCAGGCGGACGTCCGCCGCGTCGCCGAGGTGCTGGCGCGGCTGACCGTGCGGATCGCCGTGGCCGAGAGCCTCGGCGTCGACCTGCCGGCGATCGCCCGCCTGCCCGAGCCGCGGCCGCAGCTCGACGATCACGTCCGCACCGCGCTGGTGCGCGCGATGGCGGGCGCGGTGCCGTCGCCGGCGCCGCTCACCGCGACCGAGCTGCGGACGTTCCGCGCCACCGCGTTCGCCCCGGGCGCCGCGACGCTCCGCGACGACGTCGCGGAGCGCGCGCACGCGCTGATCGCGCGGTGGCTCGACGCCGGCGGCGTCCGCGGCGGCCACGATCAGCTCCCCGGGCTGCTCGCCGGCTGGCTCGGCGACCTCGAGCGGGCGTTCGGCCCGCTGGCCGCGGGGCAGGAGATCGACGGCCGGTTCGTCGACGGCGTGCTGGTCGCGGCGACGCGGAGCTAGGCGAGCTAGGCGCCGGGCGTCGGCGGCGTCAGGCTCTCCAGCTCCTTGCGCAGCGCCACCAGCTCGTCGCCGTCGACCGCGGCGAGGTGGAACGCGGCCTCGGCGGCGGCGAGCTGCTCGGCCTCCTTCTTGGAGCGACCGGTGGCGCGCGACCACACCTTGTTGACCATCACGACCTCGACGACGAACCGCTTGTCGTGATCGGGCCCCAGCTCGGCGACGACCTCGTAGGTCGGCGTCGTCTTGAGCTTGGCCTGCGCGGCCTCCTGCAGCCGCGTCTTGTAGTCGTGGAAGCCCTTGAACTCGACGGTCGCGATGCGATCGGCGAACAGCCGGCTGACCAGGTCCCACGCCGCGGGGAAGCCGCCGTCGAGGTAGACCGCCGCGACCACCGCCTCGACCGCGTCGGCCAGGATCGACGCCTTGTGGCGGCCGCCCGAGCGGTCCTCGCCCTTGCCCAGGTGGAGCCACGCGCCCAGCCCGATCTTCTGGGCGATCGCGGCCAGCCCGCTCTCCGACACGACCTGCGCCCGCGTGACGGACAGCTGGCCCTCCCGCAGCTGGGGGAACCGGTCCATCAGCTGGTGGCCGGCGATCAGATCGAGGACGGCGTCGCCGAGGAACTCGAGGCGCTCGTTGTCGCCGGCCGGGTCGTCGGGGTGCTCGTTGGCCCACGACGCGTGGCGCAGCGCGGTCGCCAGGATGGCGCGGTCGCGGAAGGTGTAGCCGAGCAGCTGCTCGAGCTTGTCGTAGTCGTCGCGCGGGGCCGACACGGCGCCATGATAATCGGGATAATGCGGGGGTTGGAGGCGCTGCCCGACCGCTTCGGCAAGTACCACGTCCTTTCGCGCATCGCGCAGGGCGGGATGGCCGAGGTCTACAAGGTGAAGACCATCGGCCTGGCCGGGTTCGAGAAGGTCCAGGCGCTCAAGCGGATCCTGCCGGCGGTCGCGGGCGAGCCTCGGTTCATCCGCAGCTTCATCGACGAGGCGCGGATCGCCGTCGAGCTCAACCACCGCAACATCGTGCAGGTCTACGACTTCGGCAAGGCGGGCGGCGAGCTGTACCTGGCGATGGAGCTGATCGAGGGCCATGACCTGCGCACGGTCATGGCCGAGGCGGCGGCGCGCGGGCTGACCCTGCCGACCGCGCTCGCCGCCTACGTCATCGCCGAGGTCGCGGGCGGCCTCGACTACGCCCACCGCAAGACCGACGCCCAGGGGCACCCGCTCGGCATCGTCCACTGCGACGTGTCGCCGGCGAACGTGATGCTGTCGCTCGAGGGGTTCGTCAAGGTGCTCGACTTCGGCGTGGCGCGCGCGTCGTTCGGCGCCGCGCCGGCGGAGCGCCGGCTGCGCGGCAAGCCGCGCTACATGGCGCCGGAGCAGACGCGCGGCGAGACCCCGACCGCGGCGACCGACGTGTTCGCGCTCGCGGTCGTGGCGTGGGAGCTGCTGGCCAGCCAGCCGCTGTTCGACGGCCCCGACCTGGCGTCGATCCTGGCCGCGGTGCGGCGCGCCGAGGTGCCGGCGATCGACCGGGTCAACCCGGCGGTGCCGGCGCCGCTGGCGGAGGCGATCGCCCGCGCGCTCGACGTCGCGCCGGCGCGGCGCGGCACCGCGGCCGACCTCGCCGCGGCCGCGGCGCGCGCGACCGAGGGCGTCGGCGCGCGCGCGCTGGCGGCGTGGATCGCGCACCTCGAGTCGATCCCGCCGCGCCGCGACGGGACCGCGACCTCGGACGCGGTCGTCGTGCCGGGTGGGGCCGGGGAGGCCGGTGAGGCTGGCGAGGCCGACGCCGGCGACGGCGCCGTGGCGGAGGAGACCGCCGACACGGCGGTCGGGATGGCCGAGCGGCTCGTCGCGATCGGCCCGCCGCCCGCCGGGCCGCTGACCGGCGCGCTCGGGATCCCGCTCGGGATCCCGATGATGGCGGCGGACTGGGGCGACGACGTCACCCGCACCCGCGCGCAGGCGGCGTACCCGCTGCCCTCGCCCGAGGGCGCGTCCGAGCCCGCGGTCGATCCGCTGCTCGCCGGCGGCGACGGCGACGACGAGCCGCCGACCCGCGCCGGCATGCCGGCCGGGTTCATCGATGCGTCGACCCAGATCGCCGAGCTGCTCGGGGCGGAGCCGCTCGAGGCGATCGACGAGCAGCTCGGCGCGCCGGCGATGACCCAGCTGCGCGAGCGCCGGCGCGTCGTCGTCGTGGCGATCGCGTTCGACGGCGGCGACGTCGAGCGCCGGGCCGCGCTCGCGCGCACGCTGGTCGCGCTCGCCTACAAGCGCGGCGGGGTGCTGCTCGGCGGCGACGATCAGCACGCGCAGGTCGCGTTCGGCCTCGAGATCGCGGGCGAGGACGACGTCGCCACCGCGGTGGCGTTCGCGGTCGACGCCGAGCAGGTCGCGCGCGAGACGCGCGGGGCGGGGACGCCGGGCGTGCGGGTCGGCGCGCGCGCCGGCGTCGCCGCGCAGCTCGACGACGCCGGGCGTCATCGGGTGCCGGCGGACGCGATCGAGGAGGCGCGGGCGCTGGCGCGCGAGGCCCAGCCGGGGCGCCCGCTGCTCGCCGGCGGCGCGGGGCGGCTGTCGGCGGCGCACTTCGCGTTCCGCGAGGTGCCGGCGCGGCGCGGCCTGCACCGCCGCGCCCGCGTGTTCGAGGTGCTCGGGCCGCGCAGCTTCGACGATCGCGACCGCGCGCTCTTGGCGCGCCGCGGTCGGTTCGTCGGGCGGGTCGCGGCGCTGGCCGAGCTCGACGCGCGGCTGGAGGCGGTGATCGCCGGGGGCACGCAGCAGCGGGTGCTCGTGCGCGGGCCGGCCGGCGTCGGCAAGAGCCGGCTGTGCGCCGAGTTCGTCGCGCGCGCCGGCGCGCGCGACGCGCCGCCGACGGTGATCGCGACCGCCGCGACGCCGGCGACGACGGTGCTGCCGTACGGGCTGATCGTCGATCTGGTCCAGGCCTGGCTCGGCCTGCCGCCGGGGCGCGGGCGCGACGCGCGCGGGCAGATCGCGGGCCGGCTGCACCACGTGCTGACGCGCGCCGGCGCCGCGCCGGCCGCGGTGGCCGACGCCGCCCACGCGCTGGACGCCGCGATGGAGCTGCGCGACGGCGCCGCGATGGGCGAGGTGCCCGAGCTGCGCGCGCGCGTCGCCGCGGCGGTCGAGCTGCTGCGGGTGTGGCCGGCGGGCGCCGGGCCGCGCATCGTCGTGATCGAGGATCTGCACCTGGCCGACGCGCCGAGCCTCGACGTGCTCCGCGCGGCGCGGGTCGATCGCAGCGCGGAGCTGCTGATCGCGACCGCGCGGCCCGACGCGACCGGCCTGCCCCGGTTCGAGGCCGTGATCGACCTCGCCGACCTGGTCGGCGTCGAGCTGCGGGCGCTGGTGATCGACCGGCTCGGCGAGGCGGCGACCCCGCTGGCGGTCGCCGCGGTGATCGCGCGCGCGGGCGGCAACCCGCTGTTCGTCGAGGAGCTCGCCGCCGCGGTGCGCGAGAGCGGCGAGGGCGCGGTGCCGGCGACGGCGCGCGACGTGATCGCGGCGCGCGTCGACCGGCTGTCGCCGCTGGCCAAGCAGGTGCTCCAGTTCGCCGCGGTCGCCGGCGCGATGGCGCGCGCGCGGATCCTCGAGGAGCTGGTCGGGGTCGGCGAGCTGTCCGAGCCGCTCGACGAGCTCGCGGCCGAGGGCCTGCTGATCCGCGCCGACGACGCCGCGCCGTCGGCGGGCGAGGGCGACCTGGCGTTCGCGCGCGGGCTGGTGCGGGAGGTGGTGTACGACTCGCTCGCCGCCGGCGCGCGCCGCGACGCCCACGTCCGCGTCGGCAAGCTGCTCGCGTCGCGGTTCTTCGCGGGGCGCGAGGAGCCGCCCGCCGTGATCGCCGAGCACCTCGAGCGCGGCGGCGAGCTCGCCGCCGCCGCGGCGTTCTGGCTGCGCGCCGGCCGGCTGTCGCTGGTCGCCGGCGACGCCGACGGCGCGCTCGCCTACTTCGACCGGACGCTCCGGCTCGAGGCCGAGCTCGGCGCCGAGCCGCCCACGCCGGCGTCGCGCGCGCGCCGCGCCGAGGCCGCGACCGGGCGCGCCGACGCGCTGCGGATGCGGTAGCGCGGAGGCGTCCTGCGAGCCGCGCCTCGCTGGCGCCCGGCCCAGGTCAGCCTAGCGAACAGCCCTTCCGAGTCCGCAGGAGCCTGCCGTGTTGGTGAACCGGAAGGCTGGCCCTTCGACTCGTGGGGGGGGGGGGGGGGGGGGGGGGCCCCCCCGGCGCGCGGGCGGGGGGGGGGGGGGAGAGGTTGTGGTGGGGGGGGGGGGGGTTGTTAGGGGGTGGGTTTGTAGTGGTGGGGGGGGGCGCGG
>WYBA01000471.1 GCA_011526095.1 Myxococcales bacterium | reverse complement strand
CGAGCGTGACCACGTAGCCGAGCCCGTCGTCGTCGCCGGCGGCCGACCACTGCAGCCCGAGGCCGAGCTCGAGCGGCGGCAGCCCGCGACGGGCCAGCCTGGCCTCGGCGCGCGCGGCGTCGCCCCGGCGGTGGGCGGCCGTGACATCCGCCCGCGGGGCGGCGTCACCGCCGTCGGGCGCGTCGGGCGCGGCGGCGGGCAGCGGCACGTCGTCGGTCGCGTCGACCGGCGTCGCGGCGTCGCCGAGCCAGCCGCCGAGCGCGGCGCGGGCGGCGTCGCGCGTGCGCGCCGCGGACCGCAGCTCGTCGTCGACCAGGTCGAGCTCGAGCGCGACGCGGTCGGCGTCGTAGGTCGCGGCGTCGCCGGCGCGCGCGCGCTCCGCCAGGAGCGCCGTGATCTCGGCCAGCGGCGCCCGCGCCGCGGCCAGCGCGTCGTGGCGTTCGCGCGCCGCGGCGGCGACGGCGTAGGCGACGCGGGCGTCGAGCTCGACCGCGAGCGCGTCGGCGTCGACCTCCGCCGCGGTGGCGTCGGCCGCGAGCCGGGCGACGGCGAGCGCGGCGTCGCGCCGGCCGGACAGGTCGACCGGCCACGACAGGCGCAGCCGGTCGTCGTGGGTGCCCAGGCCGGGCACGTGCTCGCGCTCGTAGGCGAGGCTGGGGTTGGGCGAGAGCCCGTGCTCGCCGACGGCGGCGTCGGCGGCGCGGGCCCGCGCCGCGCCGGCGGCGAGCCGGGGCGAGCGGGTGCGGAGCTCGGCGAGGAACGTGGCCTCGTCGAGAGAGCGGGCTTCGTCCGCGCGGGCGGACCCCGGCCGTGGCGCGCACAGCGCCACGCCGAGGACCACCAGCACGCACGATCGATGTGCGGGCATGGCAGGGCCTCCGAGACAGATCAGCGGGTCGACGACGTGGGGTCAGGTCGTCGGCGCGATCGGGGGCCGGTGCGGCGGCGGCAGCGCCGCGAGGTCGCGGAGGTCGTGCGGCGGCGCGAGCTCGGCGAACGCGACCACGACGCCGCCGGCCAGCGCCGGGACGTGGCGCGTCGCGGTCAGCCCGGCGCCGTGCCCGCCGCCGCACACGTGGACCAGGCCGGTGCACGCGTGCTCGTCGTGGTCCTGGTCATCGTCGTCGTGGTGCGCGCCCTGGTCGTTGTCGCGCGCGTCGTGGTGGGCGTCGTGGCCGGCGGCCTCGCCGCGGACGACGTGCTCGACGACGTGCGCGCCCTGCTCGACCAGCTCAGCGGTGGGGAGCAGGGCGAGCACGAGCAGCAGGGCGAGCCAGCGCACGGACACGAGCCCACAGGCTGCCTCACGCCTGGCCGCCGGTCAACGAGGTCTGCGGCGCTCGGCCCGCATGGTGTACGGTGGACCCAGGGGGTTCCATGCGAGAGCGCTACACCGTCACCGAGCGGCTGGCCGCAGGTGGCCAGGCCGAGGTCTTCCGCGGCGTCGCGGAGTCGATCCAGGGCTTCCGCAAGCCGGTGGCGATCAAGCGCGTGCTCCCCGAGCTGGGCAAGAACGAGAAGTTCGTCGCGATGTTCCTCGACGAGGCGAGGCTGTCCCTGTTCCTGCAGCACGCCAACATCGTCCACGTCTTCGACATCTCGAAGGCGCCCGACGACGCCTACTTCCTGGTGATGGAGTTCGTCGACGGCTGCGACATCAAGCAGTTCATCGCGTGGCACGAGGAGCACGGCAAGCGGATCGAGGTGCCGCTGGCCGTCTACACGATGATCGAGTGCTGCAAGGCGCTCGACTACGCCCACGCGCTCGAGCACCCCGCGACCGGCCAGCCGCTGCGGATCGTCCACCGCGACGTGTCGCCGGCGAACATCCTGCTGTCCAAGATGGGCGAGGTGAAGCTGGTCGACTTCGGCCTGGCCAAGGCGACCAGCCAGGTCGAGTCGACCGACCCCGGCGTGGTCAAGGGCAAGTTCAGCTACCTCTCGCCCGAGGCGGCGCACGGCCACGAGATCGACCGCCGCACCGACATCTTCGCCGTCGGCATCATCCTGTGGGAGATGCTGACCGGGGCGCGGCTGTTCCGCGGCGAGTCCGACTGGGCGACGATCCAGCTCGTGCGCGAGGCGCGCGTGCCGTCGATCGTCCGGCTCAACCCGGCGGTCGACCCCGAGCTCGAGAGCATCGTGAAGAAGGCGCTCGCGCGCGAGCCCGACGCCCGCTACCAGACCGCCGGCGAGCTGGGCGAGGCGCTGGCGATGCACCTGTACTCCAAGCAGCTGCACGTCACGGCCAACCAGCTGGCCAAGGTCGTGCGCGAGGTCCAGAAGGTCGAGAAGGCCAAGCGCGCGGCCCAGGCCCAGCCGGTCGCGGCGATCCTCAACGAGGAGATCGGCGCGCTGCAGTCGGTGACCGCGGGCGGCGCCGCCGCCGACGCCAAGGGCGACGGCATGGTCGACACCAAGGACTGGACCGTCGGCCTGTTCGACGACTGACGCCGCGGGCCCGGGACTGACGACGGTTCGCCGCGCCGGGCGGTGTACGCTGCCGCGCGATGCAGGCACCGGGTCGTGGGCTCGTCGTCGTCGCGCTGCTGGTCGCCGCCGGGTGCGGCGACGATCCTCCCGGCGCGCCCGACGCCGCGCCGAGCTGCCCGGGCGAGCCGCCGCCGGCGCCGCCGGGGCTCGATCCGGCGATCGAGGCGCGCGTCGACGCGCTGCTGGCGCGGATGACGCT
>WYBA01000470.1 GCA_011526095.1 Myxococcales bacterium | reverse complement strand
GCAGCTGCCGGTACAGATCGGTGTCGCGCACGAGCCGACCGTACAACGCCCTGACCTCCGTCGCAGTCGCTGCTCACACGCCGCGCGTCACGCTCGTCGGGAAGCCACCCGGATCCCGGATGGGCCAGAACTTGACGCGCCATAGTCTGTTCGCGGCTTCCTCCCTCCTCCCAGCCCTGCTAACTAGCTAGCTTGCTAGCCCTCATGCCGAGCCTTTCCGTTCGGGGTTCGACTGGGACCCGGAGCGAAGCAGCACGTGCGCCGGAGCCGCGCGGACGCGAAGATTCAAATGAGCATCATCGACTCAGCCACAACGATCATGATTTGCGCGGGGGCCTTGGCGTCCGCTGCCTGCAGCACCACCCCCGACGACCCGACCGAGCCGCCGCCCTACGAGAGCGGCGCGTGCCGGTTTGCGCATGCTTTCCTGTGCATCGACGCCGAGGGATTCGCGGTGTGGACCGACGAGAGTGATCCGTCGTTCCCGATGTGTGCGGGCGCGGCGGCAGCGACGCCGCTTGCGCTCCCCTGGGGGACAGGCCGGCTCGAGCTGGAGCCGACGTTCGACGCCCAGGGCCGGCCGTCCGGGTTGAACGTCGGATGTGGCCTGGAGGAGCCCTTGCGTCACCCGATCGAGTACGACGAGCTCGGTCGGTTCTCCACGCTCACGCTGCCAGAGCTGCCACCCGAGCTCGAGCATCCGACCCCCGACTCGGTCACGTTCACGGCCGTCTACGAGGGAGACCGCATCGTGCAGCGGGTGTTCTCGACGGGGGGCACGTCGTCGCCGACGGACCTGGAGATCGATGCCGATGGGTATCTCGCCCGGACGTGGAACGAACGGAGCGGCAACGAGGTCCTGTACGTTCACGATGAAGACGGAAACCTGCTCGGGCGTACGCGGACGGATGGGTACGGCACGACCAGGGAAGAGACGATCGTGTACGAAGATGGGCGCCCCGTGGCGCAGACCAAGGAAGAACTGTTCGACTACTCGGCCGGAACGGCCACGTTCGACTGGGAGGGCGATCGCCTCGTCGACGCGCACGTCAGCTACGGCCACGGCCTGCGGACCAGGCAGGAGACGACGTACGACGACGCCGGACGCGTCGTGCTCGTCGAGATCCGCACCGAGGATGGCGAGCTCGTCCAGCGAATGATGCGCTCGTACGACGTCGATGGACGCGTGGCGGGCGCCGAGTGGCACGGCTACCACGACATTCGCGACTGGGGCACCGACGAGTGGTGAGGTCTGAACCAGCCTGCCCCCGTGGTGTCGGGAGTGCGCGGAAGCGCGAGAGGTGCCGCGTGTCGATGTCGAAATGTCGCCTCGTCATCTTGCTCACTACGGTGAGCATCCTGCTCGCCTGCTCCGGCAGCCCCGCCGACCCGGTCGACCCGCCCCCGTACAGCGCGAACATCTGCGCGGGCGCGGTCGGGTGGATCTGTCTGTCCCCCGAGGGCCTGACGCGGCGCCTGCACCCGGATGATCCGGCGTTCGTGCCATGCCTGGAGTGGGCCGTCGCGGACGTCCTGCCACGGGGCCGCAAGGGGCGCATGGAGTTCGAGATCGTGCGCGACGAGGACGGCGTGGTGTCCGCGGTCGAGCTCGAGTGCGGCCTGCCGCGGACGCTGACGCACGGCTTCTCGTACGACGACGAGGGGCGCTTCGTCCGCTGGGACGATCCGGCGGTACCGGAGGCGACCGACCCCTGGGGCCCGGAGGGATCGCCGCCCGCGACGCACACCTACGAGTACGAGGGCGGCATCCCCGCGCGTCGGATCGTTCGAAGGGGGGAGGGTGACGACCTGTTCGAGAAGACGGACGCCCTGTCCTACGACGAGCGCGGCTTCCTCGCCCGGGTGCAGAGCGACCGTGGCGGGTACTCGACGCGTCTGGTCCACGACGCCGACGGACAGCTCGCGCGGGCGGACTACCACAGCAATCCAGAGACGCCGGACACGGTCGTGAGCTACGCGTACCAGGGGGGCCGGCTCACGAGCGTGGAGTCAGTGACCACGTTCCCGGTGCCGAAGACCGTGTCGGCCACGCTCGAATGGGATGAGGAGCACCTCGTGGCGGTCCGGACGAGCTCCGACTCGGGCCTCGAGACCGAGCTGGCGATGATCCGCGACGAGCAGGGCCGCGTGTCCGAGCGCGAGCTGCGGACGGCGGACGGCGAGCTGATCGCGCGGACGACGTACGCGTACGACGAGGCGGGCGAGCTCACGGCGTGGAGCTACTGGGGCTACCACGACGTCTCCCGGTGGGGCACGGAGGAGTGGTGATCACGGGGCGCCCCTACCTCCAGCGTCGCGGTGCGGACGGCGCGATCTTCCGGGGCTGCTTCCGGTCGCCGTGAAGTCACGACAGGAGATCGAACGACTCCTCGAGTCGGGCATACGCCTTGGCTTCTCGATTCCCCTGAACGACCCCGCGTACCTCGGCTGGGTTGTGGTGAGCAGGCTGCAGTCGAATCCGCGCGTGCTGGAGTTGATCGACGAGTCGGAAGCACCCCGCGCGATCGCGCGGGAGCGTCAGATCGAACGAACGCCGTTTCTCGTGCTCGTGCTGGAGCTGCGTCGGGACGTTCACGAAGCCGGTGGCTACGAGACCGAGGGGGACTACCGCCGGAAGGACCGCTACTGGTTCGTGAGCCTCGACGAGGTGGAGGCCCAGCTGAGAGAGTGGGGGCTCGAGCTCGCGGACGCGCAGGACGGTCGCGAGATCGACGCGCCGTAGCGGCGCGGGCTCGTGACGAGGTGACCATGGCAAGCGGAAGGATCGAGCTCGCGCTCAGCGGCAAAGGAGACGCCGACGTGGCGTACGTCTCCCTGCCCGGGCACCCAGGTTCCGCGCCGGGCGTGGTGAAGCGGTCGATCCAGCTGCGCGAGCTGATGCCGCACTACGTGGGGCCCGACCTGATCCTCGACTTCGACGCCGTAGGCATCCTCATCGGGATCGAGATCCTCGGTTAGCCGCTTGGACAGCGCCCGCGCCCTGCCTACTCCGAGCACGCGCCGCGGCGGCGCGGCAGGACCTTGCCCGGGTTGAGCAGCCCCGCCGGGTCCCACATCGCCTTCCACCGGCGCTGCCACTCGAGCACGCGCTCGCTCTGCTCCAGCGTCATGACGTCGCGCTTGGTCACGCCGATGCCATGCTCTCCCGACAGCGTGCCGCGCAGGTCGATCGTGTCGGCGAGGACGCGGTGGACGGCCTGGTCGAGCCGGCGCGCCACCGCCGGATCCGCCGGATCGTCGTCGGACAGGACGTTGACGTGGAGGTTGCCGTCGCCGGCGTGGCCGAACACGGCGATCGGCAGGTCGAGGTCGGCGCTGGTGCGCGCGATCCGCGCGAGCATCTCGGTGATCGCGCCGCGCGGCACGCACACGTCCTCGTTGAGCTTGACCCGGTGGGCGTCGCGCAGGCTCTTCGAGATCAGCCGGCGCGCCTCCCACAGTGCGCGCCGCTCGCTCGCCGACTGCGCGGCGAGCACGTCGAGCGCGCCCGCGCCCTCGCACGCCTGCCCGATCCGCTCGACCTCGGCGTCGAGCGCGTCGGGATCGCCGTCGACCTCGACCAGCACGATCGCGCCGGCGCCGTCGGGGAAGCGGTAGCGCGCGCGCGGCCGGACGTGGTCGATCGACGCGCGGTCGGCCAGCTCCAGCACGCGCGGCCGGATGCCGCGGCGGAGCAGGGCGGTGATCGCCGCGGACGCCGCCGGCACGTCGGCGAACACGCCGAGCACGGTCGCGACGCCGGGCGGCAGCGGCAACAGCTTCACCGTCAGCTCGGTGATCACGCCGAACGTGCCCTCGCTGCCGACGAACCCGGCGACGAGATCGTAGCCGGTGACGCCCTTCGACGTGCGCCGCCCGACCCGCAGCACCTCGCCGCCCATCAGCGCGACCTCGAGCCCGAGCACGTACTCGCGCGTGACCCCGTACTTGAACGCGCGCGGCCCACCGGCGCACGTCGCGGCGTTGCCGCCGATCGAGCAGAAGTCGAGCGACGCCGGATCCGGCGGGTAGAACAGTCCGCGCGCCTCGACCGCCTCCTGCAGCCGGCCGGTGATCACGCCGGGCTCGACCACCGCGACGAGATCGTCCTCGGCGATCTCGACCACGCGCTGCATCCGCTCGGTCGACAGCACGACGCCGCCGGCGACCGGCAGGCAGCCGCCGGTCATGCCCGAGCCGGCGCCGCGCGGCACCACCGGCACGCCGCGCTCGGCGCACACGCGCAGCACCGCGGCGACCTCGTCGGTGCGCTCGCACAGCACGGCGCACGCCGGCGGGTGGCGCGCGTCGTCGGGCACCAGCAGCGCCGGGCTCTCGTCGCGACCGTAGTCGTCGAGGCGGTCGTCGCCGGGGCCGATCACGCGCCCCGCGCCGAGCTCGCGCTCGAGCACCGCGGCGATGTCACTCACGAGGCCACGCGGCCCGGCCGATCACACCGCGAACGAGCTGCCGCAGCCGCAGGTCGACTTGACGTTGGGGTTGTTGAACTTGAACCCCGCGCCCTGCAGGCCCTCGACGTAGTCGATCTCGGTGCCGAGCAGGTACATCAGCGACATCTCGTCGACGAGGACGCGGACGTTGTTGACCGTGAACTGGCGGTCGACCTCGGTCGGCGTGTCGAAGTAGAGGTCGTAGGAGAAGCCGGCGCAGCCGCCGCCGACGACGCGCAGCCGCAGCGCCATGTCGCCCTCGATCGCCTCGGCCTCGCGGATCTCGTTGACCTTGGTCGCCGCCAGGGTGGTGATGGCGATCAGGTTCTCATCGGGCGTGGGCGCCTCGGACAGGGGCGCCGAGGAGGTGGCCGACTCGGTGGCTGCGTTCATCTGTGCATTCTCCTTGGGACTTCGACCGGACCTTACCCATACGTGAGGGTTGTGGCAAGCCCCGTGGCTTTGCGGTAGAAACGGATGACTGTCCGCCATCACGGACGACGCGCTGTAACATCCCGGAGTCGCCATGCCCAGCTACCAGTCGTTCCTCAAGAGCATCAAGACCGAGATCAAGGAGACGGACGTCACCGCGGTGCGTCGTCTGGTCGATCACCCCGGCAACACCGTCGTGATCGACGTGCGCGAGAAGGACGAGTGGTCCCAGGGCCACATCCCCGGCGCGACGTGGATCTCGCGCGGGTTCCTCGAGTCGAAGATCGAGGACGCGGTGCCCGATCGCGCGACGCCGGTCGTCCTGTACTGCGCGGGCGGCAACCGCTCGGCGTTCGCCGCCAAGGCGCTGCAGCAGATGGGCTACCTCGACGTCGCGTCGATGACCGGCGGCTACACCGCGTGGAAGCGCAGCGGCCACCCGTGGAAGGTGCCGACGGTGATGACCAAGGAGCAGGAGCTGCGCTACTCGCGCCACACGCTGCTGCCCGAGATCGGCGTCGCCGGCCAGCTCAAGCTGCTCGAGGCGAGCGCGCTGTGCATCGGCGCCGGCGGCCTCGGCTCGCCGTCGAGCATGTACCTCGCCGCCGCCGGCTTCGGCACGCTCGGCCTGATCGACGACGACATCGTCGACGCGACCAACCTGCAGCGCCAGATCCTCCACAACACCGAGCGCGTCGGCATGCCGAAGGTCGACAGCGCCGAGAAGACGCTCAAGGGCCTCAACCCGGACGTGAAGGTCCGCAAGTACCAGTCGCGCCTCACCTCGGACAACGTCATGGAGGTGCTCGCCCCGTTCGACGTGATCGTCGACGGCGCCGACAACTTCCAGACCCGCTACCTCGTCAACGACGCCGCGCTCAAGCTCGGCAAGCCGGTGATCCACGCGTCGATCTTCCGGTTCGAGGGCCAGCTCACCGTGTTCCCGGGTGAGGGCAGCCCGTGCTACCGCTGCCTCTACCCCGAGCCGCCGCCGCCCGAGGAGGCGCCGTCGTGCTCCGAGGCCGGCGTGCTCGGCGTGCTGCCGGGCATCATGGGCGTCCTGCAGGCGACCGAGGCGGTCAAGATCGTCCTGGGCCTGGGGACGACGCTGGCCGGGCGCCTGCTGGTCTACGACGCGCTCAAGACGCGGTTCCGCGAGCTCAAGCTGCGCCGCGACCCGAACTGCCCGACCTGCGGCGACGGGGTCGATCGCTCGCAGATCGAGCTGATCGACTACGTCCAGTTCTGCGCCGGCGCGTAGCTCCGGGCGGCTGCGGTGGGCGCCCGCATCGTCGTCGGTCCCCCCCCGTCGTCCTCACGTAGCTCCGCTACGCTCCGGCGCCGGGGCCCCACCGGCTCCTTGCGGGCACCCATCCTCGCTCGCCCTCGCGCGTCGCGACGCAGCACCCCGAGGTTCCGCGCGCAGGGGCGGCGTGACGGCGCGGCGTGTATGCTAGCCGTCGCGCCGTGTCGCTGACCGAAGGCCAAGTCATCGGCAACTACCGGATCCTGAGCAGGCTCGGGGTCGGCGGGATGGGCGCGGTCTACCTCGCGGAGCACCCGCTGATCGGCAAGCGGGTCGCGCTCAAGGTCATCCACAAGGAGCTGTCGGGCAACCGCGAGGTCGTCGGGCGGTTCTTCAACGAGGCCCGCGCGGTCAACAAGATCGGCAACGAGCACATCGTCGAGGTCCACGACCTCGGCCAGAGCCCGGACGGCCACTACTTCTTCATCATGGAGCTGCTCGAGGGTCAGACCCTGGCGCAGCTCCTGTCCCGCGAGCGCGTGCTGCCGATCCAGCGCGTCCAGCACATCGCCGCGCAGATCTCCGACGCGCTCGGCGCCGCGCACGCGTGCGGCATCATCCACCGCGACCTCAAGCCCGACAACGTCATGCTCGTGTCGCGGATGGGGGATCCGGACTTCGTCAAGATCCTCGATTTCGGCCTGGCGAAGATGTTCATGGACGGGATGCTGTCGAACCTCACCGCGCAGGGCGTGGTGCTGGGGACGCCGCAGTACATGTCGCCGGAGGCGTGCGAGTCGAAGAAGACCGTCGACCACCGCACGGACATCTACGCGCTCGGCATCCTGATGTTCCAGATGCTGTGCGGCCAGCTGCCGTTCGACGGCGACTCGATGGGCGCGGTGCTGGTCAAGCAGGTGACGCAGGCGCCGCCGGCGCCGCGCGCGCTCAACCCGACGATCCCGCCGTCGGTCGAGCAGATCATCCTGCGCTGCCTCGCCAAGGAGCCCGACGCGCGGTTCGCGACGATGCTCAAGCTGCGCGAGGCGCTGCTCGATCCGGACCGCTACCTCGCGAGCTCGCCGCCGGTGGTGCAGGCCGCGGTGACGCGCTCGAGCGCGGCGGCGCGCACGCTGTACGACGACGCGGCCGGCCCGGTCGTGCCGATGCAGCCGATCAACGCCGACGCGATCGCGCGAGCGGCGACCGCGCCGCCGGGGATGGGCTACATGGCGACGGCCGCGCTGCCAGTCGCGCCGGCGCCGGGCGCAGGCGGCGCAGGCGGGGGCGGGCGCGCGACCGGCCCGGCGATGGCGCTGCCCGCGCCGCCGCCGTCGATGATCTCGAGCGTGCCGCAGCCGAGCCAGGCGCAGACGCTGTTCATGGACCAGGGGCCGGCGCCCGCATCCGCCGCGCCCGCCTACGGCGGCGGCTCGCCCGCGGCGGCGGCCGCGACGATGTTCGATCCGGCGGCGGTGGCGCCGGTCGGCGGCGCTGCGCCGGTGATGCCGCCGCGGCGCTCGACGGTGGTGCCGGCGCAGCCGGCGAACCACACGATGGTGATCGCGACGCCGCCGGGCTACAGCACGCGCCCGCCGCGCAAGGGCCTCGGCGTCGCGCTCGTCGTGCTGCTGCTCGCGGCGGCCGCCGGTGGTGGGGTGGCGCTCGCGCTGCTGCTGCGCGATCGCGGCGGCGATCCGGCGCCGGGGGCGAGCGAGCCCGCGCCCGCCGGGACGGCGGCGGAGCCCGGCGCAAAGCCCGAGGACGTCGAGCCCGCGCCGGCGCCCGCGCCAGGCGCGGCGACGCCGGACGCTGGCGCCGCGGCGGCGGCCGGCGTGGACGCGGGCCCTGCGCCGGCGCCGGCGCTCGCGCCCGACGCCGGCACGGCCGCGCCCGCGATGGTGGTGGTCCGCGTCGAGACCGACCCCACCGGCGCCGAGGTGATCCTCGACGGCCGCGCGCTCGCCGCGTCGACGCCGGTCGACGTCGAGGTGGTCGGGGACGGCGCGGTCCACGAGCTGGTCCTGCGCCGCGCCGGCTGCGAGGACAAGCGCAAGGAGATCAAGGGCGCCGCCCAGGCGCTGCGGCTCGACCTCGAGTGCGCCGCGCCGCCGCCCGAGCGCAAGAAGCCGCCCCGGGGCAAGTCGAAGGGCACGGGGGCCGCGTCCGGCGACAAGGGCAAGGGCAAGGCCACCGGCGACGACACCGGGGCCGAGGGCGACAACCTGATGCGCCCCAAGTGGCGCAAGTGACGCGGCGCGGGCCGCGTCTGGTATCTTGCGCTCGATGCTCGTCGCCGTCGCCATCGCCGTCGCCGTCGCCGCCTGCGCGGTGACCGCGGTGGCCGTGCGCCGCGGCCAGCTGGCTCGCGCCCGCGCCGCGCTCGACGCCGCGACCGCCGAGGCCGCCGCGGTGCGCCGGTCGGCCGAGCTCGAGGCCGCCGCCGCGGTGCGCGCCGCCCAGACCGCCGCGCGCGCCGAGACGCTCG
>WYBA01000469.1 GCA_011526095.1 Myxococcales bacterium | reverse complement strand
GTAGTCGTCGCGGCAGCCGTAGTCGATCAGCCACCGCAGCCGCGGCGACGTCAGCCCGCGCGCGTCGAGCCACGCCGTCATCGACACGCGATCGAGCGCGGTCACCTCGGCGTCGTCGGAGCACCGCGCCACCGGCAGCGTGAACGCGCGCCGCCCGGCGCCGTCGCGCCACGCCACCCACCGATCGACCTCGTCGAGGAACCGCCGCAGGTCCGCCCGATCGGCCGCGGTCGCCCCCGCGTGCAGGTACAGCCCGTCGTACCACCGGCCGTGGAAGAACACGCGCTCCTCGGGCTCGCGGCAGCGATGCTCCTCGGCGACCACGCCCTCGCCCTCGAGCATCCCCAGCTCGCCGAGCAGCGTGAGCAGCTCGACCTGGTGCGGCTGCGGCGCGACGATGTAGTGCGCGCCCCACGGGTGCGGCGTGACGGCCGAGGCGCCCGCGCGCGCCGTGCCCCCGGTGACGTCGTCGAGCTCGAGCACGACGACGTCCTTCACCCCCGCGCGATCGAGCCACCACGCCGCCGCCAGCCCGGCGACGCCGCCGCCGACGACGATCACCCGCGCTCGCCGCCACGCGCCGTCGGGCACGCGCACCTCGCCGCGCGCGTCGCGCAGCGCCGCGTGGCCGCGCGCCATGCCGGTGTCGACGAGCGTTCCGTCGAGCGCGCGCGCGCCGCGCCCGCCGCACCCCAGCGCCAGCGCCGCCGGCGCCCCGAGCAGCATCGCGACGAACTCGCGCCGCGAGGGGCTCACGCTACTGCCACCGCCGCCACTCGCCCTCGTAGTAACGGACGAGCATCTGGTTGTCGAGCTGGTTGATCTCGACCTCGACCGGCTTCATGTCCGCGGGGAACCGGAACATCGCCGCGAGCGCGTCGTCGTCGAGGAACCGCAGCGCGACCGCGGGCGCGCGCCCCGGCGGGTCGAACGGCTCGCCCCGCGCCAGCGCGAACCCCCACACCCCGAACGACGGCACCGCGACCTGGTACGGGTGGACGTGGAACCCGGCGGCGCGCATCGTCTCGATCACGCACCAGTACGACCGGCGCGCGAACAGCGGCGAGGTCGCCTGGACGCTGACCGCGGCGTGCGGCGCGAGCTTGGTCCGCAGCAGCCGGTAGAAGCGCGTCGTGTACAGCTTGCCGAGCGCGAAGCTGTTCGGGTCGGGGAAGTCGATGATCACCGCGTCCCACCCGGCGGGCGCGTCGACCAGCCACACCATCGCGTCGTCGTTGACGATCGTCACGCGCGGGTCGGTCAGCGACCGGCGGTTGAGCTGCGCCAGCGGCTCGAACGTCGTGCCGAGCGCTGTCATCGCCGGGTCGAGGTCGACCAGCGTCACCGCCTCGATCGACGGGTGCGCCAGCACCTCGCGCAGCGCCAGCCCGTCGCCGCCGCCGAGGATCAGCACGCGCCGCGGCGTCGCGCCGGCGTCGCCGACGGCGACCAGCGGCGGGTGCACGAGCGCCTCGTGGTAGCGGTACTCGTCGGCCGAGGCGAACTGCAGGTTGCCGTTGAGGAACAGGTTGAACCCGGCCTTGCCGCGCGTCACGACGATCCGCTGGTAGCGGCTCGTCCTCGACAGCACGATCTCGTCGGCGTACATCCGGTCCTCCGCCCACCGCGTCAGCCGGTCCGCCTCGACGATCCCGGTGACGAGCAGCGCGCAGACGAGGACCGCGCGCACGCGGATGCCGGTGACGCGGCCCTGCAGGTGCGGCGCGAGCAGCCACGTCCCCCACAGCGCGACGCCGGCGTTGCACAGCCCGATCACCAGCGACGTCCGCACCAGCCCGAGCGACGGCACGAACAGCAGCGGGAACATCAGCGCCGCGGCGAGCGCGCCGATGTAGTCGAACGTCAAGACGCGCGACACCAGGTCCTTGAACGCGACCTGCCCCTCGAGCAGCCGCATCAGCAGCGGCAGCTCCAGCCCGACGAGCGTGCCGATCGCGAACACCACCGCCAGCAGCAGCAGCTGGAAGTGCTCGACCTCGGCGAACGCGAGGAACAGCAGCGGCGCCGACAGCCCGCCGACCAGCGCGACCGCGAGCTCGACGTCGAGGAACCGGCGCGCCAGGTCGCCGTCGAGGAACTTCGACAGCCACGCGCCCGCGCCCATCGCCGACAGGTACAGCCCGATCACCAGCGAGAACTGGGTGACCGAGTCGCCCAGCAGGTAGCTGCCGAGCGTGCCGGCGAGCAGCTCGTAGACCAGCCCGCACGTCGCGATCACGAAGACGTTGACGTAGAGCAGCGTCGCCGGCAGCGGGCGGGACACGGCGGCGGCTCAGCCGTGGATCGCGGCGGAGATGATCAGCGCGACGCCGAGGATCACCGCGCCCATGATGATGCCGAGCGCGGTGTTCTGGTCCTCCTCGATCTCCTTGCGGATCGAGAACGGCGCGAGCTTCACCATCAGGAAGAACGCGATCCCGAACACCACCAGGCCGAGCGCGGAGAACACCGCCGACGCGGCCAGGGTCTCGCCGAGCTTGTCGAAACTCATCACTTTCCTCCGTGGAAGCCGCTGTGCCAGAAGTGGAACGTCCGGTAGCCGCCGGGCGAGGCGCGCACCGTCGACGGGACCTCGTCGCGCTCGCTGGCGCGGACGTCCCAGCCGAGGAAGCTCGCGGCGGCGTAGAGCGTGACGACGCCGGCGCACAGGACCGCCCACACCTTGGCGCGCAGGGGCAGCTTGGCGACGGGGAGCGGGGGTTGATCGATGGATGGGGGCATGGTCACGCTCCTACTCGTCGCTGCCGCCGCCGCCGAGGCCGCGCGGCGCGAACTCGCTGTCCTTCCACCGCCGGCGCTCGAACCACCACGCGAGCAGCCCGGCGATCGCGCCGGGCAGCCCGATCAGCCCGAACGCGAGCCCGAAGTGCTCCCACCGGAACACGTCCTGGCGGACGGTGACGGTGAGCGGGCGGACCGCCAGGTACGGCGATCGCGAGGCGGCGGTGCGCTGGCCGCCGGAGGTGCCGCGCTGGACCTCGAGCCGCACGACGTACGTCCCCTCCGGCTGGGCGCCGAGGAACACCGAGGCGCTCGGCGCGCCCTCGACCCACGACTCGCCGTCGGTGTAGCCGGACCAGCGGTCGAGCTCGACCTCGGCCATCTCGAACGCGCCGGTCTCGGTGTTGACGAGGTCGACGCCGACGAACATCCACTCGTTGTCGAGCGGGGCGTCGACGTGGAGCTCGACGTTGTCGCCGCCGGCGAGCGCGAACGGCTGGGTGAAGAACACCTGCGCCGTGCCGCCGACGAGCGCGCCCTCGAGCTCGGCGCCGGCCTGCGCCGCCTCGAGGCTGACCGCGGGCAGCGCGTAGCCGGGGTCGGCCGGATCGACGACCTCGAACGCCTCCTGCGCGACGCGCCGGTTGTCCGCGGTCTGGCACCGCACCAGGCCGACGGCGAGCACCGCGCCGAGCGCGATCGCCGAGACCTTGCCGAACCCCTTGCGGCGGGGCTGGTTGGGCGCGATGCCCTCGGGCGGGCCGGGCAGCGCCTTGCGCTCGATCCCGAACGCCTTCGCGACCTCGTCGGGTGTCCGGTACACGGACAGCGACCAGTTGACCTCGTCGACGCCCTCCTCGCACGACAGCATCGCCGGCGGCGCGACGTAGTCGTGGCCGTAGACGGTCTCGCCCATCGCGACCTTCCAGTACAGCTCGCCGTAGACCGCGGCGACCTCGAGTGGGCAGCGCTGGAACACGCGGAACCGCGCGCCGCCGTACTCGACCCGCTCGGCGCTGCTGTGGCCGTGGACCGCGCCGGGCGGCAGCGTCGTGACGAACGACCAGTGGCCGTCGCTCTCGACCAGCCAGCGGAACCCGACGCTCGGCTCGTACAGCAGGTACTCGTCGAACGGGTACTTCTCGAACGGGAACACCGCGAGCCGCCGGACGTAGCCGGTCAGCGTGTAGGTGACGCCGTCGAACGTCGCCGTCGAGCCGAGCGCGATCGGCGGGCGCTGGCGCTGGGTGTCGAGGAGCTGGGCGACGACCTCGAACGTGCCGTCGCCGCGCTCGAGCAGCGCGTCGCAGAACGGGCACGCGACGCGCATCGTCTGGTCCGGCGTGCGCAGCTCGATGCTGCCGTCGCACTTGGGGCACGCGATCCGCGACGAGGCGATCGCGGCCGCGGCACCGGCCGCCGCGGGACGCGCGGCGGGCTCGCGGTTCGCCCAGCCGAGCTCGGCGAGCGTGACCTGGCGGCCGAGGTAGAGCACCGGGCGCGCGCCGTCGCCATCGGCGTCACCATCTCCGATCGTCCCGTAGTCGATCGTCGCGAACCGGCCCTCGCCGTCGGACAGGTCGGCGAACCGGAACCGTCGCCCGGGGACGAACCGGTACGGGATCTCGCCGTCGCACGCGAGGTTCGCGCCCTCGCCGCGCTCGCCGACGACGAACCGGCGCGGGCCGCCGTCGTCGAGCATGAGCTCCATCCCCGGCTGGACGTCGTCCCACGCCGGCAGCTCGCCGGCGCCGATCGTCTCGAACGTGACGTAGAACCGGCCCTGCGCCTCGGCGATCCAGCCCCACCGCGCGTCGTCGAACTTGGCGTACCACTCCTCCCAGGTGCCGCCGGCGCCGTGGCGGAGCTGGGCCCGGCCGATCAGCAGGAAGCCGAGCCCCCGGCCGCCCGGGCCGGCGAGCGCCGGGTCCGCGGCGTAGCGCCCCTCGAGGAACAGCTCGAGCGGCGAGCTCGTCGGGGCGAGGTCGGCGACCTTGCCGAGCGACTCGACCCCGCGGTCGGTGCGCAGCACGGCGCTGCGGCACGAGCCGCACACGCGCACGAAGCTGTCGTCGTAGCGGAACGACACCGGCGCGCCGCAGGTCGGGCACGCGGCGTTCAGGCGCCACCTCCGCGGGTCACGACGGTGACGCGGACGTCGGCGGCGGCGAGCGCCTCGCGCAGCAGGTGGGCCCAGTCGAGCGGGGCGCGGTCGCGGCAGCAGTAGAGGTTGAACGTCGCGACGCCGCTCTCGGGGTAGGTGTGGCAGGCCAGGTGCGACTCGGACAGCAGGTAGAGCGCGGTGACGCCGGCCGCGCCGGGGAACACGTGGACGTGCGGCGCGCCGATCACCGTGAGCCCGAGCGCCGCGACGACGCCGTCGAGCAGCCCGACCAGGCGCGCGCGATCGCGGAGGTGCGCCGGCGCGCACCCCAGCGCGTCGACGATCCACTCGGTTCCGCCGGTCACGGCCCGACGTTAAGATGCGGCGGCCACCCCGAGCAACACACCCATGGACCTCAACGAGCTCGTCGTGTTCGCCAAGGTGGTCGAGGCCGGTAGCTTCACCGCCGCCGCCGCCTCCCTGGGGCTGCCCAAGTCGACGGTCAGCCGCAAGATCGCGCAGCTGGAGGAGCGGCTCGGCGCCCGCCTGCTCCAGCGCACGACGCGCAAGCTCGCGCTGACCGACGTCGGCAAGGCCTACTACGAGCGGTGCCGCACGATCGTGTGCGAGATCGAGGCGGCGGAGCAGGCGGTCGAGGAGATGCAGGCGGCGCCGCGGGGCCTGCTGCGCGTGACCGCGCCGGTCGACGTCGCCGGGATCCTGCTCGGCGGGATGCTGGCGGAGCTGCTGATCGAGCAGCCGGAGCTGCAGCTCGAGCTGATCGCGACCGACCGCGTCGTGGACCTGGTCGAGGAGCGCGTCGACATCGGGCTGCGGTTCGGGCCGCTGCCGGACTCGAGCCTGGTCGCGCGCAAGCTCGGCAACGTGTGCTCGATGCCGTGCGCGTCGCCGGCGTACCTGGCGCGTCGGGGCACGCCGGCGCACCCCGACGATCTCGCGGAGCACGACGCCGTGGTGTTCGCGCCGGTGACCCGGCTGCGGACCTGGACGTTCCACAAGAAGGGCGCCGACGTCAGCGTGACGCCGACGCCGCGGCTGATCGCGACCAGCATGTTCGCCGCGGTCGGGGCGGTCCGCGCCGGCGCGGGGATCTCGGTGCTCAGCGACTTCGTGCTGCGCGAGGACCTGGAGGCCGGGCGGCTGGTGCGGGTGCTCGACGGCTGGCGCGGCGGCACCGGCGAGCTGTTCGCGGTCTACCCGTCGACCCGCAACGCCTCCCCCAAGATGAAGCTGTTCCTCGACGCGGTCGCGAGCCGGCTGCTGCGGTAAGAACCGCGCATGGACCTGACCTTCGCCGACGTCCGGCTGTTCGCGGAGCAGCACGTGGCGCCGATCGCGCTCGACCTGCTGTTCGGGCTGATCCTGTTCGTCGTCGGCCGGTGGGTGGCGCGGTGGGTGGTGCGCGGCGCCAACCGCCTGATGGAGACCAGCCGGCTCGACGTGTCGCTGCGCAAGTTCCTGGCCGACGCGCTGTACGCGGTGCTGCTGGTGGCGGTCGTGACCGCGGCGCTCGACACCGTCGGGGTGCGGACCACGGCCGTGGTGGCGGTCGTCGGCGCGGCGGGCCTGGCGATCGGCCTGGCGCTGCAGGGCTCGCTGTCGAACTTCGCCGCGGGCGTGATGATCATCGTGATGCGGCCGTACAAGGTCGGCGACACGGTCGTGATCAACAAGTACACGGGGCGGGTCGACGCGATCCGGGTGTTCCACACGATCCTGATCACCGGCGACAACCGCGAGGTGATCATCCCCAACGGGCAGATCATCTCCCAGCCGATCGAGAACCTGACGAACCTCGGGCTGCGCCGGGTGGACATCGAGATCACCGTCGCGCACGGCACCGACCTGCGCGAGATCAAGCACGCGATCGAGCAGATCATCTCGACCGACGTGCGGGTCTCGATGTCGCCGGGCACGGCGATCGAGCTGTTCGAGGTCGGCAGCGACGCGCTCAAGCTCAACGTCCGCCCGTGGACGACGGTCGAGCACTACGCGCCGCTGGCCACCGACATGGTCGAGCGGATGCGCGAAGCCTTCGAATCTCGCGGGTTCAAGTTCACGGCGGCGCTCGTGCGGGCGTAGCGCAGGAGCGCGGTCAACCGGGCGGCGGGGCCGCGGCTCCTAGGGTCCGTATGGCCCGGCGCGCCGTGTTCCTGTCCGAGCCCACCGGCGCCGCCGGGGTGCGTGGCCTGTCCGCGCTGACCGAGCCGGACGTCGACGAGCCGGTCGCGGCGGTGGTCGACGTGCCGGTGATCGGCGCGCGCGGCGACGGCAAGACGCAGTTCATCGTCCACGCGATCCGCACGCTGCGCGCGTACGGGCCGGCGCTCGCGGGCGCCGAGGCCCAGCACCACCGCGAGATCATGCGTGTCGTGCTCGACGCGCGGGCGCCGCGGCCGGACGCGACGACCCCGGGCGTGGTGCCGCACTACGTGCTGCGGATCCGGCCGGCGGCGCTGCTCGATGGTCTGGGCGCGGCGGGGCGGCTGCGCTTGCTCGCCGCGACGTCGCCGCTGGTCGGGGCGGGCGCGGCGGTGGCGGCGGGCGGCGCGGCGCTCGGGGCGGCGATGCTGGGGCTCGGGGTCGCGGCCGAGGCGGCGGCGGTGAGCGCCGCGGTCGCGGCGGGCGCGGGCGGTGGCGCGATGACGGGGCGCGCGCGCCGGCGGCTGGCGGCGAGCGACGAGGTCGAGGTCGTGTTCTGGGACGTGGCGGGCGAGCACGTCTACTCGTCGAGCGCGGCGGACTACCACGCGTTCCTCGACGCGCTGGTGCGCGAGCGGCGGCGGCGCGCCGCGGCGAGCGGGCGGCGCTACGCGTTCGCGCCGGTGCTGCTGTGCAACCCGCTGGCGCTGGGCGCGCACCGCGAGGGCAGCCCGTACCACCGACTGCGGCAGATCCTGCCGATGTTCGCGGCGCTGGACGGCGCGGCGGGGGCGCCGCGCGCGCTGGTGGCGGTGAACCGGTGGCGCGTGGTCGAGGCGCTGTGCGCGCCGGACGCCGAGCGCGACGAGGTGGTCGCGGTGATCGAGCGTCGGCGCGGCGAGGCGGCGGCGGGGCGCGACCCGGCGCCCGCGGTGCGGCGCGACGTGGTGCGCGCGTGGTGCCGCGACGCCGAGGACGGGCGGGATGACGACGTCGACGTGACGCACCTGCGCTACGACGCGGCGACGCGGTGCGAGGTGCGCGCGGTCGGGGAGGCGGAGGCCTCGGTCGAGGCGACGACGCCGCCGACGAGCGCGCTGGAGTACCGGTCGGACGACGCGCCCGGCGCGTTCACCGGCGAGGCGCGCCGCGTGTTCCTCGGGTGGCTCGGTAGGCTCGCGTACGCCGGCGCGCGGGCGGCGCGGGGTGCGGCGGGTGTGCCGGTCGCGGCGGCTTCGGCGACGGGCGAGGTGACCGCCGAGGACGTGTGGTC
This sequence comes from Myxococcales bacterium, assembly GCA_011526095.1. GTDB lineage: Bacteria > Myxococcota_A > Polyangia > Haliangiales > Haliangiaceae > WYBA01. Next base: position 2,117 of record WYBA01000469.1, on the reverse strand, counting down.
GCGTCGCGGGCGCGCGCCGGGAGGGACGTGATCGTGGTCGCCGGGCGCGTGAGCCGCGAGTGGCTGCAGAAGCACCCGACACCGCTCGGCGACGACGGGGACTTTCGCTGGTACCCGGGCGCGGTCGCGGCGGACGTGCGCGCCGACCTCGCGGCGGGGCTGGTGCGCGAGGACGACGAGGCCGTATGGCTCGCGCCAGGGCGCGTGGTGTGGGCGCGCCGGTTCGTGGCGGTGGCGCCGGCGGACGGGCGCCGCTACGCGGGGATCGCGGCGGTGGTGGTGGAGGGTGGCGCGGCGGTCGCGGCGCTGCTCGCGAGGTGCGAGGTGCCCGAGGCGCGGCCGTGGGGGCCAGAGGGCGAGAGGCGCAGCGGACTGTCAGCGTCCTTCGACACGGGCCTCGCTGGCGCTCGGCCCTGCTCAGGACGAGCGGGGGCAAGGGGGACGGAGGCGGAGGCGGAGGCGGAGACGGAGGCGGAGACGGAGACGGAGACGGAGACGGAGGCGGAGACGGAGGCGGAGGCGGAGGCGGAGACGGAGGCGGAGACGGAGGTCGCGGGGCGAGGAGGCGAGGTTCGTGTGTCCGGAGAGCTCGCAAGATCCGCTCGTCCTGAGCGGCGGGCGAGCGTCAGCGAGCCCGCCAGTCGAAGGACGGTGACAGTCATCGACGCGGAGGCGCGGCTCGCCCACGCAGCCGCCGCGCTGTGGCGCGGTGGGGCGCTCCCTCGCGCCGCGGCGCACCCGCGCATCCTGGCTGCCGTCGAGGCGTGGCTGCCTCGCGCCGTGCGCGACACGCCGCGGTGCGTGCGGATCGACGACGCGGCGCCGACGCCGATCACGCCGGTCGCGCGCTGGCTCGCCCGGGCGGTCGCGGCCGAGGGCGTCGCGGCGGCGCGCGCGCGCGCCGCGTGGCGCGCGGTCCAGGCGCTCGCCGCCGCCGAGGCCACGCCGGTCGACGCGCTGGTCGCGGCGCTCGTGGCGCTCGACCGCGACGCTGACGCCGACGCCGTGGCGCGCGACGTCCATCGCTGGGGCCGCGGCGACGCGGCGCCCCCGGCGGCGCTCGCGCGCGCGCTGGCGCGACGCGCCGTGGCCGAGCGGCTCCTCCGGTTCGACCGCGGCGCGGCGGCGCGCTGGCGTCGCGACCTGCGCCGCACCGCGTTGCTCCCCGCGCCGCGCGCCGCGGCGCTCGAGCGCGCCGTGACCCGGCACCTGCCGGCGCTCGCCGAGGTCGCCGAGGTCGCCGAGGTCGCCGAGGTCGCCGAGGTCCCCGAGGTCCCCGAGGTCGACGATGGTGGAGCGTAGGCCCGTCGCCGCCGGCCGCGCGCCGGCGCCGCCGGACGATCCCGGCGAGACGCTCGCCGAGCTCAACGACCAGCTCGGCCGGTTCCTCCGCCAGGCCGACGACGTCCGCGACGAGTGGACCCGGTTCGGCGCGGAGGTGCGCGCGCGCGTCGGCGGCGAGGTCGAGCGCATCGCCGACGCGGTCTCCGCCGCGACCGACGCCGCGGTCGAGCGCGCGTCGGACCGCGTCGCCGCTCACACGACCGCCGCGCTCGTGGCGCGCCTCGACGACGTCACCGCCGAGCTCGACCGCGTGACGCGCGCGGCGCGGCGCGCCGCGGCTGCCGCGGCGGAGGTCCAGGTCGAGCGCGCGCGCGCCTCGCGCGTGGCCTGGCTCGCCCTCGGCGCGGCCGTCCTCGCCGACGTGCTGCTCGTGGTGGTGCTCGCGCTGGTGCTGCGCGGCCCGGCCGCCGCCGCGCCGGCCGCGGTCCCCGCCGCGGTCACGTCGCCCGACGCGGGCGTCCCCGTGCCCGACGCGGCCGCGTCGCCCGACGCGGGCATGTCGCTCCCCGACGCGGGCGCCGCGGCCTCGCTCGACGAGCCCGCGGTCGAGCTCGACCCGCCGCCGACCACGCCACCCGCCCCCGCGCCGCGCCAGCGCGCGCGCAAGCCGCGCCGCTGAGCCCTCGCGCCATGTCGATCCTGGCCGTCACCGTGTTCGTCGTCGGCGCGCTCGTGCTCGCGCGTCACGCCGCCCGCGCGCTCGAGGCGGCGCGCCGCGCGCCCGGCGAGGTCGTGGCGCGGGCCCAGCCGCTCGGACTCGCCGCCGCGCTCGC
>WYBA01000063.1 GCA_011526095.1 Myxococcales bacterium | reverse complement strand
GGCCGCCGCGACCGCGGCGGGCCCCGGCGCCGGCCGGGGCGCGGCGAGCGCCGCGCAGGCCGCGACCGCGGCGAGCCCGGCGCGCGCCGCTACTCCCACTCGATCGTCCCCGGGGGCTTCGAGGTGATGTCGTAGACGACGCGGTTGATGCCGCGCACCTCGTTGATGATCCGGGTCGACATCCGCGCCAGCAGATCATACGGCAGCGGCACCCAGTCCGCCGTCATGCCGTCCTTGGAGTACACCGCGCGGATCGCCAGCGTCTCCTCGTAGGTGCGGGCATCGCCCATCACGCCCACCGACTTGACCGGCAACAGCACGCCGAACGACTGCCAGATCGCCTCGTACAGGCCCGCCGCGCGGATCTCCTCCTCGACGATCGCGTCGGCCGCGCGCAGCACGTCGAGGCGCGCGCGGGTCTGCTCGCCCAGGCACCGCACCGCCAGGCCCGGGCCGGGGAACGGCTGGCGCCACAGCATGTGCCGCGGCAGCCCGAGCTCGGCGCCGAGCAGCCGGACCTCGTCCTTGAACAGCTCGCGCAGCGGCTCGACCAGCGCCAGGTTCATCCGCTCGGGCAGGCCGCCGACGTTGTGGTGGCTCTTGATCACCGCCGACGGGCCCTTGAACGACACCGACTCGATCACGTCGGGGTAGAGCGTGCCCTGGGCGAGGAACCGCGCGCCGTCGATCTTCTTGGCCTCCTCCTCGAACACGGCGATGAACTCGTAGCCGATGATCTTGCGCTTCTTCTCCGGGTCGGTGACCCCGGCGAGCGCGGTGAGGAAGCGGTCGGCGGCGTCGATGACGCGCAGCTCGCCCTGGAAGTGATCGCGGAACAGCGCGGCGACCTGCTCGCGCTCGCCCAGGCGCAACAGGCCGTTGTCGACGAAGATGCAGGTCAGCCGGTCGCCGATGGCCTTGTGGATGATCGCGGCGGCGACGGACGAGTCGACGCCGCCCGACAGCCCGCACACGATCCGGCCGCTGTCGCCGACCTGGGCGCGGATCCGCGCGACCGCGTCGTCGACGAACGACGCCATCGACCAGTCCGCCGTGCAGCCGCAGATGCCGAACAGGAAGTTGGCGAGCAGCTCGGCGCCGCGCGGCGTGTGCGCGACCTCGGGGTGGAACTGGACGCAGTGGATCCCGCGCGCCGGATCGGCGAACGCCGCGGCCGGCGAGTTGTGGCTCTCGCCGACGTTGTGGAACCCCGGCGGCAGCGCGACGACGCGGTCGCCGTGCGACATCCACACCGCGAGCTCCTCGCCGGCGGGCAGGCCGCGGAACAGCCCCGCCGCCTCGCCGACGGTGACGTGGGCGCGGCCGTACTCGTGCTTGTCGGCCTTCTCGACCTTGCCTCCGAGCAGCCGCGCGGTGAGCTGCGCGCCGTAGCAGATGCCGAGCACCGGCACGCCGAGCTCGTAGATCTCCGGCGACACCGTCGGCGCGCCCGGCTCGTAGCAGCTCATCGGGCCGCCGGACAGCACGATGCCGGCCGGGGCCATCGCGCGGATCTTGTCGAGCGGGACGTTGAACGGGTGGATCTCGGAGTAGACGGCCTGCTCGCGGATCCGGCGGGCGATCAGCTGGGTGTACTGCGAGCCGAAGTCGAGGATCAGGATCGTCTGGTGCCGCATTTTGAGCGAATAGCCCTTCTGAGTCCCGGATGGGGGTTTCAGGGAGGAGCCCACCGGGGCCGACGGCCCCGGATCTCTGACAGGCTCCCCCTGATCTCGATGGTTCTGAAAGTCTCTGGGCCCGGCCCCCCGCTGATTCGCCGTGGCCTACTCGACTCGGTAATTCGGGGCTTCTTTTGTAATGATCACGTCGTGCACGTGGGACTCGCGCAGGCCCTGCGACGAGATCCGCACGAACTTGGCCTTGGTGCGCAGGTCGTCGATCGACGCGCAGCCGAGGTAGCCCATCGAGCTGCGCAGGCCGCCGACGAGCTGGTAGATCGACTCGCGCAGCGCGCCCTTGTACGGCACGCGCCCCTCGATCCCCTCGGGCACGAGCTTCTGCGGGGTCTCGACGTCGGCCTGGAAGTAGCGATCCTTGCTGCCTTCCTTCATCGCGCCGATCGAGCCCATACCCCGGTACGACTTGTAGCTGCGCCCCTGGTACAGGATGACCTCGCCGGGCGCCTCGTCGGTGCCGGCGAACAGCGAGCCGATCATCACGGTGTCGGCGCCCGCGGCGAGCGCCTTGGACACGTCGCCGGAGTACTTGATGCCGCCGTCGGCGATGATCGGGACGCCCGAGCCCTTCGCGGCGTTGACCGCGTCGGAGATCGCGGTGAGCTGCGGGACGCCGACGCCGGCGACGATCCGCGTCGTGCAGATCGAGCCCGGGCCGACGCCGACCTTGACCGCGTCGACGCCGCACTCGATCAGCGCGCGCGTCGCCTCGCCGGTCGCGACGTTGCCGGCGACGAGCTGCAGCTTCGGGAAGTTCTTGCGCGTGTCGCGCACCGCGTCGAGCACGCCGCGCGAGTGGCCGTGCGCGGTGTCGATGCAGATCAGGTCCACGCCCGCCGACAGCAGCGCGTCGACGCGGGCCTCGCGGTCGCCGCCGACGCCGATCGCGGCGCCGACGCGGAGCCGGCCGAGATCGTCCTTGGCGGCCGCCGGGTGGGCCTCGGCCTGCTCGATGTCCTTGATCGTGATCAGGCCCTTGAGCCGGCCGGCGTCGTCGACGACCAGCAGCTTCTCGATCCGGTTCTTGTGGAGCAGCTCCTTGGCGCCCTCCAGCCCGACCCCGTCCTTCACCGTGATCAGGCGGCGGGTCATGACGTCGCCGACCTTCTGATCGAGGTTGCGCTCGAACCGGACGTCGCGGTTGGTCAGGATGCCGACCGGGCGCTTCTCGCCGTCGACGACGGGCAGGCCGCTGATCCGGTGGTGGCGCATCAGCGCCAGCGCCGCCTCGAGCCGACGATCCGGCGTGATCGTCACGGGATCGACGACGATGCCGCTTTCGGCCTTCTTGACGCGCGTGACCTCGCGCGCCTGGTCCTCGATCGACATGTTCTTGTGGACGAACCCGATGCCGCCCTCGCGCGCCATCCGGATCGCGGTGGCGGCCTCCGTGACCGTGTCCATCGCCGACGACACCAGCGGGATGCGCAGGGTGATCGACGCGGTCAGCCGCGTGGTCGTGTCGACGTCGCGCGGGATGACCTCGCTGTAAGCGGGCACCAGCAGCACGTCGTCGAAGGTGAGAGCCTCGCGGAGCTGGTCTTCGAGCATGGGGACCTCTGGCAGGGCGCTGTTATACGGACCGCCCCTGATCGTGACAAGGACGGTGACGGGCTGCGTTGCGGCCTCCCAGCTACAGACCGCCGCCCCCAGTGATCTCGCGGTGCCCACGAGTAGGTGGGTCGAGCCAACGTTCACTGGGGGGTCGTCACCCCACGGCCACGGCCCCCCCGAAAACGCGCAAACTTTGCGATCTCAGGTATCTGGCCCGGACGGCCAGATGGCACGCGCCTTGAGTATGGGGACATCACCCTGCCCCGCCTCACGGCTTTCGGAGGAGATCCCGATGCGTAACCTCACCTGCTCGTCCTGGCTCGCCGCCGCGCTGTTCGCCCTCGTCCCCGCCTGTGTCGGGACCGCGCCCCCGGTCGGCGGCGACGACGACGATGGTCCGGACGCCGGGACCTCTCCCGACGCCGGCGACACCGAGTCGCTCCAGGTCAGCGGGATGACGATGGACTACTTCACCCACGCGCCGCTCGACGCGACCGCGCTGACGACCGAGGGCCTGTCCCCGAGCCTGACGGGCACGTCGATCACCGGCGGCGCCTACGCGCTCGAGGACGTGCCGCCCGGCTCCACCTTCTACGTCAACGCGTCCCGCGCCGCCTACCGGCCGACCCGCAGCGACATGGTCAGCGTCGTCGGCGTCAGCATCGAGCACGACCTCTACATCGTGTCGAACGCCGACGCGCAGCGCCAGTACGCCAGCCTCGGGCTGACGCCGACCGCCGGCACCGCGATCGCGGTCGCCGACCTGCTGCGCAACAACGGCACGCCGCTGATCGACGTGCCGCTCGCCGATATCACGCTGGTCGACGGGCTCGGCGCCCCGGTCGGGCTCGGGCCGTACTTCTTCGGCGAGGCCGGCGACATCGTCGCCAACGACATCCTCGCGGTGTCGACCGCGTACGTGTTCCCCGCCGGCACGCCGGCGCGCGCCCGCGTCGCCTTCCTCGACGTCCCGCCCGGCGCCTACACCCTCAAGGTGAACTACGCCGCGGGCGGCGGCGGCGGCGGCGGCGGCGGCGGTGGCGGCGGCGGCGCCGAGATCCGCACCTACGAGGTGCCGGTCGTCGTCGCGGCCGACGGCGCCGCGCTCGTCTCGACCGGCGGTCAGGACGACGACGGCCTGCCCACCGGCACGCCGACGTTCACGACCGACATCTACCCGCTGCTCCAGAAGGCGGCCGCGGGCGGCCTCGCCTGCGCCAACTGCCACACCGCGACCGGCACGATGGCGGCGCTGCAGTTCGACCTGCCCGCCGCCGACGTCCACGCCGCGCTCCTCGCCCGCCCCGGCGTGATCGACACCCTCGCGCCCGAGCTGTCGCTGCTCCTCACCAAGCCGCTCTACGAGACCCCGCCCAACCACCCCAACGCCACCTTCGCCAGCATCGCCGACCTCAACTACCTCCTGATCCTCAACTGGATCACCCTCGGCGCCCCGCTGTGAGTTGACCGTCCCGCCATCCCTCGTTCAGCACGACGTGGCTGTTCGAGAGCCCCCGGCGGGCGAGCACGCGCTCGCGTGGGGTTGCTGCGTCTGTGGCGCTCGCTCCACGTCACGCCGGCCCGGGTGACGCGAGCGTCGGGGGGCCTCCGCCGGCGAGTTCCGCCGCGGGTCCGCGCGTGCACGGGACGGCGTCGGCGTCCGCGCGAGCACGACGCCGGCGCTCTCGCCACCGCGAGGACTGCCACGGACTCCCGAAGGGAGTCCGATCCGGTTCGGTACGAGATCCGGCGGACCGGCTTCGGTCCGGCGGATCGATCGATCCCGGCGGGGGCGCCCCCGCGCGAGCGGCAGGCCCCGGGCCGGCGGTTCGCGGTCTCCCCACCGCCGGCGCGCGGGCTCTCTCTCTTCCCTACCGCGCCGTCGCCGCGACCGCGATCAGCACCGTCGCGCCCACCATCGCCGCGATGAGAAGCCCGTCGAGCACGCGCCCGTAGCTCTGCAGCCGCGCGCGCCACGGCGCGTCCCGGTCGTGCGTCTCCACCGGCAGCCCGGCCCGCGCGACCGCCCGCGCCAGCGCGTCGAACCGGTCCCAGTCGCGCGCCGACAGGAACCACGTCGACCCGCGCCGCGGCACCAGCGCGATCGCGTCGCGGTAGATCGCGACGCCGCGCAGCCGGTCGCGGTCCATCCGCACGCCCAGCCAGCTCCACCCCCACCGCACCCCGCCCGCCTCGACCGTGACGCGCGCGCGGCGCACGGCGAGGCCGACGAGCGTCACCGACAGCATCACCATCGCCATGATCGCGACGGCGGGCAGCATCGCCTCGAGCTGGCGACGCCGCGCCACCGCCAGCGCGACCGCGCCGGCGACGGCGGTGTAGCGCACCGCGAGCTGGGCGAGCCGGCGCGGCCACGGGCGCGCCTCGAACTGGCCGGCGACGCGCCCGCCGAGCCCGAGGTGGACCGGGACGTCGGTCGCGGACACGCCCGCCTACCCCTCCACCCGCGCGATCGCCTCGCGCAGGCGCCCGGCGATCGCCTCGAGCTCGTCGGGCGCGGTCACCTTGTGACCCGGCCCGTCGCCGGTCGAGCGGGTCACGTAGAACACGTCGGCCACCTTCTCGCCCTCGGTCGAGACCTTGGACAGGTGGATGTCGAGCCCGAGCTCGGTCAGCGTGTGGGTGATCGCGTAGAGCACGCCGACGGCGTCGCGCGTGAACACCTCGACGATCGTCGCGTCGGACGAGTCGTCGATGACCGTGCGGATCTCGGTCGTGACCGCGGGGGTGATCCGCGGCGGCAGCCCCGAGCGCGGGCGCCGCTTCGCGATCAGCGCCTCGACCGCGGCCGGCGCCGGCGCCCCGGCCGCGAACAGCTCGCGCAGGTCGTCGGCGAGCCGCCGCCACCGCGGGTCGTTCTCGGGGATCGCCTCGCCGACGAGGTCGCGGACGAAGAACAGGTCCATCGCCAGCGGCGCGCCCGCGCGCTCGCAGGCGCCGACGACGGCGCCGAGCACGTCGACGCGGTTGGCGGTCAGCGCGCCGGCGATCGCGGCGAGCACGCCGGGGACGTCCGGCGCGACGACCGCGACCTCGCTGACGCCCTTCATCGGGTAGTGGGTGACGGTGAGCGAGACGATCTCGCCGGCCGCGTCGTGATCGAGCGCGAGCCGGACGTGGCGCGCCGCCTGGCGGGTCGTGAGCTGCGACAGGAACCGGCCGTCGAGCGCCTCGACCACCGCCTCGGTCGCCGCGAGGTCGCGATCGCCGGCGACCGCGCCGATGACCTTCTCGCGCGCGGCGCGCAGCCGCGCCGCCGCGTCGTCGACGCCGCCGCGCCCGACGCGGCGCCGGAGCTGATCGCGCGTCGCCAGGTACAGCTCGCGCAGCAGCTCCTCCTTCCACGCGTTGAGGTTGTTGGGCGCGGTCATCGCCGTGTCGCACAGCGTGAGCAGGTAGAGCTGCGCCAGCCGCTCCTCGTCGCCGATCTTGTCCGCGAACCGGACGACGACCTCGGGATCGGACAGGTCGCGGCGCTGCGACAGGTGGCTCATCGTCAGGTGCTGGCGCACCAGGAACTCGGCGAGCTCGGCGTCGGCCTCGGTCAGGCCGAGCCGCCGCGCGATCACGCCGGCGAGCACCGCGCCCTTCTCGGCGTGGCCCTTGCCCTGCGGCTTGCCGACGTCGTGCAGCAGCGTGCCGAGGTACAGGGGCAGCGGGCGGGTGACCGCCTGCATCGCCTCGAGCGCGACCGGGTGCTCCGCGACGAGCTCGCCGCGCGCGATCCGCTTGAGCATCGCGACCGCATAGAGCTGGTGCTGGTCGACGGTGTAGACGTGGTAGAGGTCGTGCTGGACGCGGCACGTGCACGGCGCCCACTCCGGCATGACCGCGTTGAGCACGCCGAGCTGGTGCAGGGTCTCCAGCGCCGACGGCTGGGCGGCGTCGCGGGTGTCGAGCAGCGCGTCGAGGAAGTGGCGCGACGACGCCGGGTCGCCGGTGAGCACCTGGCCGGAGGCGGCGACCTGCTCGGCGATCAGCTCCCGGGTGTGGCCGTAGACCGGCAGCTGCAGCTCGACCGCGACGCGGAACAGCCGCAGCATCTCCGCCGGGCGCTGCGCGAACACCGCCGGCTCGCGCACCGCGAGCTCGCCGTTGAACGTGAGGAAGCTGTTGTCGACCTTGCCGATCCGCGGCTTTCTGCGCGCGGGCACGCGCGCCGAATCCAGCAGGCGGTCCGCGACCTGGACGACGCCGCGGGCGTGCAGGTAGTAGCACCGCATCAGCGCCTCGACCGCCGGCGCCACCGCCGGGCGCACGCCGGCCGCGGCGTCGCCGGGCGACGGCGTCGCCGCGTCGGCGAACAGCACCGGCCCGATCGACTCCTGCAGCTCGAACGTGAGGTGATCGGTGCGGCGCTGCGCGACGAGCTGGACGAGCGCGCGGACCTCGAGCAGGAAGTCGCGCGCGCCGTGGAGCACCGCCGCCTGGCGGTGCGTCAGGTGCCCGAGCCCGACGAGCGCGTCGATCAGCTCGCGCGGGGTGAGCGCGCGCGGCGCCGGCCCGTCCCCCCCGCCGTGCGCCGCGGCGGCGCCGCCGGGCGCCCCGGCGGCGAGCGCCTGCGGGTACCACCGCGCGGCCGCCGCCCACAGCGCGGTCGCCAGATCGCGCAGCGCGCCGATGCCCTGCTTGAGGTTGGGCTCGAGCAGGTACAGCGAGTCGCCGAAGCGATCGTGGCGCCTGGCCTTCTCCGCCGCGAGCAGCGAGACGAACTCGTTGGCGTTGCCGCCCGGCGCGATCACCGCGCGGGTCGCGCGCACCAGCTCGTCGGTGACGGCGGCGTGGCCGACGAGGTGGCGGACGTCGAGCAGCGCGGTCGCGGTCGACAGGTCGCCCTTGGCCAGGCGGGCGGCCGCGCGCGGCTCGCGCACCGCGTGCCCGACCGACACCTTCGCGTCCCACAGCGGATAGAGCAGCCGGTCCGCGACGGCCTTGGCGAGCGCCTCGTCCCCGCGGTGGAGCAGGATGAAGTCGATGTCCGAGTACGGCGCCAGCTCGCGCCGGGCCCACCCGCCGGTCGCGACCAGCGCGAGCGGCGCGTCGGCCGCGCCCGGGACCTCCTGGATCGCGGCGCGCCACCGCGCCGCGACCGCGCGGTCGTAGACGTCGGACAGCGCCGCCGCCGCGGCGACCCCGCCGCCGCCGGCGTGCAGCGCCTGGCGCATCCGGCCGCGCGCGTCCTCGAGCGCGGCGCGGAGCGCGGCGCTCGCCTCGGCGGCGCGACCGTCGTTGGGACCCGCGGGGACCGGCGCGACCATGCGAGGTGCGACTGTAGCAGGCGCGCGGCAGGAACGAGGTTCAAGGCGCCGGCGCGCGCGACAGCCGCAGCACGCCGTCCTCGACCTCGCCGCGGCGGAGCATCGCGATGTCGCGGACGTAGCTCTGGTAGAGCTTCCACGGCACCCGGCTGCCCTGCCGCGGCAGCGCCGGCAGCGCGCGCTGGACGTAGCCGGAGCTGAAGTCGAGCACCGGCTCGTCACCGACGTCGCCGTCGGGGTGGGCGACGGCGGTGGTGAGGCCTCGGCGCTCCATCCGGCCCAGCACCCGGCACACGTACTGGAGGATCAGCTCGGCCTTGAGCGTCCACGACGCGTTGGTGTAGCCCAGCACGAACGCCAGGTTCGGGACGTCGCTCAGCATCGTGCCCTTGTAGACCTTGTGCTCGGGCGGCACCAGCGGCGCGCCGTCGACGGTCACCGCCATCCCGCCGAACAGCTGCAGCCGCAGGCCGGTGGCGGTGACGACGAGGTCGGCGTCGAGCGTGCGCCCGGAGGTGAGGCGCAGCCCGGTCGGCGTGAACCGCTCGATCGTGTCGGTGACGACGTCGACCTTGCCGGCCTTGATCGCGCGGAACAGGTCCGCGTCCGGGACGAAGCACAGCCGCTGATCCCACGGCTGGTAGCGCGGGGTGAAGTGCGTCGGGTCGTAGGCGTCCCCGAGCTGGGCGCGCACGCCGCGCGCGATCAGCTTCTTGGCGGCCTCGGGGAACCGGCGGCAGAAGTCGTAGAACGCCTTGCCGATCAGGACGCTCTTCCACCGCGTGGCGTCGGCGGCGAGCCGCGGCGGCAGCTTGTCCGCCAGCCACCGCGCCGCGGCGTCGCGCTGCGGGCGCGACACGATGTACGTCGGCGAGCGCTGCAGCATCGTGACGTGCGCGGCGCGATCCGCCATCGACGGCACCAGCGTCACCGCGGTCGCGCCCGAGCCGATCACGACGACGCGCTGGCCGGTGTAGTCGAGGTCCTCGGGCCACGCCTGCGGGTGGACGACGCGGCCCCGGAACTCCGCGACGCCCGGGAGGTCGGGCGCGTGGCCGGCGGCGTAGTCGTAGTAGCCCGAGCACATCAGCAGGAAGCCGCAGGTCAGGGTGAACGGCGTCGCGACGCCGTCGTCGTCGGTGCGGACGCCGTCGACCGTCCACCGCGCGGTCTGGCTCGACCACGCCGCGCGGGTCACCTTGTGGCGGAACCGGATGTGGCGATCGATGCCCTCGGCGCGCGCGGTGTCCTCGACGTAGGCGCGGATGCTGGCGCCGTCGGCGATCGCGACGTCGCTCGGCCACGGCCGGAACGAGTAGCCGAGCGTGTACATGTCCGAGTCCGAGCGGATGCCCGGGTAGCGGAACAGGTCCCACGTCCCGCCGATCGCCGCGCGCGCCTCGAAGATGGCGTAGCGGTGGCGGGGGCAGCGCGCCTGCAGGTAGTGGCCGGCGGCGATCCCCGACAGCCCCGCGCCGACGACCAGGACATCGAGGTGCTCCATCGCCGCCGACTCTAGCAGGCTGGTGCAGCACGCCGCGCGCCTGCCCCCGTGCCCGTCAGAACGCGGCTTCGCCGCGTTCTGCAGCGGCCTGCTACCGCCGCTTGGGCTTGCCCGGCTTGCCCTTGCCCGGCTTGCCCTTGCCCGGCCGGCCGCCGCGCGCCGGCTTGTCGTCGGAGCGGTGCGACACGCGGAGCTGGACGCCGGCCTTGCCCGGCTTGCCGGCCTTGCCCGCGCGCGGGCCGGCCTTGGCGACGTGCACCGCCGCCGCGACCGCCCGGCCGGCGCGCCGCCGCCCGGCGAGCCCGACGCGAGTCTCCGCCGCCGCGGGCGCCTCGTAGTCGTCGGCGGTCGCGAGGTCGAGCGCCGCCGGGCCGCGCGGCGCGGCCGCCGCGGGACGCACGCCCTTGGCCACCGCGAGCAGCCGCAGCTCGATCTTGCGCCGCGCCACCGAGACGTCGGCGATCTCGACCTGCACGGTGTCGCCCAGCGCGATCGTCCGGCCGCTGCGCTTGGCGGTCAGCCGCATGTGGACCTCGTCGAACGTCACCGCCTCGCCGAGCGAGTCGGTGCGGATCAGGCCCTCGACGAACGGCTCCTCGATCTCGACGAACGCGCCGAAGCTGGTCACCGCCGAGATCACGCCGGTGTAGACCTCGCCGATCTGGTCGCGCATGACGTGGGCGCGGTACATCGCGACCGCCTCGCGCTCCGCCTCCATCGCGCGGCGCTCGTGCCCCGACGACACCGCGGCGAGCTCGCTCAGCCGCTCGACCGCCGGCGGCGGCTGGGCGTAGCCCCCGCCCGAGGCCATGCCCTCGCGGTGCAGGTGGTACTTGAGCAGGCGGTGGACGAGGACGTCGGGGTAGCGGCGGATCGGCGAGGTGAAGTGCAGGTAGTCGCCCGACGCCAGGCCGAAGTGCCCGACCGGCACGGTGTCCCACACCGCCTGCTTGAGCGAGCGCAGCACCAGGAACGACAGCGACCGCGACGCGGGCAGCTGCAGCACCTGGTCGAGCACGCGCTTCATGCCGAGCGGCGTCGCCGCCTCGTCGACGTCGACCGCGACGCCGTAGGCGCCGAGCAGCTCGGCCAGGGTCTCGAGCCGCTCGCGCTTGGGCGGCGCGTGGACGCGCCACACCGACGGCGCGCCGCGCAGGCGGAAGAACCGCCCGACCGCCTCGTTGGCGGCGATCATGAACGACTCGACCAGCTCGTACGCGCCCTTGACGTCGGGGTCCGCCTTGGCGCGCACGACGTCGCGGATCAGCGCCGGGTCGTCGGCGTCGAGGATCACCTTGGGCTCGGCGATGTCGAGCTCGGCGGCGCCGCGCGCGCTGCGCTGGGCGCGCAGCACCTTGCCGAGGCGCTCGAGCTTCTCGAGCTCACCGATCCACTCGCGGTAGATCTCGCGCCGACCACGGAAGTCGCCGCGCAGCGCCGCCGCGACGCCGGGGTAGTCGAGGCGCGCCTGCGACCGGATCACCGCGGCCGCGTAGCCGGTGTCGACGATCGTGCCGTCGTCCCGGTAGTCGATCCGCACGACCATCGCGCAGCGATCGACGTTGGGCTTGAGCGAGCAGATCTCCGCCGACAGCTCGAACGGCAGCATCGGGATCACGCGGTCCGGCAGGTAGACCGAGACCCCGCGCAGCACGCTCTCGCGATCGAGCGCGTCGTCCCACCGCACGTAGTGCGCGACGTCGGCGACCGCGATCCACACGCGCGGGCCGCCGTGCGGCCCGTCCTCGATGCACAGCGCGTCGTCGAAGTCGCGCGCGGTCTCGGGGTCGATCGTGCAGAACCGGCGATCGCGCAGATCGATGCGATCGGCGAGGTCGGCGACGCGGACCTCCTGCGGCGTCGCGCGCGCCTGGGCCATCGCGCCGTCGGGGAACTCGACCGGGACCGCCGCGACCGCGATGATCTTCTCGATCTCGGTGCGCGGGTCGCCGGGGTCGCCGAGCAGCTTGACGATCCGCCCGGCGAGCTCGCGCGCCTCGGCCGTCGGGTAGCGCGTGATCTCGACGACGACGGCGTCGCCGGGCTGGCCGGTCGTCGGGCCGTCGTCGAGCGACACCCGGCCGTAGTCGGCGGCGATCCGCGGGTCGTCGGGCTGGAGGTAGACGTGGCGCCCGGCGCGCTGGATCGTGCCGGTGAGGCGAGCGCGGCCGCGCGCCACGACCTCGACGACCCGGCCCTCGGTGCCCTTGTAGCCGAGCCAGGTCGTGACGACGACGCGGTCGCCGTCGAGCGACTCGCCGCGGTACTTGGCGGGCACGAACACGTCGTCGCCGTCGGGCACGGCGACGAAGCCGTAGCCCGCGGGGTGGACGGTGATCCGGCCGGTGATCCGGTCGCGATCGCCGGCGGCCGGCTCGCGGCCGGTCTCGCCGCGCGGCGGCGTCGGGGCCGGCGCGACCGCCCGCGGCGCCGCGGGCGCCGC
>WYBA01000468.1 GCA_011526095.1 Myxococcales bacterium | reverse complement strand
GCGCGGGTGTCGCCGCGGCGGGCGCCGGCGCCGGCGCGGCGGCCGCGCCGCTGGCCGCCTGGGCGAGCAGCGCCGTGATGTCCTCGCCCGTCCGGCCCAGGATCGCCACCGGCGCCCCGAGCTTGACCGTGTCGCCCTCCTTGACCAGCAGCTTCAACAGGACGCCGTCGTCCTCGATGTTGAAGTCCATGTTGGCCTTGTCGGTCTCGACCTCGGCGACGAGGTCGCCGGGCGCGACCTTGTCGCCCTCCTTCTTCACCCACCGCACCAGCACCCCTTCCTCCATGGTCGGGGACAGCTTCGGCAATCCGAGGATCTGCGCCATCGTCAGTCTTCCTTCTACGTTCCTACGCGAGGTACAGCGCGCGCTTGACCGCGGCGACCACGTCCTTGACCTGGGGCTGGACCTCGTCCTCGAGGTTCTTGGCGTACGGCATCGGCACGTCGTCGGAGCACACCCGCTCGATCGGCGCGTCGAGGTGGTCCATGCACTGGCGCTGGACCTGGTAGGCGACCTCGGCGCCGAACCCGGCGACCGGCCAGCCGACCTCGACGATCACGCAGCGCCCGGTCTTCTTGACCGAGTCGCAGATGATCTCGGTGTCGAGCGGGCGCAGCGTGCGCGGGTCGACGACCTCGGCCTCGATGCCCTCGGCGGCGAGCGCCTTGGCCGCGTCGAGGCACACCCACACCATCTTCGACCACGCCACCAGCGTGACGTCCTTGCCGGGGCGCTTGATGTCGCCCTTGCCGAGCGGGATCAGGTACTCCTGCTCCGGCACCTCCCACGTCGTGCCGTAGAGCGTCTCGCCCTCCATGAACACGACCGGGTTGTCGTCGCGGATCGCCGTCTTGAGCAGGCCCTTGGCGTCGTACGCCGTCGACGGCAGCACGACCTTGAGCCCGGGGACGTGGGCGTAGAACGACTCGAGCGCCTGCGAGTGCTGCGACGCGACCTGGACGGCGGGGCCGCTGGGGCCGCGGAACACGATCGGCACGTGGAACGCGCCGGCGCTCATCTGGTACATCTTCGCCGCGTTGCTCACGATCTGATCGATCGCGACGAGCGAGAAGTTGAAGGTCATGAACTCGATGATCGGGCGCAGCCCGACCATCGCCGCGCCGACGCCGATGCCGGCGAAGCCCATCTCGGCGATCGGCGTGTCGACGACGCGGCGCGAGCTGAACCGCTGGAGCAGGCCCTGGGTGACCTTGTACGCGCCCTGGTAGTGCCCGACCTCCTCGCCCATGATGAACACGCTCTCGTCGCGCTCCATCTCCTCGCGCATCGCCTGGTTGAGCGCCTCGCGATAGCTGATGACGGCCACGGTCACTCCTTGATCACGTAGGGGAAGTACTCGTCGGCGGGCGGCGACGTCTCGGCGAAGTGCACCGCGTCCTCGATCTCGGCCTTGACGTCGGCCTCGAGCGCCTCGAGGTCCGCGGCGGGCATGCCCAGCTCCTCCAGCCGCACGCGCGTGCGGTTGAGCGGGTCGCGCCGGCGCCACTCCTCGACCTCCTCCTTGGTCCGGTACAGCCCCGGGTCGCTCATCGAGTGGCCGCGGAACCGGTACGTGATCACCTCGACCAGCGTCGGCTCGTTGGTCTCACGCGCGCGCTCGACCGCGATCGCGATCCGCTGCTTGACCTTGAGCACGTCGTCGCCGTCGAACCGGTCGCGCGCCATGCCGTGGGCGAGCGCGCGCATCGACACGTCCTCGACCGCGAGGCTGCGGTAGAGCGGCGTGCCCATCGAGTACTGGTTGTTCTCGCAGATCAGGACGACCGGCAGCTTCCACAGCGCGGCGAGCGCCAGGCCCTCGGCGAACCCGCCGATGGTCGAGGCGCCCTCGCCGAAGAAGCACAGCGCGACGCGGCCGTCGCCGCGGTACTTCGCGGCGAACGCGGCGCCCGCGGCGATCGGCACGTGGCCGCCGACGATGCCGTGGCCGCCGAGGAAGCCCTTGCCCTTGTCGAAGAAGTGCATCGAGCCGCCCAGGCCCTTCACCAGCCCGGTCTTCTTGCCGTACAGCTCGGCCATCATCGCCCGCGCCGAGATGCCCTTGGCGTAGGCGTGGCCGTGATCGCGGTAGGTGGCGACGACGTAGTCGTCGGGGCGCAGCGCGGCGGTGGCGCCGACGCACACCGCCTCCTGGCCGATGATCAGGTGAAGGAAGCCGCCGATCTTGCCCTGCGAGTAGGCCTTCGCGGAGGCCTCCTCGAGGCGACGGATCGCCAGCATCTGGCGGTACAGCGGCTTCAGCTCGTCGACGGTCGCGACCACCGGCTCGTCGTCCGGCTCGACGCGCGCCTTTTCTGGCGTGCTCATGGGGCGCGCAGGATAGCCACAACACGATCGCCTCGCACGCGCGCGGGCGCGGCGTTTTTCAACGCGTGACGTGACGCGTCAGCGCGTGGCGTGTCGTGCGGCGGCGCGTCAGTCAGCGACGCCGGCGTCGACGCCCGCGTCGACGATCGGCGCGGCGTCGACGACCGGCCCCGCGTCGACGTCCGGCGGCGGGCCGGCGGTCGCGAGGTCGAAGCTGACCGTGCCGGTGCTCGCCGAGATCGGCGCGACGTGGTCCTCGACCCGCCGGCCGCCCGCGATCACCGCGAGGCCGGCGCGGTCATAGCCGCCGGGCAGCTTGAGGAACGTGAACCTGCCGCCCTCGCACGGCACCGGCGCGTACTGCGCGTAGTCACCGCTGACCGTGTCCTCGACGAGCAGCTCGAGGTGGTCGACCGGCGCGCAGGTGTCGGGCCCGGCGGGGTAGCCGTCCATCGTCCACGCCACGGTCAGCCGGTAGGTCGAGCCCTCGGGCACGCACGCGTGGTTGTTGGCGCAGACCTGGCCGCCGGCACACTCCCAGTCCTGGTCGCAGTCGCCCGAGGGGCCTGGACACGCGGTCAGCGCGAGCAGCACGGGGAGGGCGGCGATCCGCATGCGGATCAGCATGACCTACTCCACGTAGATCGGGTTGCCGTAGATCCACGGCACCCGCCGCTCGGCCATCGCCGGGTCGAGGCGGCCCAGGTACGGCGCGAGGTGGCGCGGCTCGATCTCGACCTCGACGCGGTAGGCGCCCGCGACGTCGAGCGCGACCTCCATCGCCTCGCCGTCGCTGGTCGCGACCTCGGTCGCCCCGCTCGCCGTGACCCGCAGCACGCGCGCCGCGATCACCGGCGCCGGCAGCATCGGCGACAGCTCGTGGATCGTCGGCACGGTGACGTGGAGCGTGCAACCGGCGGTCGGCGCGACCGTGTCGCCGAGCTCGGCGATCGCGTCGCCGTCGCAGCTCGCGTGGACGTCGAACCCGACCGGCGTGCCCATCAGCTCGAACGCGACGAAGCTGCGGCCGCGCCGCACCGCCTCCTCGATCGCGACCGGATCGCGGCGGTCCGTCGCGAGCGCGATGTTGGCGAACCACCGCAGCATCCGGCGGTACGAGTCGCCGCGCTCGCCGTCGCGCAGGACGATCGGCAGCGCGTTCTGGTGGGCGTCGGTGCCGCCGGAGCCGGCGACGTGCAGGCCCAGGCCGAGCAGGTCGTCCCACCGCGCCAGCGACGGCGCGTTGGGCTCGACGAACGACAAGAGGGCCAGGTCCGGCTCGAGCTGCAGGTCGCCGGTGTCGGCGAACTGCACGACCGCGGTGATCGCGCCGGAGCGGTCGAGCCCGAGCAGCTCCTCGCGGATGTCGGGATCGATGTTGGCGTGGAGCTGGTAGATCTCGATCCCGTCGGGCTGGAGCGCGACCAGCTCCTCGGTGGTGCGGCCCTCGGTGTGCGGGATCCAGATCGTCGCGCCGGCGGCGCGCATCGCCGCGACCGCCTCGGGCGTGTCGGCGTTGTACGTGTCGTGGCGCGCGGGCGCGTCGCCGTCGACGTGGCGGTCGAGCATGATCGGCATCAGCGGGTTCTCGCCGCCGACGGTGATCAGCACCTCGTGGCCGTCGTCGCACGTCATCCGCGAGGCGATCGGTCCGGCGCCGAGATCGATCAGCTCGTCGTCCCCTCGCACCGAGAACAGCGTCTCGAACGCCTCGCCGGCCATCGAGTCGTCGTGGTCGGACAGCGCGGCGAAGTCCTGGCGGGTCGCGCACAGCGCGGCGCGCAGGTCGGCCAGGCACGCCTCGTCGGGCTCGCCGGTGTCCTCGTCGCGCGGCTCGCCGTCGCACGCGTCGTGCGAGTACGGCGAGTGGAGGTGGATGATGCCGCGCGCGGGCTCGAGGCCCCGGCGATCGCCGAGCACGGACGACGGCGGCAGGTCGGCGCGCCACGCCGGCGGCGGCGTCTGCGCGTCGGGCGCGGCCGGCGCGTCGTCGCCGCCGCCGCAGGCGGGCAGGGCGGCGGCGGCGGTCAGCGCGGCGGCCCGCACGACGTCGAAGATCCCCCTGGAGCGGTGCATGTCGATCCTCTACCGCGAAGCGCGGCGCCCCGGGCGGCGAAATCGCCCGCCGACCCCCGCCGACAGACGAGGTCAGCCGGCCGTCTCGGCGCGGTCTCCGGCGGTCCGGCGGTGCAGCGCGCCGAACACCGCGAGCACGCCGGCCAGCCCCAGCGCGAGCGTGGCGATCACCCCCCACATCCATAGATGGTGGTCCCCGATCTGGTCGAACAGTATGCCGCCGAGCAGCGGCGCGCACGCGACGCCGAGCATCTGGCAGAACCCGACCACGCCGAACGTGCGGCCGCGCCGCGCCGCGTCGCCGGTCTCGGCGGCGGCGGTCTGGTGCGCCGGGGCGAACAGCACCTCGGCGCAGGTGATCACGCCGATCGCGATCGCCGCGACGGCGAACCCGCCGGCCGCGCCGACGACCAGGAACCCGGCGGCGAACAGCACGCCCGCGATCACCAGCGCGCGGTGCAGCCCGAGCCTGCGGATCATCCCGATCGCCGGGACCTGCAGCAGCAGCACGCCGAGGCCGTTGAGCATGTAGAGCAGCCCGATCCCGAGCTTGGACAGCCCGAGCTGCTCGGCCATGTAGATCGAGAAGGTGGAGAACAGCTGGGTGTGGACCAGCGAGTACAGGAACGACGCGACCAGCAGCGCGACGAGCGCGGGCTGGGCGAGCGCGTCGCGGAACGCCTCGGACAGGCGGACGCGCGGCGCGTCCGTCGTCGGGGCGCGCGACTCCGGCACGCGCGTGGTCACCCAGGCGGCGGCGAGCAGCCCGGCGCCGGCGATGAAGAACACCACGCCGTAGGGCAGGAACCACGTCAGCAGCCCGCCGAGCGCCGGGCCCATCGCCCAGCCGAGGTTGGTGCCCATGCGCTGCAGCCCGAACGCGGCGATCCGCTGGTGCGGCGCGCACACGTCCGACACCAGCGCGTAGGCGACCGGCTCGAAGCCCCCGCGCAGCGCGCTCGACGCGACGAAGTTGAGCGCGAGCGACCACAGCGGCGCGTCGAGCAGCACCTGGACGCCGAGCAGCGCGATCACGCCGGCGCGCAGCACGAGCGAGCCGGTGATCAGCGGGCGCCGGCCGATGCGGTCCGACAGCTCGCCGGCCCACGCCTGGGCCAGCGACTGACCGACGTTGGCCCCGAGCGCGCACAGCCCGTACAGCCACGCCGCGTAGCCGCGCTCCTCGACCACGTAGATGCCGAGGAACGACATCACGAGCGACATGCCCATCGTGTTGACGGCGCGGGCGATCGCCATGTCCCACACCCGCCGGTCGAGGCCCGCCCACGCGTGGAGGCGGGACCGGCCGGCGGTGGACATCGAGACATTGCTAGCACGGCCCCGTCGGGCTAGCGTGCGGGGCTCGGCATGCGTATCGAGCAAGATCTCAGGTTCGAGGCGGCGCACTTTCTGCCCCGGGTGCCGGCCGGGCACCGCTGCGCGCGGATGCACGGCCACACCTACGTCGTCACCGTGGCGGTCGACGGGCCGCTCCACCCCGAGCTCGGCTGGGTGCTCGACTACGCCGACCTCGACGCCGCGGTCGCGCCGCTGATCGCCCAGCTCGACCACCGCCTGCTCAACGAGCTGCCCGGCCTCGACAACCCGACGAGCGAGGTGATCGCGATGTGGCTGTGGGACCGGCTGGCGCCGGCGCTGCCCGGCCTCGCCGAGATCCGCGTCGCGGAGACGTTCGACACGCGCTGCGTTTATAAAGGCCCGTCCTCCCCATGACCACGCGGCTGCGCGTCGTCACGCTCAACCTGTGGGGCATCGAGCCGCCGCTCGACCGCCGCCTCGCGCTCGCCGCGCGCCAGCTCGCCGCCCTCGATCCCGACGTGGTGTGCCTGCAGGAGGTCCGGCCGCTCGACGGGCGCGCCGGGCGGACCACCGCCGACGTGCTCGCCGCCCACCTCGGCCTGCACGCCACCTACGAGCCGGCGCTGCGCTGGGCCGACGACGCGCTCAAGGTGGGCATGCCGGCGGGGGAGGAGGGCCTGGCGATCCTCACCCGCCGCCAGCCGCTGCAGCGCCGCGCGCTCGCGCTGCCCGAGGCGCGCCCGACCGAGGCGCGGATCCTGCTGTCGGCGCAGATCGACACGCCCGCCGGTTCGATCTGGGTCCACACCACGCACCTGCACTACCGGCTCGACGACGGCCGCGCGCGCGAGCGCCAGGTGCTCGCGGTCGACGACGCGATCCGCACCCTCGGCCGCGGCAACACCGACGCGCCGCAGATCCTGTGCGGCGACTTCAACGCGATCGCCGACAGCGACGAGATGCGCTTTCTGCGCGGCCTCACCACCCTCGACGGCCACCGCACCCACTGGCAGGACGCGTGGCTGCGCCTGCACCGCGAGCCCGGCCCCGGCGACGGCCCCGCCCAGGGCATCACCTGGTCGAGCGAGAACGAGCACACGCGCCCGTTGCGCTCGCTCGACATCGATCGCCGCATCGACTACGTCCTGTGCACCAGCCGCAAGCGCGACGGCCGCGGCACGATCCACCGCTGCGAGGTCGCGCTGACCGAGCGCGACGGCGACGGCGCCGACGCCGTGTGCGCCAGCGACCACTACGCCGTCCTCGCCGAGATCCAGATCGGCGCGACGCCGTAGTCACCGCAGCCGCTTGCCGGAGCCGCGCACCGCTGCCGCTTACCGGCCGCTGCCGCTGCCGCTGCCGCTTGCCGCTGCCGCTGCCGCTGCCGCTTGCCGCTGCCGCTTGCCGGTACCGCTTGCCGGTACCGCTTGCCGCTGCCGCTTGCCGCTGACCGGTACCGCCTGCCGCCTGCCGCTGCCGCTTGCCGGTGATCCGCGGCTCATCGCGTCAGCCTGAACAGCATCGCTCTGACCCGGTCGAGCAGCACCTCGACCTCGAGCACATCGTCCCTCGTCACTAGTCCTCGCGCCACTGCCACCCTCAGGGCCACCGTCGCCTCGCTCGCGCTTCCCGCGGCGATGTCGTAGTGATGTCGCCGATCGCCAGCGCGCCGCAGCCGACCTTCCCCGAGGTTGAGCGCGATGCTGTCACTGGCCTCTGCCAGTTGCTTCGCCAGCCCGGCGCTGTGCCTTCGGATCTTCGCCTCCACCGGCGTGAGCTTCTCCAGGTACTGCAGGCTGATCTCCAGTGCGTCGAACATCTCCGGTTCTCCTTTCGCTCCCGCCCCCCGCGGTGCGCGGCCGGGCTCTCACCCGCCCGCGCGCCACCGCGCACGAACCGTGACGAGCGCAGGGCCCGACGCCGGCGGTCTCCCGACCGTTCGCGCGCTCGGCGCGGTTCGGTGCGCGGGGCGCGCGAAGGGTGAGCCCGGCCGCGCGCCGCGGGGGACGAGCCTCGGCCCCGGAGCGCGGCGCCGGCAGCGGAAAGCGGCAGCGGAAAGCGGCAGCGGAAAGCGGCAACGGAAAGCGGCAGGCGGCAGCGGCAGGCGGCAGCGGCAGGCGGCAGGCGGCAGCGGCAGGCGGCAGCGGCAGGCGGCAGCGGCAGGCGGCAGCGGAAGGCGGCAGCGGACAGCGGTCAGCCGCCCCGGCGCCGCGCCTCCCCACGCATCACTTCGGCAGCGCCGCTTCCAGCGCCGCGATCACCGTCGGATCATCCGGCTTGGTCTTCGGCGAGAACCGCGTCACCTTCGTCCCGTCCGCCGAGATCAGGAACTTCTCGAAGTTCCACCGGATGTCGCCGGTGTGGCCGCTCGCGTCCGCGATCGGCGTGAGCGCCTGGTACACCGGGTGCCTCCCGGCGCCGTTGACCTCGATCTTCTCCATCATCGGGAACGTCACGCCGTACTGGGTGGAGCAGAACTCGGCGATCTCCTCGGCCGAGCCCGGCTCCTGCCCGCCGAACTGGTTGCACGGGAAGCCGACGACGGTGAACCCCTTGTCCGCGTACTGCTTCTGCAGCGCCTCGAGCTGGGTGTACTGCGGGGTCAGGCCGCACTGCGACGCGACGTTGACCACGAGCACCGCCTTGCCCTTGAACGCGCCGAGGGTGGTCGGCTTGCCGTCGAGCGTCTTGATCGGGAGGTCCCACATGCCGGCGAAGCTAGCATCGACCTGCACCGCCGCGGGCGCCGCGCCCGCCGCCGGCTTCGCGCCCGCGGCCGGCTTCGCGCCGTCGGCGGCAGGCGCCTCCTTCGGCGAGGCCGCGCTCGTCTCGGGTGCCGGCTTCGACGACGGCTTCGACGACTCGCAGGCGGGGGCGGCCAGGGCCAGGGCGGCGAGCAGCAGGCGCGAGGGCTTCATGCGCCGCACCGTAGCAGGGGCGCGGCCCTTGGTCCGCGCCCATCGCCTTCGCCTTGGACTTGTGGCGCGACCTCGGCTACACGTCGAGACCCCGTCATGCGCCACATCTACGCCGACTTCATCGACCAGGTGGCCAAGCCCGCCCGCTACCTCGGCGGCGAGTACCAGTCGGTGATCAAGGATCCGGCGACGGTCGACGCGCAGGTGTGCCTGACGTTCCCCGACGTCTACGACATCGGCATGTCCCACCTCGGGACCAAGATCGTCTACACGCTGCTGAACAAGCACCCGCGGATCGCGTGCGAGCGCGCGTTCGTGCCGTGGATCGACATGGAGGCGGAGCTGCGCACCCGCGGCCTGCCGCTGGTCTCGCTCGAGTCGCAGCGCCGGCTGACCGAGTTCGACGTGATCGGCGTCTCGCTGCAGTACGAGATGACGTTCACCAACGTGCTGACGCTGCTCGACCTCGGCGGGCTGCCGCTGCGCGCCGCCGACCGCGCGCCCGACGCGCCGCTGGTCCTCGTCGGCGGCCCGACCGCGTCGCACCCCGAGGCGCTGTCGGCGTTCTTCGACGCGGCGTACCTCGGCGAGGCCGAGGAGGTGCTGCCGGCGCTCGTCCTGGCGTGGGCCAGCCTGCGCGCCCGGATCCGCGCCGGCGCGCTCACCCGGCGCGAGGCGCTGATCCAGCTCGCCGCCGGGTTCCCGGTCTACGTCCCGTCGCTCTACGACACGACGACCGACGCCGACACCGGCATGACCGTGATCGCCGGCCCGCAGGACCCGCGGGTGCCGGCGCGCGTCCGCCGCGCCGTCGTGCTCGACCTCGACGCCTACCCGTTCCCGACCGACGCGCCGGTGCCGTACGCCGAGGCCGTGTTCGAGCGCGCGTCGGTCGAGATCTCGCGCGGCTGCACCGAGGGCTGCCGGTTCTGCCAGGCCGGGATGATCTACCGCCCGGTGCGCGAGCGGTCGCCCGAGAGCATCGTCGCCAGCGTGCTCGGCGGCGTCGATCGCGCCGGCTACGAGGAGACCGGCCTGACCTGCCTGTCGACCGCGGACTTCTCGAGCATCACGCCGCTGGTCAAGACGATCGGCGCCGAGCTGCGCAAGCGCGGCGTGTCGATGTCGGTCGCGAGCCTGCGCGCCTACGGCCTCGGCGAGGACATCCTCGACGAGATGGCGCAGACCCGGATCGCCGGGCTGACGTTCGCGCCCGAGGCCGGCACGCAGCGCATGCGCGACGTCGTCAACAAGAACGTCACCGAGGCGCACGTCGAGGAGAGCACCCGCCGCGTGTTCGAGCGCGGCTGGCACCGCCTCAAGCTGTACTTCATGATCGGCCTGCCGACCGAGGAGGACAGCGACGTCCGCGGGATCGTCGAGACCGGCGTCCGCATGCTCGAGATCGGCCGGCGCCTCGTCGGCGGTCAGGCCCAGGTCACGGTCAGCGTGTCGTCGCACGTGCCCAAGCCGCACACGCCGTTCCAGTGGGCGGCGCAGGACCCGATCGAGGAGATCCAGCGCAAGCAGCAGCTCTTGCGCCACTCGATCCCGGGCTGGACGCGCTCGGGCCTGCGCCTCAAGCACCACGACAGCGGCATCAGCTGGGTCGAGGGCGTGCTCGCGCGCGGCGATCGCCGGCTCGCCGACGCGATCGAGCTGGCGTGGCGGCGCGGCGCCCGGTTCGACGGCTGGGAGGAGTGCTTCGACGTCGAGCGGTGGCGCCAGGCGTTCGCCGACTGCGGCGTCGACGTCCCCGCGTACCTCGGGACCCGCCCGGTGTCGGCGCGCCTGCCGTGGGACCACCTCGACGTCGGGCTCGAGGACGGGTTCCTGCTCCAGGAGTACCGCAAGGCGCTGAAGTCGCGGCTGTCGCCGCCGTGCGGCAAGGTCGTCGGCCAGCTCGTCCACCACACCAACCTGCGCGACGCCTCGTCCGACCAGCGGACGCTGGTCTGCTACGACTGCGGCGTCGCGTGCGACCTGTCGAAGATGCGCGACGACCGCCTGGTCGCGCTGCGCGGCCTCGGCGCGGTCGAGCCGGCGCCGCCGCGCCCGCCCGACGTCGCGCCGCTGCGCGCCGAGCGCGTGCGCAAGAAGGGGTTCGTCGGCGCCGACGAGCTGCCGTGGGCGACGTACCGGATCCGCTACGCCAAGACCGGGCGCGCCGCGTTCCTGGGGCACCTCGACATGGGCCGGCTGCTCGCGCGGATCTTCCGCCGCGCCGAGCTGCCGCTGGCGTCGACCCGCGGGTTCTCGCCCAAGCCGCGGCTGTCGTTCGGTCCGGCGCTCGGGCTCGGCACGGCCAGCCTGGGGGAGGTGTTCGACGCCGACCTCGACCACGCGCCGGGCGGGCTGCCGGGGCTGGCGTGGAGCCCGCACCGGCCCGATCCGTCGCTGCCGCTCGCCGCGATCGATCCCGAGGTCGTCGCCGAACGGCTGCGCGCCGGGTGCCCCGAGGGCGTGACGATCCTGGCGTGCGACCTCGTCCCGGCGGGCGCGCCCGGCCTGGGGCGCCTGGTCACCGCGTTCGATCTGCTGATCCTGCCGGCGCCCGACGGCATCGCCCACGACGACGCGCGCGTCGGCCGGATCGCCGCGGCGTTCCTGGCGCGCGCCGAGGCGCCGGTGGCGCGCGGCGGCGACGAGGCGCGGACGATCGACGTGCGCCGGCTGGTCACCGAGCTCGAGGTGATCGGCGCGGCCGACGCCGCGGGGCCGTGCGCCGCGCTCGACTGGCCGGTCGGCGCGCTGCTGCGCGCGCGCGTGCGGTCGAGCGCCGAGGGGTCGGCCCGTCCGGTCGAGGTCGCGCGCGCCCTCGGGGTGTGGGGCGCCGACGACCCGCGCGCGCCGCACGCGCAGCTCGCGCGGCTGGGCCTGGTGCTGGAGCCGGCTACCGCGCGTGCAGCGACAGCTTCACCGGCCCCGCCTGCGGCGACGCCCCCACCACCGCCGGCGCCAGGTCCCACAGCATGACCTCGTCGCCGACGACCTCGGTGACGACGGCGCCGGTGCCGCGCGGGATCAGCGCGCGCGCCGTGCCGGCCTGACACGCCAGCGGCGTCAGCGCGCCGGTGACGAGGTTGATCGCGTGGGCCGCGCCCGCGAGGTCGGCGACCACCCACGACGAGTGGAGGTGGCCGAACGCGCGCTCGGGGCGCGCCGGCAGCGCCACCGCGCCGGGCTTGCCGTCCGAGATCCGGACGAACGTGAGCTGCGGCCGCTCGTCGGCGAGCCACAGGTGCACGCCGCCGCCGGCGACGCCGGCCGCCGACACCGTCCGCGGCAGGTCGAAGTGGACGCGGCGCACCGCGCGCCGGGTCTTGCCGTCCCACACCTCGACGTCCCTGGGGCCCTGCACGAGGAACGTGTCGTCGTCGAGCCCGACCGCCCACGGCGGCGCCACGACCCCGAGCACCGGCGCCCACGCCGGCTTGCCGCCGGTGACGCGCAGGACCAGCGCGTCGCGGTCGCGCGCGAGCAGGGCGCAGCCCGGCGCGGTCGCCCGCGGCGTCGCGGCGCCCGGGAGCTCGATCGTGCCGCGCACCGCGAGCTTGGGCAGCGCGAGCGTCGTGATCAGCGTGCGGTCGCCGGCGACGACGACGTCGACCAGGTCCCCGCCGACCAGCAGCAGCGTGCCGCCCTCGACGATCTGGGTGCGGCCGAGCAGCTCGAGCGCGGCGCCGTGGACCGTGACCTCGGCGCCGCGCCGGATCGCGAGCCACTTGCCGTCCGAGGACACCAGACACTGTGCGTCGACCACGGCGGCACTATAGCCGCACGCCGCACGCGGTCACGGCAGCGTGAGATCACATTCGCAGACGTAGCGGCGCTGCGTCGCGCCTCCACAGCTCGCGTCGTTGAACGCGCCGCCGTCCTGCATCTCGCCGCAGTCCTCGACGCCGAACGCGTTGTTGGGCTCGCCGGTGGCCCAGTTGAAGTAGGTGGCCGCGGCCCCTCGGACCGTCAGCCAGGTCCCCTCGTCGGCCGCGTCGGTGATACCGATCCACACGGTGCGGTTGCCGGCGCGCGCGTCGACCACGCCGCGCTCGGTCGCGTCGTCGATGATCGCGAGGTGGGTCTTGCCGGCGAGGTCGTTGGCGCAGTCGGACACCGCGGTCGCGAACGTCTCGGTGCTGTCGACGAACCGGTACGACGACGGCACGCTCGCCGAGCCGCTGGCGGTGTAGCCCGCGGGGCAGGTCGGTGCCATCGCGTCGGGCGGCATCGCGTCGGGCGGCATCGCGTCGGGCGGCATCGCGTCGGGCGGCATCGCGTCGGGCGGCATCGCGTCGGGCGGCATCGCGTCGGGCGGCATCGCGTCCACGGCCGCCGCGTCGACCGTCGTCGCGTCGACCGCCGCCGCGTCCACCGCACCATCGTTCGGCAAGGGCTCCGCGTCCGGTGGCTGACCGGTCGCGTCGGGCGGCCCGCTCCCGCCGTCCTCGCCCAGCGGCACGCCGCGGGTGTCGAGTGCGCACCCGGCGAGAGCCAGGCAGGCGAGGGCGGTCCAGCGGCGAGTACTGCTCACGACCCCGAATCGTACCGGGATTCACCAGGCAAGTCCCCGGGAAACCCCCGCTTGACAGCCCCATCGCCCTCCCTATACTCGGCGCCTTTTTCGAGCGCACCCATGTCGAGCCCCCGCCACGCCCCCGCCGGCCCCGGACCGTACCGCGTGCTGGTCCGCGACCTGCCGACCCGCAAGGAGATCGCGGTCGGCGGGCCGTTCGTGGCCGCGGTCATCGCCGGCCTGCCGATGCGCGAGGCGCTCGGCCGCCCGGCCGAGGACGCCGACGCCGGCGGCGGGGTCCTGGACGTCGAGCTCGACGCCGACGGCACCCACGTGTTCGCCCGCGGCACGATGCGCGGCCACCTGGTCGTCGCGTGCGGCCGCTGCGTCGGCCCCGCCCGGATCGACATCGACGAGCCCGTCATGGTGACGTTCGTCCCGCCCCACGAGGTCCCGGCGGACCCCGACGCGCCCCCGGCGGAGGCGCCGCATGGCGCCGCCGGCAAGGGGCGCAAGGCCAAGCCCAAGGCGTCCGCGCCGGAGCCGGCGGACGACGCGTCCGACGACCTCTCCGGCACCGAGATCGCTGCCGACGACCTCGACGTGTTCCCCTATGACGGCGAGATCGTTGATCTCGAGCCGCTCATCCGCGAGCACTTCGTGCTCGCCGTCCCGTACGCGCCCCTGTGCCGGGACGACTGCAAGGGGCTGTGCCCGCAGTGTGGCGTCGACCGCAACGTCGAGGCCTGCGCCTGCGAGCCCCCGCCGGATCCCCGCTTTGCGGCCCTCAAGGGCTTGAAACTGCCGTCCTGACCCCGTACCAGTACGGTCTCCCCGCTGCGGCCGCAGCATCGCCCGCAGCACCGATCGAGTAGAGGAACGAAGCCATGGCTCTTCAGAAGCGTCGTCGAGGCCCCAAGCGCACCCGTCAGCAGCGCTCCGCGTGGATGAAGAAGTCCGGCGAGAACCGTCCGCTCGTCCAGGGCTGCCCCAACTGTGGCGCCCCGCGCATCCCGCACCGCGTGTGCGGCGCGTGCGGGTTCTACAACGGGGCGCAGGTCGCCAAGGCCCGCACGGCCGACGCGGCCGAGTAACCCACCCGCGTCCGTGCCCGGCTCGACGCCGCCGATCGCCCTCGACACGTTCGGCAGCGATCAGGCTCCGGGCCCCGAGGTGGCGGGGGCGCTCGCGGCGAGCCGCGAGGCGGGGCTCGAGATCTTGCTGGTCGGCGACGGCGCGCGGCTCGACGACGAGCTGCGCAAGGCCGGCGCCACCACGCGCGACGCCGTGCGCGTCGTGCACGCGTCCGAGGTCGTCACGATGGACGACCACCCGGCCGCCGCGTTCCGCGCCAAGCGCGACTCGTCGCTGCGCGTCGCGGTCGACCGGGTGAAGGCGGGCGAGGCGGGCGCGATCGTGTCCGCCGGCAACAGCGGCGCGATCCTCGCGCACGCGCTGTTCGTCCTCGGGCGGCTGCCCGGCGTCGAGCGCCCCGCGATCGTCACCGTGTTCCCGACGGCCGCGGGCCCGCTGACGCTGTGCGACGCCGGCGCCAACGTCGACGTCGGCCCCGCGATGCTCGCGCAGTTCGCGCTGCTCGGCGCCGCGTACGACGCCGCGGTCCACCGGCGGCGCCCGCGCGTGGGCCTCTTGTCCAACGGCGCCGAGCCGGGCAAGGGCACCGAGCTCACCCGGGCCGCGCACGCGCTGCTCGCGGCGCTGCCGCAGCGCAGCTGGCGCTACGCCGGCTACGTCGAGGGATCGGCGCTGTTCAAGGGCGCGGTCGACGTCGTCGCCACCGACGGCTTCACCGGCAACGTCGTGCTCAAGAGCGCCGAGGGCCTGGCCGAGGCGTTCCTCGGGCTGATCTCCGCCGAGCTGACCGCGACGCCGCGCGGTCGGGTCGGCGCCGCGGTGGTCGAGCCGGTGCTGCGCGGGCTGCGTCGCCGCATCCACTACGCCGAGACCGGCGGCGCGCTGCTCGCCGGGGTCGACGGCACGGTCATCGTGTGCCACGGCCGGTCCGACGCCACGGCGATCAAGAACGGCCTGGTCCGGGCGGCCCAGATGGCCGAGGCGCGGATCCCGGCGCGGCTCGCCGAAGCGGTCACGATCCTTCGGGAACGTTAGGTTGCCACACGGGGCTCGCCGCCCCGCCCGACGAGCGGAGCTCGTCGGGGCCCACCCCGCGCAGAGGCTCGACGCCGCTGGTCCGACCGTCGACGATCGTCGATGACACGACGGCGGCCGGCGTGCCTGGACGGCGGCCGGCGTTCGTGCGAGAACGCCGCTCGATGAAGACCGCCCTGCTGTTCCCCGGCCAGGGGTCCCAGCGCGTCGGCATGGGCCGCGACCTGGCGATCCGCTACCCGGCCGCGCGTCGCGTCTACGAGGAGGCCGACGACGCGCTCGGCTTCGCGATCAGCAAGCTGTGCTGGGACGGCCCGGAGGACGACCTCCAGCTCACCGCCCACACCCAGCCCGCGATCCTCACCACGTCGATCGCCGTGCTCCGCGCGATCGAGAGCGAGCGCGCGCTGGCGTTCGACGTCGTCGCCGGCCACTCGCTCGGCGAGTGGAGCGCGCTGGTCGCCGCCGGCGCGCTGCGCCTGGCCGACGCGGTCAAGCTCACCCACCTGCGCGGCAAGCTCATGCAGGAGGCGGTGCCGGTCGGGCAGGGCGCGATGGCCGCGCTGATGGGGCTCGACCTCGCCGCGGTCCGTGCGCTGTGCGCCGAGGCGTCCGCCGCGGGCGAGCCGGTCGAGCCTGCGAACATGAACGGCGCCGGTCAGATCGTGATCAGCGGCCACGTCGCCGCGGTCGACCGCGCGCTCGCCGCGGCCAAGGGCAAGGGCGCCAAGCGCGCGGTCAAGCTCGCCGTGTCCGCCCCGTTCCACTGCTCGCTGATGCAGCCGGCGGCCGACCAGCTCGCCGCCGCGCTCGCCGACGTCGCCGTCGTCGCGCCTTCGGTGCCGGTCGTGACCAACGTCGAGGCCGCGCCGAACACCGACGCGCGCCGCGTCGTCGAGCTGCTGGTCCGCCAGGTCACGGCGCCGGTGCGGTGGGAAGAGTCGGTCCAGGCGCTCGCCGGCCTCGGCGTCACCCGCGCGCTCGAGCTCGGCTCGGGCGCGGTGCTGCGCGGGCTGGTCAAGCGGATCGCCGAGACGATCGACGTCACCACCATCGGCGAGCCGCACGAGGTCGAGGCCTTCACCCAGGGAGCGAGCTGATGGCGATCGTGGACAGGGCGCTCGAGGGGCGCGTCGCGCTGGTCACCGGCGGCTCGCGCGGCATCGGCCGCGCGATCTGCGAGGCGCTCGGGCGCCGCGGCGCGACCGTCGTCGTCAACTACGCCGCGCGCGAGGACGCCGCCCGCGAGACCGCGGCGCTGGTCGAGGCCGCCGGCGGCAAGGCCGTGACCTCGAAGTTCGACGTGTCGAAGTCGGACCAGGTCACCGAGGCGATCAAGCAGCTCGGCAAGGACCAGGGCGGCCTCGACATCCTGATCAACAACGCCGGCGTCGCGATCAACGGGCTCGTCATGCGGTTCAAGGACGAGCAGTGGGCGCAGACGCTCGACATCAACCTCGCCGGCGCCTTCTACTGCACGCGCGCCGCGTCGATGCTGCTGCTCAAGGCCAAGGAGCGGGGGCGCGTCGTCAACCTCACCTCGGTCGTCGGCGAGAGCGGCAACGGCGGCCAGGCCGCCTACGCCGCGTCGAAGGCCGGCATGATCGGCCTGACCAAGGCGCTCGCCCAGGAGCTGTCGGGCCGCGGCGTCACCGTCAACGCGGTGTCGCCGGGGTTCATCGAGACCGACATGACCGCGGAGCACCTGCCCGAGGCGGCGCGCGCCGCGCTGCTGACGAAGATCCCGCTCGGCCGGATCGGCGCGGCCACCGAGGTCGCCGACTGCGTGTCGTTCCTGTGCGGGCCCGAGGCCGGCTACATCACCGGTCAGGTCCTGCGCGTCAACGGCGGGATGTTGATGTAGGCGCCCCGCCCGATCCATAGTCCGCCACCGTCACAGCCGGCCCGGGGCCGGCAACTTCCAGAGAGGACGTCCATGTCGCCCGAAGAGATCGAGACCAAGGTCAAGGAGATCATCTGCCAGCAGCTCGAGGTGTCCGTCGAGCAGCTCCGCCCCGAGGCGTCGTTCGTCGACGATCTCAAGGCCGACTCGCTGGCCGTCGTCGAGCTCGTCCTCGCGCTCGAGCAGGAGTTCAAGCTCGAGATCCCCGAGGAGGACACCGAGCAGATCAAGACGGTCAAGGACGCGATGAACTACATCAAGACCCACGCGAAGTGAGTCTTGCCGGCCGGGGCGCCGCCCCGGCCGCCCGCGCGGCCGCGCGGCCGCGCGATCGCACCGCTCGTTCCCGAGGAGAACATCATGCGCCGCGTCGTCATCACCGGCATCGGCCTGTTGACCCCGGTCGGTAACGACCGCGAGGCCACCTGGTCGGCGCTGCTCGCCGGCAAGAGCGGAGCCGGCCCGATCACCCAGTTCGACACCACCGGCTACGCGACGCAGTTCGCGTGCGAGGTGAAGGGCTTCGATCCGCTCGCGTTCTTCGACAAGCGCGAGGTCAAGCACCTCGACCGGTTCCTCCAGTTCGGCGTCGCCGCCGCGATGATGGCGGTCGACGACGCGGGCCTGCCCGGCAAGCGCGTGCCCGAGGCGGACGCGGACCGGTGGGGCGTCTACATCGGCGCGGGCCTCGGCGGCGTCAAGACGATCGAGGACACCCACGACAGCGGCCGCGCCAAGGGCGCGCGCTACGGGTTCTCGCCGTACTTCGTCACCGACATCATCATCAACATGATCCCCGGCCTGGTGTCGATCCGCACCGGCGCGCGCGGGCCGAACATGTCGCACGTCTCGGCGTGCGCCACCGGCGCGCACTCGATCGGCGAGGCGATGCGGCTGATCCGCCACGGCTACGTCGACGGCATGATCGCCGGCGGCGCCGAGGCGACGATCACGATGCTCGGCGTCGGCGGGTTCAACGCGATGCGCGCGCTGTCGACGCGCAACGACGCGCCGCTGAAGGCGAGCCGCCCGTTCGAGAAGGACCGCGACGGCTTCGTCATCGCCGAGGGCGCGGGCGTGGTCGTGCTCGAGGAGCTCGAGGCGGCGAAGCGCCGCGGCGCGAAGATCTACGGCGAGCTGCTCGGCTACGCCGCCAACGCCGACGCGCACCACATCACGGCGCCGGCGCCCGAGGGCATCGGCGCGCAGCGCTGCATCCGCGCGGCGCTGGCCGACGCGAAGGTCGCGCCGGCGCAGGTCGGCTACATCAACGCCCACGGCACCTCGACCGAGTTCAACGACAAGAACGAGACCGCGGCGATCAAGGCGGTGTTCGGCGACCACGCGAAGAAGCTCGCGGTGTCGTCGACCAAGTCGATGACCGGCCACATGCTCGGCGCCGCAGGCGCGGTCGAGGCCGGGGTGTGCGCGCTGGCGTGCCAGCGTGGCGTGCTGCCGCCGACGATCAACTACGACACGCCGGACCCAGAGTGCGACCTGGACTACGTGCCGAACACGGCGCGCGAGGTCGCCGGCGGCGTCGAGGTTGCCATGTCGAACAGCTTCGGCTTCGGCGGCACCAACGCCACGGTCGTCGTCGGCCGGTACCGGGAGTAGCCGGTGCGCTGGTACGCGGGCAGCGATCACGCCGGGGTGGCGCTCAAGCGTCACCTCGTCGAGCTGCTGCGCGCGCTCGGCGACGAGGTCGAGGATCTCGGCACCCACGACGAGGCCTCGGTCGACTACCCGGACTACGGCGCCGCGGTCGCGCGCGCGGTCGTCGCGGCGCCCGGCGCGCTGGGCTTGATCGTCTGCGGCACCGGCATCGGCATCGCGATCGCGGCGAACAAGGTGCCCGGCGCGCGCGCCGCGGTGGTGCACGACACGTTCACCGCCGAGGCGACGCGCGCCCACAACGACGCCAACATCCTGTCGCTCGGCGCGCGGGTGATCGGCCCCGGCGTCGCCGAGGCCGCGGTCCGCGCGTTCCGCGCCACGCCGTTCGAGGGCGGGCGCCACGCGCGGCGGGTCGAGAAGATGGCGGCGCTGGACGGATGCTTGCCCGACGGAGACCGCCGGCCGTGAAGTGCCCGTTCTGCGGTAACCCCGAGGACAAGGTCATCGACTCGCGGGTGTCCAAGGACGGCGGCGAGATCCGCCGCCGCCGCGAGTGCGAGGGCTGCGGCCGTCGGTTCACCACCTACGAGCGCATCGAGGAGTCGATGCCGGCGGTGATCAAGAACGACGGCCGGCGCGAGCCGTTCGACCGCAACAAGATCGTCCGCGGCCTGACCTACGCGTTCGCCAAGCGGCCGGTCGGCCACGACGCGATCGCGCGCGTCGCCGAGGAGGTCGAGCGCGAGATCGGCGAGCTCGGCGTCGCCGAGATCGCCTCGCGCGAGGTCGGCGAGCGCGTGCTGCCCAAGCTGCGCGAGCTCGACCACGTCGCGTACGTGCGGTTCGCGTCGATCTACCGCGACTTCCGCGACCTCGACGACTTCGCCGAGGAGCTCGACGAGCTCAAGCGGCACAAGGCGGGGTAGGGCGTGGCGCGGCGCGGGCCGGCGGCGCTGTCCGAGGTCGACGCGCGGTGGCTGCGCCGGTGCCTGGCGCTGGCGCGCCGCGCCGAGGGCCGCACCGCGCCCAACCCGATCGTCGGCTGCGTGATCGTCGACGCGCGCGGCCGCGTCCTGTCCGAGGGCTGGCACCGCCGCGCCGGCGAGCCGCACGCCGAGGCGATGGCGCTGGCGCGGCTGGGCCGCCGCTCCGCCCGCGGCGCCACGCTCTACGTCAGCCTCGAGCCGTGCAACCACCACGGGCGGACGCCGCCGTGCGCGCCCGCGGTGCTCGCGGCCGGCGTCGGCCGCGTCGTGATCGGCGCGCTCGACCCGATCCCCGGCCACGCCGGCGGCGCGCGGTGGCTGCGCGCCCGCGGCGTCGCCGTCGACGTTGCCGCCGGCGCGCTGGCCGCGGCGTGCGCGGACGCCAACGCGCCGTTCTTCACCCACGCCCGCCGCGGCCGGCCGTACGTCGTGCTCAAGGCCGGCGTCTCGCTCGACGGCCGGATCGCGACGCGCACCGGCGAGTCGCGGTGGATCACCGGCGCCGCGGCGCGCGCCGACGCCCACCGCCTGCGCGACCGGCTCGACGCCGTCGTCGTCGGCGTCGGCACCGTGCTCGCCGACGACCCCCAGCTCACGGTGCGCGGCGTGCGCGGCGGCCGCGACCCGGTGCGCGTCGTCCTCGATAGCCGGCTGCGCACGCCGGCGGCGGCGAAGGTGCTGGCCGCGGGGGCCCGCGTGATCGTCGCGTGCACGGCCGCGGCGCCGGCGGCGCGGCGGCGCGCGCTCGAGGCGCGCGGCGCCGAGGTGTGGGTGGCCCCCGGGCGCGGCCGCCGGGTCGACCTGGCGTGGCTGTGCCGGCGCCTGGGCGAGGCAGGTGTGCGGTCGGTGCTGGTCGAGGGCGGCGGCGCCGTCCACGCCGGCTTCGTCGAGGCCGGGCTGGTCGACGAGGTGCGCCTGTATGTCGCGCCGATCGTCCTCGGCGGGGCGGCCGCGCCGAGCTGGATCGAGGGCGACGGCGTGGCGCGCCTGGTGAACGCAGCTCGCCTGCGGTTCGACGGCGCGCCGCGGCGCCTCGGCGACGACCTGGCGTTGCGCGCGCGGCGCGCGTGACGTGCTAAGAACGCCCCGATCATGTTCACCGGCCTCGTCGAGGACGTCGCCACCGTCGCGCGCGCCGAGCGCCGCGGCGACGCGCTGGTGCTGACGGTCGAGCCGGCCGCGTTCGCCGCGTCCGAGCTCGGCCTGGGCGACTCGGTCAGCCACGACGGCGTGTGCCTCACGGTGACCGAGGTCGCCGGCAAGACGTTCACCGTCCTCGCCGGCGCCGAGACGCTGCGCCGCACCACGCTCGGCGAGCTGCGCGCCGGCGGCAAGGTCAACCTCGAGCGCGCGCTGCGCGTCGGCGACCGGCTCGGCGGCCACATGGTCGCCGGCCACGTCGACGCCGTCGGCGAGATCGCCGCGCGCCGGGACCTCGGCGCGAACATCGTCTACACGATCGCCGCGCCGCCCGACGTGCTGCGCTACGTCGTCGAGAAGGGCTCGATCGCGGTCGACGGCATCTCGCTCACCGTCAACCGGGTCGACGCCGCCGGGCTCGACGTCGCGATCATCCCGCACACCGCGGGCAAGACGACGCTCACCGACAAGCGCCCCGGCCGCCGGGTCAACCTCGAGGTCGACCTGATCGGCAAGTACGTCGAGAAGCTGCTCGGCGGCTACCGCCCGGGGCCGCCTGCGGCGGGCCCGGAGGGCGCCGGCGGCCTCGAGCACCTCGACCTGCAGCACCCGCTGGGAGGCCCGCGATGAACCCGCCGAGCACGCTCACCCCCGCCGATCCGCTCGACCGCGTCCAGCGCGCGCTCGACGACATCCAGGCCGGCAAGATGGTCATCCTCGTCGACGACGAGGACCGCGAGAACGAGGGCGACATCGTCCTCGCCGCCGAGCGCGTCACGCCCGAGGCGATCAACTTCATGGCGAAGCACGCGCGCGGCCTGATCTGCCTCGCGCTCGACGACGCGTTCATCGACCGGCTGCAGCTGCCGATGATGGTGCGCGACAACCAGGCCAGCCTGGGCACCGCGTTCACCGTCTCGGTCGAGGCGCGGCGCGGCGTGTCGACCGGGATCTCGGCCAAGGACCGCGCGGTCACGATCCTCACCGCGATCGCCGACGACGCCCGCCCCGACGACCTGGTGTCGCCCGGCCACGTGTTCCCGCTGCGCGCGCGTAAGGGCGGCGTCCTCGTCCGCACCGGCCAGACCGAGGGCTCGGTCGACCTCGCGCGGATGGCCGGGCTCAAGCCGGCCGGCGTGATCTGCGAGATCATGCGCGACGACGGCGAGATGGCGCGGCTGCCCGAGCTGATCGAGTTCGGCAAGGAGCACGGGCTGCTCGTGCTCACCGTCGCGGACCTGATCGCGTACCGGCTGCGCCACGAGCGGATCGTCAAGCGCGGCACCTCGGGCGCGCTGCGCCCGGGGCTGCTCGGCCCCGGCGAGCCGTTCGCCGCGCACCTGTACACCGCCGAGGTCGAGGACACCGAGTACCTCGCGCTGGTCCGCGGCGACGTCGCCGCGGCGAGCGCGGCCGGCGCCGAGGTGCTGGTCCGCGTCGGCTCCCACGACCCCGTGGGCGACGCGTTCGCGGTGCGGCCCGAGCACGACGCGGCGCTGCGCGCGATCGACGAGGCCGGCGTCGGCGTCTACCTCTACGTGCTCAACCGCGCGCGCGCGTCGCTGGCGCGGTCGTTCGAGCGCGCGCTCGGCCAGCGCCCCGGCAAGGCCGACGCGTCGGCGGCCGCGGCCGCGCCCGCCTCCAGCGAGGCGCTGCGCGACTTCGGCCTCGGCGCGCAGGTGCTCGCCGATCTCGGCTGCAAGAAGATCCGCCTGATGTCGAACACCGACCGCCGGATCCCCGGCATCGAGGGGTTCGGCATCGAGGTCGTCGAGCGCGTGCCGCTCGCGGCGCCCGGGCGTCCGGCGGCGCGCCGCGCGCCGTGAACGCCCCCGTTCTGCGCGGGATGGGCCCCGGCGGGCTCCGCCCGACGGGCGGGGCGGCGAGCCCCGTATGATCGTCCCCCGAACCGGAGTAGATTCGCGGTCCATCATGCCGAGGCTGGTCGAAGGTCACCTGTCGTCCCAAGGGCTGTCGTTCGCGCTGGTCGCGAGCCGGTTCAACTCGCTGATCGTCGAGCCGCTCGTCGCCGGCGCGACCGACGCGATCGTCCGCACCGGCGGGGATCCCGACGCGATCACGCTGTACCGCTGCCCCGGCGCGTGGGAGCTGCCGCAGGTCGTGCGCCAGGTCGTCGCGGCCGGCGGCGTCGACGCGGTGATCGCGCTCGGCGCGGTGATCCGCGGCTCGACCCCGCACTTCGACTACGTCGCCGGCGAGGCGGCCAAGGGCATCGCCGCGGTGGCGGCGTCGGCGGACATCCCGGTGTCGTTCGGCGTGCTCACGACGGACACGATCGAGCAGGCGATCGAGCGCGCCGGGACCAAGGCCGGCAACAAGGGCTTCGACGCGGCGATGGCCGCGATCGAGACCGCGAGCCTGTTCCGGGCGATCCGCGGCGGCGGCGGCGGCGCCAGGCGCGGCAAGCGGGCGGGCGGCTGATGTCGGCCACCCACGTCCAGGGCAGCCGCCGCAAGGCGCGCGGCTACGCGCTCCAGGTGCTGTACGCGCGCGACGTCGATCACGCGACGGACGTCGCGACGGCGCTCGGCGGGTGGAGCGAGAGCTTCGAGCTCGATGTCGACGACGCCGGCCGCGAGTTCGCCGGCGAGCTCGTCCGCAAGGCGGTCGAGGACCAGGCGGCGATCGACGAGGTCATCGCGACCGCGTCGCGCAACTGGCGGCTCGAGCGGATGAGCCGGGTCGATCGCAACATCCTGCGGCTGGCGGTATGCGAGCTGCGCAGCCTGCCGTCGACGCCGGTCAAGGTCGTGATCAACGAGGCGGTGGAGCTGGCCAAGCGGTTCGGCACCGCCGAGTCGCCCGCGTTCGTCAACGGCATCCTGGATCGCATCGCGGCCTCGCTCGGCCGCTCGGCCGAGAGCTAGGCGAGGGGAGAGGGCGATGCGCGTCTCGATCCTCGCCGCGGACCTCGCCAAGTGGGACGAGGTCGAGCGCGCGCTGGTCGCGTCGAGCCTGCTGTTGCCGATCTTCAGCGACGAGCGCCCGCTGCGCGGCGCCGCGGGGCTGGTCGACTGGCGGCTGTGCGGGCGGCTGTCGCGCCTGCTGCGCGCGGGCAAGGCGTCGGGCGCGCGCGGCGAGACGCTGATGATGCCGCCGGGGCGCCGGCTGCGGTTCGGCCGGATCCTGATGTTCGGGCTCGGCCCGTCGAAGGACTACGGCGAGGAGCGGTTCCGCCACGACGTGCGGTGGATCCGCAAGGTCGCCGCGGACGCCGGCCTCACCGACTACGCGCTCGAGCCGCCCGGCCGCGCCACCGGCCTGATCGGCGCGCGCCGCGCGCTCGAGCTGTGGCTCGACGAGAGCCGCAAGGACGGCCTCGACCCCGCGCCGTCGGCCGTGACCCTGGTCGACAGCGCGAGCGGCCACAAGGACATGGCCGACCTGCTGCGCCAGCGCCGCGACTCGCAGTAGGGAGCCCTCGAGCGCTACCGCTTCAGGTATGCGTCGAGCCCCGTCGCGGCCTTCTTGCGGATCGCGCCCTGGACCATCGGCGTCCAGCCGAGCACGGCGCCGACCGGGCCGAGCGCCTGGCGCGCCCAGCGGTACAGCCCGAACGTGTCGACGTGCTCGACGATCAGCCCGCCGTCGAACCGGAACGCCGCGTCGATCCGGTTGAGCACCTTGCGGCCGGTCTGGCTGAACGTGTAGCGCGCGTCCCAGTGCGCGCGGCCGGTGGCGTCGTCGGCCTCGACCGCCGAGTGCTCGATCACCAGGTCCTGGCCGCGCTCGCACAGCATCGCCCACATCGCGCGGGCGCGATCGCCCTCGAGCCAGCGGAACACGGGGTCGTGGAACCGCACGGCCGGGTGGTAGCAGGCGCCCATCGCCGCGGCGTCGCGCCGCGCGAACGCCTGGTAGAACCGGTCGATCAGGGCCGCGTTGGGGTGCATGCGCGCGACTATATATGCCGGCGCGCGTCCGCACCTGCCGCGCGGTGCCCCGCCGAAAACGCCGAGGGCGCCGCGATCGCGGCGCCCTCGAAGCTCGGAGCGAAAGGTCTCAATTCCGCGCGAGCATCACGGCCGTCTGCGAGTACGCGCTCGACGCCCAGAACAGCTCCAGCGCCTGGAGCTTCGAGGCGACGTCGCCCTCGCGCAGGATGCGCGCGTTCTGGTAGGCGATGCGCGCCTGGACCGGGATCGAGCCGGCGGCGACCTTCGCGCTGCGCGCCGTCTCGCGCGCCTTCTTCTCGGCGCTCTGCAGCATGTTCATGAACGCCTTCTCGTTCTCCACCGCCGCGGCGCGGCCGGTGTACGGGTCGCTCTTGACGCCGAGCGAGTAGTACTTGCTGACGAGCGTCGACGCCTTGAAGTAGCCGAGCTCCTCGGCCGCCAGGCTCATCAGGCCCCAGGCCAGCGAGCTCTCGCCCCACTCGGTCTTGAGCGTCTCGGCGAAGCCGCCGAGCTTGGGCAGGTTCGCCGCGATCCACGCCGTCAGGTAGTCCGGCTCCATCATGATCGCGAAGTTGCGGGTCTGGTCGTCGGTGATGCCGGCGAGCTGCTCGAAGTACGTCACGTTCGCCGCCGCCGCCGACTGGAACGACGTCGCCAGCCGGCGGACGTTGGGCAGCGAGCACATGTAGTTGACGCTGTTGACCGCCTCGATCTCCATCGACTGGAGCGCGGCGGCGCTGTTGGCGACGGCGCGGGCGATCGACAGCACCGCGGGCGCGGTGTACTGCACGACCTGGTCCGCGATGTCCGGCGACGCGAGCTGGTCGGCGGGCACGCCGGCCAGGCTGTCGAGGAACGCCCGGGTGTAGTTCGCGCTGTCGCCGGTGTTGATGTACGCGGCCAGGCCGGCGACCGACTTCTGGAACGCCGACATCATCTGCAGGTGGCCGCCCATCGTGTCGGGCTTCATCGAGCCGACCTGGCGCATCGTCGCCTCGGTCACCGCGGTGAGCCCCTCGAACTCGTGGAGCTTGGCCTTGGCGCCGACGAGGTCGCCGGCCGCGACCAGCTCGAGGATCTCCGAGGTCGCGGTCGCCGACGCGGCGTAGATCCACGCGTCGATGATCCGGGTGTACGCCGACGGCGCGAAGCCCTGGCGGCGCAGCTTCTCGGCCGCCTCGGCCTCGTTCTGCGCGACCACGGCCAGGGTCAGCAGGCCCGTCGGCAGCCGGCCCATGTTGGCCAGCTCGATCAGGCGGTCCCACTCCTGGGACAGCATCTGCATCCACTCGGTGTAGCGCGCGTCGTAGGCCTCGACGACGTCGGCCTCGAGCTCCATCTCGCCCTCGTCGACGGGGACGGGGCGCGGCAGCTTCTTGCCGGTCATCAGCTCGTAGGCGCCGTAGACGTCCGTGATCTCGAACGCCTCGGCCCCCATGTCCTTGGCGAGCTTGTTGAGGTCGACCGCCTGTCCGGTGTTGACGTCCACCGAGAAGCGCATGCCGATCGGGTAGCCGAGCTTCTTCTTGCCCTTCTCGATCGAGCCCTGGAACTTCTGGGGGATCCCGCCGACCGGGCCGATCGTCCCGTCGGGGTTGATGATGCCGGTCATCGTCGCGGCGGGATCGATCTGCGTGCCCGAGATCGCCGCGAGGAAGCCCGCGGTCATCAGGCCCGACGCCGACGCGCCGTCGACGTTGCCGCCGGCCTCGGCGCTGAACTTGAAGTCGGTGAGGTCCTTGTTGAGCGTCGAGCTCGACACGAACGCGGCGAGCCACACGCCGGCGCGCCACTGCGAGCCGAGCCCGCCCGAGACCTCCTCGTAGAACCCGACGCGGACGGCGCCGTCGGTGTTCGGCTCGGCGGTGAGCTTGACCGGGCTCGAGCCGCCGGTCGCCGGCTGGGTCATCCGGACCCACATCGAGTCGACGGTGACCGTGGCGGACGCCGTCGACAGCGAGATCGCGGTCGAGCCGCCCGAGGCGTCGGTACCGAGGATGATCGCCTCGTTGGCCTTCGCCTTGGTCTCGAGCGGCTTGACGACCTTGGCCTCCCCACCGCCACCGCCGCCGGTGGGCGTCGGCGGCGGACCGC
The DNA here is from genome assembly GCA_011526095.1 of Myxococcales bacterium. Taxonomy (GTDB): domain Bacteria; phylum Myxococcota_A; class Polyangia; order Haliangiales; family Haliangiaceae; genus WYBA01. The sequence goes on along the minus strand of WYBA01000468.1, from coordinate 5,289 downwards.
ACGAGATGGCGAGCGCGGCGATGCAGAGCGATGCGAGCGTGCGACGGAGCAATAGCATCTGGACGGTTCCCCCTGAAGAACTCGCCACGACGGTACCAAAAACTTGCGGCTCGGAGGGGGAATCGGCGCTGATTGTGTGGTGGCGCGATCGATCCAGCTCGACCGGGCGACGGATCTGTTCCTCGACCACCTCAAGGTCGAGCGCGGCCTGTCCGCGGCCACGCTCGACGGCTACGGGCGTGACCTGTCGGTCTTCCTCGGGTTCCTCGGCCCGCGCGGCCGGGTCGTCGCCGACGACGTCACCGCGCTCGACGTGACCGACCACCTGGTCGCGCTGGCAGAGCGCGGCCTGGGCGCGCGCAGCCGCGCCCGCGCGCTGGTGGCGATCCGCGGGCTGTTCCGCCACCTCGTCGCCGAGAAGTGGCTCGACGCCGACCCGACCGAGCTGGTCGACGCGCCGAAGGTGCCGCCGCGCGCGCCGGCGGTGCTCGGGCAGGACGCGGTCGCGCGCCTGATCGCGGCGCCGCGGCGGGACACGCTGCGCGGCGCGCGCGACGCCGCGATGATCGAGCTGCTCTACGCCACCGGGCTGCGCGTATCCGAGCTCGTCGGGCTGCCGCTCGCCGACGTCAACCTCGGCCACGGCTTCGTCCGCGTCACCGGCAAGGGCAAGAAGACGCGCCTGGTGCCGATGGGGCAGCTCGCGGCCGAGGCGATCGCGGCCTACCTCGAGGACGTGCGGCCGCGGTGGACCCAGGATCCGGATCAGCGCGCGCTGTTCGTCACCGAGCGCGGCGGCCCGATGACGCGCCAGGGGTTCTGGCGGCTGCTCGGGCGCTACGCGCGCGCCGCGGGCGTGCGCCTGCCGCGCGCCGGCGTGTCGCCGCACAAGCTGCGCCACTCGTTCGCCACCCACCTGCTCGAGGGCGGCGCCGATCTGCGCGCGGTGCAGGCGATGCTCGGCCACGCCGACATCGCGACCACGCAGCTCTACACCCACGTCTCCCGCGCGCGCCTGGTCGAGCAGTACCTGGCGAAGCACCCGCGCGCGCGGTAGCCGGCAGGCGCGGCCGGAGCGGCCGCGGTAGGCATTGCGAGGGTCGGGCGCAGGCGACATAGTCGCCGCACATGGATTTCTCCCCCGAGCACATGCGCTGGGTCGTGCAGGGCATGATCATCCTGCTCCTGTCGATCTGCGTGCACGAGTTCGGGCACGCGTACGTCGCCGACCGCCTCGGCGACGACACGCCGCGCCGCCAGGGGCGCGTCACGCTCAACCCGATCGCCCACGCCGACCCGATCGGCACGGTCGTGTTCCCGCTGATCGGCCTGCTCTACGCCGGCGCGCCCGGGTTCGGCTGGGGCAAGCCGGTCGAGATCCGGCCGGTGGCGTTCAGCCGGCGGGTCTCGATGCGGGTCGGGCACATGTTCGTCGCGTTCGCCGGCCCGATGATGAACCTGATGTTCGGCACGCTGATCGCGGTCCTCCACGTCACGCTGTTCGCCACCGGGACGCTCGACGCCGACCACGAGCTCAACCGCGCGCTGTTCTACGCGGTCCAGCTCAACTTCATCCTGTTCTTCTTCAACCTCATCCCGGCCCCGCCGCTCGACGGCGGCGCGGTGACCGAGGGCCTGCTGCCGACGCGCATGCTCCCGGCGTTCCGGGCCTATGCGGTGTACGGGCCGTTCGTGCTGATGGCCGTCATCCTCATCCCCCAGCTGGCGCGCATCTTCGTCTGGCCGGCGACCGTCGTCAGAGACGGCGTGTATAGCTTGCTCACCCTGATCTTCGGGATCGGATGAGCACCCCATGAACGCAGCCGCCGACCGCGGGTACCAGGTCCAGCTCGATGTCTTCGAGGGACCGCTCGACCTGCTCCTGCACCTCGTGCGCAAGCACGAGCTGCAGATCCTCGACATCCCGATCGCGTTCGTGACGGAGAAGTACCTCGAGTACCTCGACGCCATGCACGGGCTCGACATCGACGTCGCCGGCGAGTACCTGCTGATGGCCGCCACCCTGTGCCACATCAAGTCGCGCGAGCTGCTCCCGGGCGGGGCCGGCGCGGGCGACGAGGCCGGCGAGAGCGGCGAGGCGGGCGAGGGCGGCGAGGTCGACGTCGACGTCGACGACGGCGTCGATCCGCGCGCGGACCTGATCCGGCGGCTGCTCGAGTACCAGAAGTACAAGGAGGCCGCGGCGCGCCTCGGGGACCGGCCCGTCGTCGGGCGCAACGTGTGGTTCCGCGGCACCGCGCTCGAGGACGCGGTGGCCGAGAACGTCGATCCGGACGCGATCGCGCCGCTCGCCGGCTTCCCGGTGCACCGGCTGATCGAGGCGCTCGACCGGCTGATGAAGAAGGCCAAGGTCAAGATCACGCACAACGTGCTGATCGACCGGCTGAGCGTCAGCCAGAAGATCGCCGAGCTGACGGACCGGCTCGAGCGCGAGCAGCGGTTCTCGTTCACCTCGATGTTCCGGTTCGCCGACCCGGACGTCGAGATGACGTACGAGGAGATCAAGCACGACGCCGTCGTGACGTTCCTCGCGATGCTGGAGATGGCGAAGCTGCGACTGATCGCGATCCACCAGGTGCTGACCGAGCGCGGCGGCGACGACGAGGTCGAGCCGACCGACGACGACTACGAGATCTGGATCATGCGCGCGACGCCCAGCGAGGAGCTGCGCTCGCGGATGGTCGCCGGCGTCGCCATGCAGGACGAATACCGCTGATCCGGCTTCCGCCTGTCACAGGGGTGCGCTAAGAGCCTGCCGTGAGCCGGATGCGCCAGAAGCGAAAGGCCCGGGGCCGCGCCACGCGCGAGGCCGCGGACGCGCTCGCCGCGGCCGCCGGCGACGGCCTCGAGGTCGTCGAGGACGGCGAGGGCGAGGGCGAGCGCGAGGAGCCGGCCGAGGCCGTCGAGGCCGCGGCCGAGGCGGCGATCGCCGCGGCGGCGGACGCCGAGGTCGACGCGGCGGTCGAGGCCGCCGACGAGCTGGCCGAGGCGGTCGAGGCCGCGGGCGAGACGGGCGAAGCCGCCGACGCGGGCGCCGCGGACGAGCTCGCCGCGGACGCTCTGTCGCCCGAGCCAGACGACGCGCCCGACGGCGACGTGCAGGCCGCCGGCGCCGACGGCGGCGAGGGCGAGGGCGAGGGCGAGGGCGAGGGCGAGGGCGAAGCCAGCGACGGTGACGCGGATCCCGACGCGGACGCTGATCTCGACGACGACGGCGTCGAGCTGACCGCGCTGCCGACAGACCTCGAGCCGCTGCGGCTCAAGCGCCTGGTCGAGGCGCTGCTGTTCGCCTCGGACAAGCCGCTGCCGGTGCCGCGGCTGCGCCAGCTCACCGGGATCCGCGACACCGCGCGGATCCAGGGCGCGATCGACGAGCTCGCCACCGACTACGCCGAGCGCGGCATCGTCCTGCAGGAGGTCGCCGGCGGCTACCTGTTCCGCACCCACTCCGACTTCTCGTCGTGGGTCCAGCAGCTGATCCAGGGTCGCCCGGTGCGGCTGTCGCGCGCCCAGCTCGAGACGCTGGCGATCGTCGCGTACCGCCAGCCGATCACGCGCCCGGAGATCGACGACATCCGCGGCGTCGACTCGGGCGCGACGCTCAAGATGCTGCTGGATCGCTCGCTGATCCGGATCCTGGGCAAGAAGGAGGAGCCGGGGCGGCCGCTGCTCTACGGCACCACGAAGGAGTTCCTCGACTTCTTCAGCCTCAAGGACCTGCGCGAGCTGCCCACGCTGCGCGAGTACAGCGAGCTGACCGAGGAGAGCCGCCAGGTCGTGTCGAAGCGCCTGGGCGAGACGCCGGCGCCGGCAGCTGCAGAGTCGGACACGGGCACGGGCACGGGCACCGAGGCGGCTGCGGCATCGGAGACGGAGACGGCGGCGGAGCCGGAGACGGAGACGGCGGCGGAGACGGCGGCGGAGCCGGAGACGGAGACGGAGACGGAGACGGAGCCGGAGCCGGAGACGGAGACGGAGACGGAGCCGGAGACGGAGACGGAGACGGAGACGGAGACGGCGGCGGAGACGGAGACGGAGACGGAGACGGCAGTCGAGCCCTCGGTCGACGACGAGCCCATGGCGGCGGACTCCGGCGAGCCCGACTCGCGCGAGCCCGTCGAGGCGCCCGCGCTGCACGACGAGGCGATGGACGTCTCGGAAGCGGCGTCCGAGGCGCAGCACCGGATCGACGCGGCCGTGGCCGCGGTCGACGACCTCGCCGGGCTCCCCGGCGGCGTCGACGATGACCCCGGCCTTCCCGAGGACGTGACCCCGTGAGCGAGCCCGTTCGACTGCAACGCCTGATCGCCCAGGCGGGCGTCGCCGCGCGCCGCAAGGCCGAGCAGCTCATCCTCGCCGGCCGCGTGACCGTCAACGGCAAGGTCGTCCGCGAGCTCGGCACCAAGGTCAACCCCGACGTCGATCACGTCGCCGTCGACGGCGAGGGCGTGTCGGCCGAGGAGCGGTTCTACGTCCTGTTCAACAAGCCCAAGGGCTGCATCACCGCGGTCACCGACGATCGCGGTCGCCAGACGGTGATGGACTACCTGCCGAACCTGCCCGCGTCGGTCGCGCCGGTCGGCCGCCTCGACTTCTACAGCGAGGGCGTCCTGCTGCTCACCAACGACGGCGAGCTGTCGGCGCGGCTGCTGGCGCCGCAGAGCCACGTGCCGAAGACGTACCACGTCAAGGCGATCGGCCAGCTCAAGCCGCAGCACCTGCAGGCGCTGCGCGACGGCGTCCGCCTCGACGACGGCACGACGACGCTGCCGGCCGAGGTGTCCGAGCTGCCGGCCGACAGCAAGCACTCGTGGATCGCGATCACGCTGCACGAGGGCAAGTCGCGCCAGATCCACCGCATGTTCGAGGCGCTCGGCTACACCGTCCAGAAGCTGCAGCGGGTCGCGTTCGGCAACCTCACGTTCCACGGTCTGCGCGTCGGCGACGCGCGCGAGCTGACACAGCTCGAGCTCAACGAGCTGCGCGAGCTCGTCGGGCTCGATCGCCGCGCGGTCGCGCGCGGCCGGTGGCGCGCGACCCGCGAGGCGACCGAGCTGGCGCGCCGCGCGCGCGCCCGGGCGGAGGCCGAGGGCGAGACGATCGCGCCGGCCGAGCCGACGAGCAAGCCGGGCCGCCCGCGGGTCGAGCTCGCCGCTCCGACGAAGACGCGCGCACGCGCGGTGCTGCCGGCGCGCGGCATGGCCGCCCGGCCGGCGGCCGGCGGGCAGGGCGGCCGCGGCGGGCGCGACGAGCGCGGCGGTCGCGACG
>WYBA01000467.1 GCA_011526095.1 Myxococcales bacterium | reverse complement strand
GGTCCACGCGCGGGCTGGAGCTGCACCACATCCAGTGGCGCTCGCGCGGCGGCGACCACCGGCCCCGAAACCTCACCACCACCTGTACCCACCACCACGCCGCGGTTCACGCCGGCCACCTGCGCATCACCGGCGAGGCCCCGCACGCCCTGCGCTTCGAGCGCGCCGGCGACACGCCCTACGCGAGTGACGTCGTCGCCGAGGTCAGGGCGGCGCTGCGCGGGCTCGGCTTCCGCCCGGCGGACATCACGCGAGCCGTCGAGCAGGCGAGCGTCCACGTGGGCGCGGACGCAGCGCTGGAGGCCTGGCTCCGCGCGGCCCTGCGTGCGTGCCCGCGACCGGCCTCGTCAGAGTGAGCGTGTGCGCCTCCGTCTCCCCGCTCATCCTCGAGCAGGCCCGAGGGCCAGGCGCTGCTCCTACGAACCGCTCGTCCAGGCTCGCAGGATCTCGAAGTCCGCTCATCCTGGGCCTGGCCGAGCGCCAGCGCCCTTCGACGGGGCTCAGGGTGAGCGGGACAGGCTGCTCGTCAGACCGAGATCTCCGACGACGTCGGTGGGAAGCTCAGGGCGAGCGGAGGGGATCTACGCTGATCGGCCCTCCCAGGGTGTGCGGCGCAGGGCGGTTCGCCAGACGGCCATTCCCGACGACGTCGGTGACAGTCGGCGGACGGACGGACTCTTGCGTGCGTCGCTAACTGACCGGCATTGCGCCTACCGCGTGTCGCTGAACCGGTCGTTGCGGACGCCGTTGGTGCGGTCCCAGTGGAGGCGGAGGTTGAACGAGCCGTAGGCGCTGAACGGCTCGGCGTAGGCGGCGCGGATCACCTGCTCGAAGCTGGCCTCGTCGAGCACCGGCGCCGGCAGGGCGCGAGCGGTGGCCGACACGTTGAACGACACGTCGACGTGATCGCCGAGCTGCCACTCGACGTACGGCGAGGCGGAGATCGTGTAGCGGCGCTCGGGGTGGATCACCTCGCCGCGCACCGCGACGTACAGGCCGAACGACACCTTGTCCTTGCGCACGGCGCCGCTGGCGGCGACGCCGTGCACGGGGTAATGCGCCGACGTCTCGCCGAGCTCGTTCTCGACGTTGTAGCGCTCGGCGCGGTAGCCCGCGAGGTAGGCGACCGCGAGCCGGTTGCCGCGCGGGTCGTCGGCGGGGAACAGATCCCACTCGACGCCGACGCGGCCGTCCCACGCCAGATCCATCTGGCCCTCGGGGTCCTCGTGCCACACCGACGACGTCGCGGCGACCGACCAGTGCGGGTCGAGGTGGCGCTCGTACAGGCCGGTCGCCGACACCGAGTACTGGTCGGTGTCGAGCGAGACCTCCTCGCCGTCGATCACGAGGGGCGGCTGGCGGCTGATCCCCCAGCTCGAGCCGATGTCGAGCGCGAGCTGGCGCGTGCGGGTGACGCGCGACACGCCGAGGCTGCCCCACAGGTTCATCGAGCGATAGCCGCGGGTGTAGCTGCCGTAGCCGCCCAGGCTCGCCTCGAACCCCCACGGCGACGTCGGCGGCGGCGCGACGGCCGCGGGCGCGGGCGCCTCGAGCGTGATCGCGACCGCGTCGGGGTGGCGGGCCGCGACGAACAGCGCGACGCCGCGGGTGAACGCGGGCAGTAGCTGCGCGCGCTGCGCGTCGTCGTCGCCGCGGGTGTCGAGGTCGAGCTCGATCTCGACGACGGGCGGCGCGCCCCCGACCTCGCCGACGAAGCGGAGGTGGAGGTGGTCGGCGTTGGCGACCTCGGTGACGTTGACGTAGAGCACGACGTCGGCGCCGGCGCGCGGGGAGCTGCGCAGGGCCGGCGTGCCCTCGATGAACCCGAGCAGGAACGCCGGGCACGCCTTGGTCCGGCCCCAGCCCTGGCACTCGAGCGCCACGCCGACGGGCGCCGCGGCGGCGGGGGCGGGCTGGGCGGCGGCGGGCGCGGGGCCGGGCTGGGCGGCGGCGGGCGCGGCCGCGGCCAGCAGCGCCGCCGCGATCGCGAGGCAGAGGGTGGGCGCGAGGCGGGGCAGGGCACGCGGCATGCCCGCTCGAGGATACGCGGGCGGGCCTCAGGTTGCGGCGCGCCGCGCGGTCTGCCCCGGTTTGCCGCCCGGTGTGGCCTGGCGCGTGGCGGCGACCAGGGACAGATAGAGCGCCGCCGTCACCACGACGTGCGCTGCCTGCCCGGCGACGCGCAGCGCGTGGAAGAAGCCGTGGACCGTGCGCATGGCGAGCACCGTAGCGGCCGCGCGTTTCGGCGGCGTGTCGGGTGGGCGAATTCCTCGGCGGCGGGGCGGGTGGCAAGGGGCGGCACGGGGCGCGGCTCGCAGGTTGTCCGTGGCAGAGTGCGCGCGCTGAAGAAACATGATATCGGCGAAATCAAGATGGGGAGGCAGCTGCCGCTGGTGATCCGGACCTGGGGAGGCAAGCGCGCCGGCGCGGGGCGTCCGGCGCGGGGCCCGCGGGCGAGCCAGCCGCACAAGGCCAGGCCCGCGCTGAGCCGCCACCATCCGGTGCACGTGACGCTGCGGGTGGTCGAGCGGGTGGGGCGGCTGCGGCGGCTCGACATGTGGCGCGCCCTGCGGCGGGCGGTGAGCTGCGTGCTCGAGCGCGAGCGGTTCCGGATCGTGCACCTGTCGATCCAGGGCAACCACGTCCACCTGATCTGCGAGGCGGAGGACGAGCAGGCGCTCGCGCGCGGGCTGCAGGCGTTCCAGATCAGCGCGGCGAAGCGGATCAACGCGGCGCTGACCCGGCGGAGCGGTCGGCGGGCGCGCGGCCAGGTGTTCGCGGACCGCTACCATCGCGAGACGCTGACGACGCCGCGGCAGTGCCGCAACGCGCTGGCCTACGTGCTCAACAACTGGCGCCGGCACCGCGAGGACACGGCGCGGTCGGGGGCGCCGCTCGATCGGTTCGCGACGGGCTGGCACTGGGACGGGTGGAGCGAGCCCACGCCGCCGGTGCGGCTCACACCCGAGACGGAGCTCGTGCCGGTGGCGTACCCGAGGTGCTGGCTGCTCACCACCGGCTGGCGGCGGCACGGGCTGGTGTCGCCGTGGGAGCGCCCGGGGCCGGCCCCGTCGCGCTGAGCGTGGCGAGCGGGCGGTCGCGCGCGGCGAGCGCCGGCGCTACCGGCGGCCCTTGTAGCCCATCATGCCCTGGATCACGGACTCGCTCTCGCGGGCGATCTCGCCCTCCTCGCGCGCGCGATCGGCGCAGTCCTCGCACAGCTTGACCTTCTTGCCTCCGACGGTGACGGAGACCAGCGTGTCGACCTCGTCCTTGCAGCCTCGGCAGGTGGGCATGGCCACGATCATGCCACGGCGGCGCGGCGCTTGACCGGGGTGTCGCGTCGGTCGAACGTGCGGGGATGGACGCTCCGTCGTCGCCGCCGCCGCCGCCGCGCATCAAGCAGGTGATCGTGATCCGCAAGGACCTCAAGATGCGGCGCGGCAAGGAGATCGCGCAGGGCGCGCACGCGTCGATGGCGTGGCTGGCGCGACGGGTGGCCGCGGCCGGGCTGACCGGCGACGAGCGCCGGCCGGTCGAGCTGTCGCCGGCGGAGGCGAGCTGGCTGGCGGGGCGGTTCGCCAAGGTGTGCGTGCAGGTGTCGTCGGAGGAGGCGCTGCGCGAGGTCCACCGCCGGGCGGTCGAGGCCGGGCTCGAGGCGCACCTCATCGTCGACGCCGGGCACACCGAGTTCCACGGCGTGCCGACGGCGACGGCGTGCGGGATCGGGCCCGACGAGGAGGCGAGGATCGACGCGATCACGGGCGCGCTCGCGCTGTACTAGCGCGGGCGTGGCGAGGAGGTCGAAGGACGTCTTGACGGAGCTGGCTCGCGAGGCAGACGTTGTCGACTGTCAGCGTCCTTCGACACGGGCCTCGCTGGCGCTCGGCCCTGCTCAGGACGAGCGGGAGCTTCCCGACGGAGACGGAGACGGAGACGGAGACGGAGACGGAGACGGAGACGGAGACGGAGACGGAGACGGAGACGGAGACGGAGACGGAGACGGAGACGGAGACGGAGGCGGAGGCGGAGGCGGAGACGGAGACGGAGACGGAGACGGAGGCGGAGGCGGAGACGGCGCGCGTCAGTGCGCCGGGTGGTGGTGCAGGTGCGCTGGGCCAGCCGCGGCGCTTGCGCCCGCCGCGCCGGCTGCGC
>WYBA01000466.1 GCA_011526095.1 Myxococcales bacterium | reverse complement strand
CGCTCGGCCCTGCTCAGGACGAGCGGGGGCTCCCCGACGGAGACGGAGACGGAGACGGAACCCAGGTTCCGCTCATCCTGAGCAGGGCCGAGCGCCAGCGAGGCCCGTGTCGAAGGATGCTGACAGTCAGCGGTGCATGACTCGCCCGTTCTGAGGCGCGACCGCCGCTGGCGGCGTGGGTGCCTGCGCGCGGCGCCTGTCGCGCCGCTCTCTACCGCGGCAGCGCGTCGCGGAACGCTAGGGCGCTCGCCGGCCGCGCGCGCGGGTCCTTGGCGAGGGCGGCGAGCACCGCGGCCTCCACGGCCGCCGGCAGCTCGGCGCGGAGCTGGCGCGGCGGCGCCGGCGCCTCCGACAGGTGCGCGAACCCGACGGCGATCGCGTTGTCGCCGGTGAACGGCGGGCGCCCGGTGAACACGTGGTACGCGAGCGCGCCCAGCGCGTAGAGGTCCGCCGCGGCGTCCACCGGCCGGCCGCGCACCTGCTCCGGCGCCATGTAGTGCGGCGTGCCGAGCAGCATCCCCGAGCCGGTCATGCCGTCCGCCGCGCCTGCCTTCGCCAGCCCGAAGTCGATCAGCTTCACCGCGTTGCGCTCGCCGACGAGCACGTTGTGCGGCTTGAGATCGCGGTGGACGACGCCGGCGTCGTGCGCCGCCGCCAGCCCGACGCACACCTGCGCGAGGATGTCGTAGGCGTCGGCGAGCGGCACGACGCCGCGCGCGGCGATCACCTCGGCGAGCGTGCGCCCGGGGAAGTACTCCATCGACAGGTACAGGCAGCCCGGGCGCGCCTCGCCCAGATCGTGGATGCGGATCACGTTCGGCGACGACACCTTGCGCGCCGCCGCGGCCTCGCGCTTGAAGCGCTCGACCAGCGCGCGCTCGTCGGCGGCCCACGCGCTGGAGATCAGCTTGAGCGCGACCGTGTCGTCGAGGACCTCGTCGTGCGCGAGGTAGACCGCGCCCATCCCGCCGCGCCCGAGCAGCCGCTCGATCCGGTAGCGGCTGGCGAGCACGTCGCCGGGCATCAGCTCGCCGGTGCCGCGCGCCTTCGCCACCGGCGAGGTCATCGTGCGCGCCAGCCCCGTCGCGCCCGGCGCGGGCGCGGGCGTGGCGGACACGGGCTCCGGCGCGGGCTCCGGCGCGGGCGCGAGCAGCCGCTGCTCGTCGATCAGCTTCACCAGCTTGAGGTTCAGGTCGTGGTCGACGCTGCACACGATCGTCTCCAGGTGCTCGACCCGCTCCGCCAGCAGCTTGCGCTCCTCCTGGAGCGCGGCGAGCTGCGCGCGCTCGCCCGCCCCGCCGGTCCTCGCCTCCAGCTCCATCCGCAGCCGCTCCCGCCGGTGCTCGAGCACCTTCTTGACGACGTACGCGGGCGAGCCGAGCGCGAGGATGACGGCCACCAAGCCGACCACGTCCATGGCCCACTCATAGCACTCCACGCGCGGCGCGCGCCGGCACGCCGCCTGCTACTCGCCGTCTCCACCGCCACCCACCGCAAGCGAGGGACGCGCAAATGGCGAACACGACGAGCCGCACCGCGGCGCTCGGGGCGACCGCCCTGTGCCTGGGCTTCACACACGGCGCCGCCTGGGCCGACGAGTCACACGTCCGCGACCGCTGGGTCGACGATCCCTACCAGGACCACGACACCACCGGCGCCGAGGTCCGGGTCGGCAGCCTGGTCGGCGTGCTCGAGCTCGAGGACGCCGTGTACTCCGGGCTCGGTGGGCTCGTCGCCGCCGGGCACCGCTGGGGCGCGCTCGCGGTCGACGCCGAGTACGGCTACCTTGAGATCTCGGCGCGCGGCCCGTCGAGCGTGCGCTACGGCGCGCTCCACCAGCTCGGCGTCAACGTCCGCTACGACGTGCTGCGCTTCGGCTCGCGGTGGATCGGGCCGAACTCGATGGCGTCGCTGTGGGTCGAGGCGCACGCCGGGCGGCGCTTCGTCTCCGGCGATCCGGTCGCGCCCAACGAGACCGTCCGCGCGCGGCTGTCCACCAGCCAGGCGACGCAGCTCGGCGCGGGGTTCGGCCTGATGTTCGATCACCGCATCGAGCAGCCGCGCGGCTTCCCCAACCGCGTCGGCTGGCAGCTCGGCTGGCGCGTCCTCGCCGCGCCGACGGCCGAGCCCGCCGGCTATGTCGCGTGCCGCGGGCAGGTCGACGACGACTGCACCGCCGCGCCGGCGCCCGAGCGCCCGCCGATGTTCACCGAGCTCGGCGAGACGTCGCTCGTGCTCGGGTCGAGCCTGGCGTTCACCTGGTAGCGCGGCGCGCGGTCACGACCGCTCGCACAGGTACGGATAGAGCGCGCCGCACCCGCGGTCGTCCCACGTGCCCTCGGTGTCGGCCTCGAGGATCATGCAGTCCTCGGGGCCGGCCTCGGCGCCGCCGTCGTTGGGCTCGCCCGCGCGCCAGTTCGTGTAGCCCATCGCCTCGCCGCTCGCCCACACGAACGTGCCCTCCATCGCGACGTCGCTCGCGCCGAGCCACACGTCCGGCTCCTCGAGCACGTTCGTCGGCAGCCCGAGCACGAGGTTGTTCTCGGCCAGGCTGCCGATCGTCGCCAGCTCGCCGCCGATCGCTGCGCACGCCGTCCGCGCGTCGGACCACGTCGCGGGCGTGCCGAAGTAGACGAGGCAGTGCCCGGTGGTGCTGTCCTCGATCCGCGCGTCGCCGCCGGCGCACACCCGCGCGTCGATCGGGGGGCGCGCGTCGATCGCCGGCCGCGCGTCGATCGGATCCTCATCCTCCGCCGCGTCCGGGCCGTCATCGTCAGACGGGCCGCCGAGCGACGCGTCGCCGCAGGCGGCGGCGATCAGGGCGAGGGCGAGCGCGGGAGAACTGACGCGCACCCCGCGAGCATCGCACACCGCCGGCAAGATCCGGCACGCCGAAGTTTCCAGGCGACCGCGCGGGGGCCTTGCCGACAGCATCGCCACCATGCCCCGGCCAGTCATCCTGCTGTCTTGCGCGCTCGCCGCCAGCGTCGCCGGCAACGTCCTGCTCGTCGCGACGCGCGGCGTCGACGAGGCGCCCGCCGCGCCGCCGTCGCCGTCGCCGTCGCCGCCGGCCGTCGCCGCGCCCCGACCCGCCGCGCCGCCGTCGCCGGTCCGGGCCCGCGCGCCCGTGGCCGTGACCACGCTCCCCGCCGCCTGCCCCGACCAGCTCGCGGCCGTCGAGGCCCGCCTCGCTGACGCCGAGCGCGAGGTCGAGGCGCGGCTGCGGCTCGACGAGCGGTTCGACCGCTCGGCGCCCTCGGCCGACGCCGACGCGCGCGTCCGACCGCTGATCGAGCGCGCGCTCGCCGACGTGCCGGACTCCGTCGCGTGGGACCTCGAGTGCCGCGGCGAGGTGTGCCGGCTCGAGGTCGTCCAGCCCGACAGTCAGTCCGAGTGGGACTGGTCGACGCGCCTGCAGGAGGTGCCGGACCGCCACGAGCTGTTCGTCAGCTCGATGTTCTCGGGCGGCGCGCCGACGCAGGACCCGGTGTCGAAGGCGCCGCTGTTCACCTCGACCGCGCACTTCCAGCTGCGCGGCGAGGGCACCGTGTCCGGCCTGGAGGTGCTCGGCGCGCTGCTCGCCGCCTACCACGCCTCGCCCGAGGTCGCGGCCTGCAAGACACAGCACCCCGCGCCCGGCTGGCTCAGCCTGCGGCTGCGCCTCGATCCGGCCGAGCCCCGCATCACGATCGACGCCGGCGGCTCGCTCGCGGTCGAGCCCGGCGGCGCCTGCCTGCTCGCCGCGCTCGAGGCCCGCGCCGCCGCCACGCCGATCCCGCCTGGCGCGATCGGGGCGACCCAGTACGAGACGGTGCGGGTGCCGTGACTCGCGACGCCGTCGACTCGGGGCGACCGCGGCTCACCCGCCCGCGGCGCAGACGAGCTGGAAGCCCGGCTGCAGTCGCGCCGGGTCGAGGTGATCGACGGCCTCGAGGTCGCGGCTGGCGAGCGCGGCCAGCTCGGCGCGGTTGGACAGGTCGAGCGTCGCGGCGATCAGCTTGAGGTGCTTCTTCACCGCGTTGTCGGTCACGTCGAGCGCCTCGGCGATCTCGAGGTTCGACAGGCCCTTGGCGACCAGGCGCGCGACCTCGCGCTGGCGCAGCGTCAGCCCGGCCAGCGGCGACGCCGGTGGCGCCGCGCGGAACCCGAGCTGCGCCAGCCGCACCGACACCTGCGTACACAGCGCGCTGACCTGCTCGCGCGCGGTCCGCGGCAGCTCGTGGTCGCTGGCGACGCGCAGCGTCCCGACCGTCGCGCCGACGCCGGTGAGCGGGCCGACGACGATGTACCGGCACATGCCGTCCAGGCAGCCGTGCGTCGCCGCGAGCTCTCGCATCTGGCGCGGCGCGAGCACGTCCGTGCTGAGGACGGGCGCGTGCGACGCCTGCGCCTGGGCGCGGCACGGGTCGTCGCGGTAGCCCTCGCGCAGGTATCGCACCAGCGTCCGGCGATCGAGGTACGTCGAGGCCACGCACGCGACCGGGTGCTCTCCCTCGTCGTGCGCGTCGACGGCGCCGCACACCGCGTCCAGCATCTGGATCGCGATGCCGAGCGCGGTCTGCGCGACGTCGACGAAGGTCGACGCGGCCGCGAGTCGACGCAGGATGGGCTCGGCCGTCATCGTCAACGCACCTCCAAACACGTGCGTGACGCCTCAGCAACCGCCGGGCCAGCGGAGGAGCGGTGTGCAACACCGCTCAGCTCCACGAGACGTGGTGGTGAACGCAGCGTCGCCAGCGCCGGTACATGCACGCTTTTTGACGGCCCTGTCACCTTTTGCACGCGCAAGGGTAGAGAACCACCGGCGCCGCACAAGTACCCACACGGGTACTCCCGTCGCGGAGATCTTCAGTCTTGCTCGGTGAACGAACAGAGCGCGTGAACCGCCAGGCCGCGGCCCTCGAGCACGCCGCGTCCGGGGAGCCCGACCAGCTCGACCACGAACGCGCACGCCACGACGCGGCCGCCGAGCCGCTCGACCAGCGCGGCGCCCGCGGCGGCGGTGCCGCCGGTCGCGAGCAGGTCATCGACCAGCAGCACGCGCTCGCCGTGCGCGACCGCGTCGACGTGGACCTCGACGCGGTTGGTGCCGTACTCGAGGTCGTAGTCGTGGCCGATCGCCTCGCCGGGCAGCTTGCCCGGCTTGCGGATCGGCACGAACCCGACGTGCAGCGCCCGCGCGACGGCGGCGCCGAAGATGAACCCGCGCGCCTCGATCCCGGCGACGACGTCGATCTTGCCGCGGAACGGCTCGGCGAGGTCGTGCACGACCTGGGCGAGCCCGTCGGCGTCGCCGAGCAGCGGCGTGATGTCCCGGAACCGGATGCCGGGCCTCGGGAAGTCGGGGATCGTGCGGATCAGCTCGCGGACGTTCATGCGGGGCTCCGGCGCCACCCGTCGAGGACGGAGGCGCGATGGACGCACCCGATCGTGCACAGCGGCGCGCACGGCTTCGGGCGGTCGAACTCTCGGGCGATGTCCTCTCGGGTGTAGTCAGCGAGCGGGATGCCGGGAGCGCCTCGCTGCTGGGAGCAATAATGCACCAGCCCGTCCTCGCACACGTAGAGGTAGCGCGCGCCCGCGCGGCACTTCCAGTCGTTCGGCTTGCCGTCGATCAAGTTCTGCTGGAACGAGCGGATCCGCGTGTACATGC
This sequence comes from Myxococcales bacterium, assembly GCA_011526095.1. Taxonomy (GTDB): domain Bacteria; phylum Myxococcota_A; class Polyangia; order Haliangiales; family Haliangiaceae; genus WYBA01. The sequence continues at coordinate 25,098 of WYBA01000466.1, read as the reverse complement.
CCGCGCTCGTGCCGACGATCTCGTCGTAGACGCCTCGCTCGCGCTCGCCGAGGGGCTGCAGGTGCCCGGTGCCGTCGTGGATGATCCCGACCGAGGTCGAGAAGCCCAGCTCCTTCGCGCGCCGCGCGATCTCGAGCTGGTCCTCGGGGCGCTCGCAGCCGGAGCCCAGCACCGAGTTGACGTTCACGCCGAACCTCGCGTGCTTCGCCAGGTTCTCGAGCTTGGCGTCCAGGACCTTCAGGCTCTTCTGTGACACCGCGTCGGGGCGGATGTTGTCGATGCTGATCTGGAGGAACTGCAGCCCGGCGCGGTTGAGCCCCTCGATCCGGTCCGGCTGGAGGAAGTAGCCGTTGGTGATGAGGCCCGCGATCATCCGGCGCCGTCGGATGCCGGCGATGATCGCCTCGACGTCCGGGTGCAGCATCGGCTCGCCGCCGCTGAGCGTGACGATCTCGCAACGCAGCGCCGCCAGCTTGTCGAGCCATCGCTCGACGTCGGCGAGCGGCACCGGCTTCGACACCTTGTCGTACTCGTTGCAGTAGCCGCACGCGAGGTTGCACCGGCGCATCGGCACGATCTGCGCGAGGATCGGGTGGTGACGATCGAACAGCGCTCGCGCGGCGATGCCCGGGGCGGGCGCGATCTGACGCAAGGATTTCATCAACGGCACGACGTCACCTCCCAGTCCAGGAACCACGGGACGTTGAAGTGACCGCATCATGGAGGACAAGTACCCGTTCGGGTACTCCTCACTCTCAGACTCGTTCGAGCATCGCCCACGGCAGGTGGACGAGCACCGCCGCCCAGATCGCGAAGAACACGACCGCGAACGGGCGGCGGAACTCGAAGTGCTCGGGCGCGACGATCGGCTTGCCGTCGAACTTGCCCGGCGGCTTGTCGGGGTGGCCGAACTTCTTGTACGTCTCGATGCTCGCGACCGTGAAGCCCTCGGCGGCGAGCGCGAGGATCGTCCACGAGGTCGTGAACGGCACGACCAGGCACGCCCACGCGGCCGCGACGCCCGGGCTGCGGAAGAACTTGAACGTCTCGAAGCCTTCGATCGGCGCGTCCTTCCACGCGCCGCCGCAGGCGGAGATCCAGCCGAACACGCTGCCGACCGTGACGACCAGAGCCCACGCCGGCAGCTCGACGCGACGCTCGAGCGCCTGCAGCCCGAAGAACACCAGCACGCAGATCACCGCGACGCCGACGCCGATCCCGATCCGCAGCGGCGCGTTCTTCATCGGGCGGCCCATGATCCCGAACTGCATCGGGATGAAGTACTTCGCCTGATCTTCCTCGCGGATGAAGTACTTCCAGAACTCGGTCGCGCCGCGCTCGAGGCAGTAGACGAGGCCCCAGTAGACGAGGCGCAGCCCGGGATCGCCGACGAGGTCCCAGGCGACGAACGGGTAGGCCGCCGCGCCGACCGCCGCGCCGACGACCGTCGAGCGGAAGTACTTCGCCCACCGGAACCCCTCGTGCGGCCCGTCCTTGTACATGCCCCACGTCGAGATGTGCAGCCCCGCGAGGGCTCCGATCAGCACCGCCACCGCTTGGTTCATGCGACCGTCCACAGCAATGGTCGGGCCAGAGCGCAAGTGCGCGGAGGCCCGGACCGGACTCGCCCTTAGCGGTGGACCTTCCACACGCGCGGACGCGCGGGACGTTTCCTACGACGCGCGGCCGCTGTCGAGTACCCGTCCGGGTACCGGACATCAAGAGCGCACGTTGACCGCGGCCGGGATTCTCGCTACTCCGAGTCCTCCGATGCCCGCCAGCCAGACCCGACGGATCCGCATGCGGCGCCTGCGCCGCGTGCCGCTGTCGCGGTACTGGCGGATGTTCGTCGTGGCGCTCGGCGTGCTCGCGGCGCTCGGCGCGGCGCTCGTGCTGGTCGTGCCGGACATGGCCGGCCTGTTCCTGCTCGCGGTCTATTGCATCCCGACCAACTCGGTCATCCCGATCCCGCACGAGCCGGGGCTGCTCTACTTCGCGCGCTACTACGACCCGCTGTGGATCGCGCTCGCCGCGACCGCGGGTAGCGTCGTCGTCAGCTTCTCCGACTACGCCCTGGTCGAGTGGGGGATGCGCCACCCGCGCACGCAGGGCGCGCGCGAGACGCGCGTGTTCCGCTGGGCGGTGCGGTGGATGGCCCGCGCGCCGTTCTGGATCGTCGTGATCTTCTCGCTCGTGCCGTTCCTGCCGCTGTCGCCGATCCGGATCCTCGCGCCCGCTTCGGGGTACCCGGTGTGGCGCTACATCGGCGCGCAGATCGTCGGGCGCACGCCGCGGTTCTTCGCGCTCGCGTGGCTCGGCGCGACGGTGCAGCTCCCGACCTGGGCGATCCTGTCGCTGTTCGGGATCATGCTGGTGTCGCTGGCGTACGGCAGCCGGAGCGCGGCGAAGGGCGAGGCCGAGGTCGTCGCCGAGGGCGCGGTGATCGAGGCGGTCGTCGTGCCCGACCTCAGCGATCCCGAGCACCCGGTCGAGGCGGCGTCGCCGGCCGAGGTCGCGCCGGACGCCGCCGACGTCGACGACGATCCGGCCGCGGCGCGCGCGATCCCCGCGATGAATCCCGAGCCCTCGGAGAGCTGAGTCAGGCTGCGGCGCGCTCGGCCGGGCGCAGCCACCCCGGCTCCGGGTCCGGGATGCGCGCCAGCAGCACGCACGAGTAGACCTTGAGCCCGATGATGAACAGCGCCACCGCGCTGCCGGCCCACGGGTTGTTCGTCCCGACCAGCACGAGCGTGACGATCGCGCTGTTGAGCAGCTTGCCGGAGCGCGACCAGTTGATCGCCCAGATCTTCTGGTCGACCAGGTAGAAGTAGTTGGGCGACTTGACCGGCCAGCGCACGAACTGGTTCGACAGGTAGTGGTCGATCCCCATGAACTGGAACAGGAACAGCAGGACCGGCACCAGCATCGCCGGGTGGAGCACGACGTAGTTCAGGTAGAACAGGCAGACCAGCAGCCGGTCGGACAGGATGTCGAGCTGCGCGCCGATCCGCGTCTCCTGGTCGAACGCCCGCGCGAGCGCGCCGTCGACCACGTCGAGCACCCAGTACACGCCCAGGCCCACGAAGTTCCAGGTCTCGTCGCCGGTCCGGTAGGCGTGGGCGAAGATCACCAGGCACGCGACCACGCGCACGACGGTGGCGAGGTTCGCCCAGGTCCAGGGCGACTCCTGGCCGCGGACCCAGGCGCGCGCGTTCGGGTCGGTGGTGTGCGACATCCTGCGGGTACCTGACGGGACTCGGTCAGGTACCTGAAAGGGTACCCGGCGTCAACGCCCGCGTCGGCGCGCGACGCACGGGCCCTCGTGGCGCCGCGCTCGCCCCGAAAACGGCGACGGGGGCCTGCACGGCCCCCGGTGTCGCTGCGGCGCGGGCGCGTCGCTCAGGTCGTCGCGTTGTGGCGACGGATGAACGTCGGGACGTCGAGCTCGCTCTCCATGTCGTCGCCGAGCACGGACTTCAGGCTCGGGCGGGGCAGGGCCTTCTTGCGGCCGCTCTCCGGCGCGGGCGCGACCAGCGGCTGGCCCTCGGCCGGCGTCAGCGGGCCGGAGCCGGTGGCGAGGCGCTGCGACAGCTCGGCGGGCTCGGGCACGGGCTCGCCGTCGGCGTTGAGCTCGGCGAGGGCGCGCTCGACCGCGGTCAGCTCGGTCTGATCGGGGCCGGCCTGCCACTGCATGTCGACCTCGGCGTCCTCGACCACGACGGCCTTGGGCAGCTCGGCCGACTTGCGCGGCGGCACCGCCGGAGGCGGATACTCCTTGGTGATCTGCGTCGACACGTCGTACGGCAGGGCGACCTGGTAGCCGGCCGATGCGCGCGCGGTCGTCGCGGTGTGGACGTTCTCCGTCGGCACCCGCGCCTCGCGGTTCTTGTCGACGCCGGTCGCGATCACGGTGATGCGGACCTCGTCGGTGATGTTGGGGTCGATCACCGAGCCGAAGATGATGTTCGCGTCCTCGTGGGCGGCCTTCTGGATCAGCGAGGCCGCCTCGTTGACCTCGTGCAGGCCGAGGTCCGGGCCGCCGGTGACGTTGATCAGGATGCCGGTCGCGCCCTCGATGCTGACGTCCTCGAGCAGCGGCGAGCTGATCGCCATCTCGGCCGCCTCGATCGCGCGGCGCTTGCCCGAGCTGGCGCCCGAGCCCATGAGCGCGCGGCCCATGTTGCACATGATCGTGCGGACGTCGGCGAAGTCGACGTTGATCAGGCCGGGGACGGTCATCAGGTCGCTGATGCCCTGGACCGCGTTGAGCAGCACCGCGTCGGCCTTGCGGAACGCCTCGATCATCGAGGTGTTGTTGCCGACGAGCGCGAGCAGGCGGTTGTTGGGGATGACGATCAGCGTGTCGACGGCGCGCTCGAGCCGCGAGATGCCCTCGTCGGCCTGGCGCAGCCGCTTCTTGCCCTCGAACCCGAACGGCTTGGTCACGACGCCGACGGTGAGCGCGCCGCAGTCGCGCGCGACCTGCGCGATCACCGGCGCCGCGCCGGTGCCGGTGCCGCCGCCCATGCCGGCGGTCACGAACACCATGTCCGCGCCGGAGATGCAGTCCGCGATCTGCTGGATGCTCTCCTCCGCCGACCGCCGCCCGACCTCGGGGTTGGCGCCGGCGCCGAGCCCCTTGGTGAGCGAGTTGCCCAGGGCGATCTTGTGCGCGGCCATGTTGGCCTCGAGCGCCTGGAGGTCGGTGTTGGCGGCCACGAACTCGACGCCGTCGAGGTTGCCGCTGATCATGGTGTTGACGGCATTGCCACCGCCACCACCAACGCCGATCACGAGGATCTTGGCGTGGCTGACGTCGTCGAATTCGATGAGTGCCATGGTGTGGTTCCTCCCCGTTCTTCTGTCCCTTATGCAAGTCGGGCGATCACCGGGGCAAATTTTTTGATCTCGCGCGCGATCTGATCCTGATTTTTTTTTCAGAACATCTCGGCGAGCCGGCCCCACACGCGACGGAACACGCCGCGATCGGTCTGCGCGCCGGCGGGCGCGCGCAGCGCGAGCTGGCGTCCCTGGCGCGCGCCGTAGAGCACGAGCCCGACGCCGGTCGCGTACGCCGGCGAGCGCACGACGTCGACGAGCCCGCCGACGCGCCCGGGCATGCCGCGGCGCGCGGGCACGCCGAGCACCTGCTCGGCGACGTCGCACACGCCGTCGAGCGCGGTCGCGCCGCCGGTGAGCACGACGCCGGCGGCGAGGCCGTCGGCGTAGCCGGAGCGCATCAGCTCGCGCTTGATGTGCTCGAAGATCTCCTCGACGCGCGGCTCGATGATCTCGGCGAGCTGGACGCGCGGGATCACCCGCGGCCCGCGGCCGCCGACCGACGGCACCTCCATCGTCGCGCCGTCCTCGACCAGCGCGCGCGACGCGACGCCGTACTTCTTCTTGATCTTCTCCGCCGAGTCGAGCGGCGTGCGCAGCACGGTCGCGACGTCGTTGGTGATGTGGCCGCCGCCGAGGGGCAGCACCGCCGAGTGGACGAGCGCGCCCTCGGCGTAGACGACGACGTCGCAGGTGCCGCCGCCGATGTCGATCACCGCGACGCCGAGCTCCTTCTCGTCGTCCTCGAGCACCGCCTGCGCCGACGCGAGCGGCTCGAGCACGATGTCGGCGACGCTGAGCCCGCAGCGGTTGGCGCACTTGACGACGTTCTGCGCCGACGTGACCGCGGTCGTGACGATGTGGACCTTGGCCTCGAGCCGGACGCCGGCCATCCCGACCGGGTCGCGGATCCCGTCCTGGTCGTCGATCACGTACTGCTGGGGCAGGACGTGGAGCACCTCGCGGTCCATCGGGATCGCGACCGCCTTGGCGGCCTCGATCACCCGGGCGACGTCGGCGTCGCGGACCTCCTTGTCCTTGACCGCGACGATGCCGTGCGAGTTGAGCCCGCGGACGTGGGCGCCCGAGATCCCGGCGTAGACGGTCTGGATCTCGCAGCCGGCCATGTTCTCGGCCTCGTCGATCGCCGCCTGGATCGACGACACGGTGGCGTCGATGTTGTTGACGACGCCGCGGCGCAGGCCCTTGGACGGCGCGGTGCCGATGCCGATGACGTCGACGCCCTCCTCGGTGACCTCACCGACGATCGCGGCGATCTTGGTGGTGCCGATGTCGAGGCCGACGATGATCTCGTTGGGCTTGGTCTTGGCCATGGCTCAGGGGGTCTCCGTCGCCGCGAACGCCACCGTGACGTGGTCGGGGCGGGTGTCGTGGTCGAGGTGGATCGCGCGGGCGCGGCGGCGCTCGTCGGGCGTCAGCGCGGCCCACGCCGCGTCGAACCGGGACAGCCGGGCGCGCAGCGGCTCGCCGTCGGCCTCGCCGAGGCGGACCGCGACCGCGTCCTCGAACGTGTAGAGCGTGACGGCGCGGCGCTCGTCGACGCGGACCTCGCCGATCGCGGGGCGCGTCGCGGCGTCGCCGGTCCACGCCGCGAGCGTCGTGAGCGCGTGCTGGATCCGCCCCGCGGCGCCGGCCGGGTCGTCGCGGAGCTGGTCGCGCGCGATCCCGGTGATGATCGGCAGGCCGTCGGCCTCCCCGAGGTCGAGGCGCGCGCGCTTGAACGGCCGGCCGTGCTCGTCCGCGAGGTACAGGCCGTCGGCCTCGATCACCGCGGCGGCGGTGCGCTCGGTCAGCTCGATCTCGATCGTGCGCGGCAGCCGGCGATGGACCTCGGCGTCGGCGACCCACGGCTCGGCCTCGAGCCGCGCCTCGACCGCGTCGAGGTCGGCGAGGAACACGTTGTCGCCGAGCGCGACCGGCAGGCGGGCGCGGACCTCGTCGGCCGACAGCGCGCGCGCGCCGGCGACGTGGATCGTGTCGATCGCGAACCGGGGCGAGGTCGTCAGCCAGCGGTAGCCGGCCCACACGCCGGTGCCGACGCCGCCGGCGATCGTCAGCACGGCGAGCGCCGGGACCGCGCGGCGCAGCGTGCGCCCGCACGAGATGACCACGCGCCCCGGCACCTCGCGCAGCGCGGGCAGGCGCTCGCGCAGCGGTGCCGAGCGCCGGCGGTTGCGGCGCGCGCCGACGGTCAGCCGTGACTGGGCCGGCACGGCGGCCCCGTCAGGGGCCCCGCCGCCGTCGCGCCCCCGAGAGGACGTGCGCCGGGATCGATCCATCGTGGTCGAAATAGGCACGCGCGGATCGCGCGGGCAATTTTTCGACCGCAGGTCGCGGAGATTCCTCGCGAACCCGCACGCCTGTTCAGCGGTGGGACGACCGCCGAGCCGCGGTCAGTCGAGGTCGCCGCCGACTTCCTCGTAGATCGCGAAGTCGTCGCCGGTGTCGGCGCTCTCCGCTCCGGCGCGCTTCTTCGCCTTGGCCTTCGCCCGCGCCTTCGCGGCCGCCTGCTTCTTGCTCCGCTTGGGCGCCTTGGCCTTGGCCTTGCGGCTGCTCTTGCCCGACACCTTGGCCTTGGCGTCCGCCTCACCTTTCGGCGGGGTCGCGGCCTTCTTCTTCGACTTCGACCGCGGCTTCCACAGCTGGGCGGCGGCGTCGCGCTCGGCCGCGAGCTGGACCGGCGGCGTCGCGACGAACATCGCCAGGGCCATGACGAGCGCCAGCCGCATAGGGCGAGCATGCCATGGGGCTCGTCGCCCGCCGACGGATTTTCGAGGGGGCCTCACGGGCAACCCTGCGACTTCGCCCGTGTCGAAGGTGGCATGACCCGTGTAGAAGCCCGGGTCATGCCGGCCTCGGTCCTCCCCTCCCTCCTCGCCAGTCTCCTCCTTCCGCTCTCCCTCACCGCCTGCGTCGTCCACGACGGCGGCCCGCCGAGCCAGGGCGAGGTGCTCACCAGCACCGACTGCCCTGCGCTCGGCGGGGACTTCCTCGACGTCACGTCGTGGGCCGTCACCGACGACGGCTACCTCGACGTCACCGTCGGCTACGGCGGCGGCTGCGCCGACCACGACATCTGGGCGTGCTGGGATGGGCAGGCCGCGCCGTCGATCCCGCCGCAGCTCCAGATCGTGCTCGGCCACGACGCCCACGGCGACAGCTGCGACGCCTACATCACCGAGACCCGGCGGTTCGCGCTCGACGCGGTGGTCGAGGCGCTCGGCGAGGACTTCGTCGTGTCCGTCGTCGGACCGTGAGCGGCGCGTGAGCGGCGCGGGCCGTCACGGCGCGCACGGCGGGATCAGGTCGGTCGGCTCGACGAACACCGCGGTCACCCGGTAGCTGCCCCGCCCCAGCTCGAGGCTGTCCCCGCGCGTGAGGTCGTTGGCGCCGAGCCCGAGCAGGTCCTGCCCCTGCGTCGCGAGCTGGCACGGCCCGGTGCCGATCAGCGCCGGCCGCGCCGCGGCCGCGAGCTTGCCCAGCAGCATGCCGACCTTCCCGTCGGCCCGGGGCAGGTCACCGGGCGTCCGCGTCACCATGTCGAGCACCGCGCGCGCCTCGGCGCGCTCGGCGAAGTAGTTCCCGCCCTCGTAGGGGGGCGGGACCGGCGGCGCGGCCTCGCCGTCGACGACCACGCCGTTGGGCACGCCGCCCGGGCCGGTCGCCACGCCGAAGCACGCGTCCCACGGCGCCGTCGCGCCGTCGCAGGCCGCGGCGACGCCGGCGCCGGTGACGACGACGTTCTCGCCGGCCCGCAGCGGCAGGCCGTACGGGCTCGGGTGCTTGGCGCCGTTCGGGTCGTAGTCGACGTCGAACGCGACCGCCGGCCAGCCCAGGCCGTTGAGCAGCTTGATCCGGAGCTCGCCGGGCACCGACGCGAGCACGAGGCCGCCGCAGCCGGTCTCCGGCCGACACAGCGCGCCCGTCAGCCGCGCCGTCAGGCCGCCCATGGCGTCGTCCACGGCGCGCACGACGCCGTCCTCGGCCATCCCGGCCTTGATCCCCTGGATGAACCCGCCCAGCAGGTCGCAGTACCACGCGAAGTCCATCGAGACGTCGGTGCGGGTGCTGTCGCGCAGCGCGACGACGCGCTCCGCGTCGACGAACAGCGTGTACGTGGCGTCGACGTGGACGCGCGGGTTGCACCAGTCCTCCTGGACCGCGCTGAAGTCGAGGCGGACGCGCAGCGCGTTGTCGGCGAGGATGCTCATCCGCGTCGCGTTGTAGTCCGGGTCGTAGATCGTCCCGCCCGACGCGAGCTGCTGCGATCCGTCGTCGCCGTAGCCGTCGTAGACCTCGCCGATGAACTCGTTGTGCAGGTCGGCCGCGGCGAGCGACAGCTCGATGAACGTCGGCGCGGCGTCGGCGACGCGCGCCAGGGTCAGCGCGTGCGTCGCCTCGCCCAGGGCGCTCGCGGCGACGATCGTCACCGGCTTGCTCGCGCCGTCGCCGGGCGCCGGCGACAGGTGGAGGCGCAGGCGCAGCCGGCGCGAGCCGTCGGCCGCGGCCGTGTCGCTCTCGATCGAGTAGTACTGCGGCTCGCAGTCGCGCGGCCAGTCGAACTCGCCGCACGCCGTGCGCGGCGCCGAGGTGAGCGTCGAGTCGCCGACGCGGACGGAGGTGACGTACGTGCACGAGGGCACGGTCAGCTCGACGTCGAGCTCGGTGCCCTCGAGGTAGTACACCGGCGCGCGGTCGATCAGCCCACCCGGGGCGGACACGACGACGTCCGTGATCGCCGGCAGGCCGATCGTCCCGGAGGTCGAGCCGGCCCCCTCGCACACGCCGGACGCGCACGCGTCGCCGACGGTGCACGCGTTACCGTCGCTGCACGTCGCCGTGTTGTCCTCGGACACGCACCCGAGCGACGGCTCGCACCAGTCGTCGGTGCAGGCGTTGCCGTCGTCGCAGCTCGGCGGCGCGGTCGGCACGCACACCCCGGCGCTGCACGTCCCGCCGCCGTTGCACACGTCGCCGTCGTCGCACGACGTGCCGTTGGTGAGCCGGGTGTGTCGGCACACGCCGAGGCGCAGCGTGTCGCGCGTGCACGGGTTGTCGTCGTCGCAGTCGGGCGGGTCGGTGTCGCCCGGGCCCTTGAGCGCGAGCGAGGTGGAGTCGTGCGCGTCGTCGGCGTCGTCGGCGGGCTCGGCGTCGAAGGTCGCGCACGCCGGCAGCAGCAGGCACACGAGGGCACAGAGGCGGAGTCGGGTCATGGAGGCGTCCTTGGCAGGTGTCGCCGCCGCCATGAGCATGCCGCGGGCCACGCCGCGCACGCCGTGATGTCGCGAGCTTGCGCGCGGCGCGTGCCACGCGTGGTCGAACTGTCCGCGCAGTTCGACCGTTCGCTAGAGCACGGTGACCGTGCCGGCGCCGCCGTCGACCTCGACCATCGCGCCGTCGCGCAAGAGCGACAGCGCGTCGCGCAGGCCGACGACGCACGGGATGCCGAACTCGCGCGCGACGATCGCGGAGTGCGACAGCACGCTGCCGCGCTCGACGACGACGGCGCGGGCGCTGGGGAACAGCGGCACCCAGCCCGGATCGGTGCGGTTGGCGACGAGCACGTCGCCCGCCAGCTCGGTCCCGCGCGGATCGTGGACGAGGCGCGCGCGCGCCGTGACCTTGCCCGGCGCCGCGGCGACGCCCTTGAGCACCGCGCCGGCGTCGGCGGCGGCGACCTTCGGCGCGACGCGGCCAGCGAGGCTCGCGATCACCGGATCGACGTAGGCCGCGCCGGTGGTCCAGAACCGCTCGTCGGGCGGGGCGGCCGTGCGGTGGCGCGCGAACTCGGCGCGGCGCACGGCGACCAGGCCGCGCAGGTCGGTCGTCGTCGCGGTGCCGCGCGCGAAGCCGATCAGCTCGTTGAGCTCCAGGTAGAACACGTCGTCGGGGGCGTCGAGCCGGCCGAGCTGGTGCAGCCGGTGGCCGATCGCGACGACGACGCGGCGGACCAGGCCGAACGCGCGGGTGCGCGCGAACCGCAGGTTCTCGCGGTTCTTGACGTGGCGGCGGGCGCCGGCGAGCAGGAACCGGAACAGCCGCTGCTTGATCACGTCACGCCCGAGGTGGGCGGCGACCTTGGCCTCCGCCGCGGCGCGGATCGCGCGCTCGCGCGCGTCCATCTCCGCGACCGTCACCGGCGGGGCGGCGAGGTAGCCCTTGAGCGCGGCGTAGAGGAACGTGTCGTCGTCGCGCAGCGTCTGCTGCTCGAGCTTGAGCTCGTCGATGCAGCGGTCGCCGAACCGGTCGACGTGGAGGCGCAGGCGGGTGCGCAGCCACCCCCAGCGCTCGGCCGGCGCCTCGGCGATCGCGCGGCGCGCGTCGGCGGGAGCGGACGTGCGCAGCAGCTCGCACAGCGCGGCGTCCTTGCGGACGTCGTCCATCAGCGCGAGCAGATCGCGCGTCGGCTCGGTCGACTCGAGGCCGCCCTCGCCGCACAAGAGGTCGTTGTGGACCGAGGCGTCGGGCATCCCCCACGACGACAGCGCCTTGCGCAGCGCGCCGAAGAAGATCATCGCCAGGATGTCGTTGACGATCGGCGCCTGCCACCGGCCCATGATCCGCTGCTCGGCGTCGAGGTAGACGTCGACGAGCTGATCGAGCGACAGGCCCTCGAGATCGCGCTCCCAGAAGTCGCCGTAGTTGTCGCCGAAGTCGTCGAAGAACCGCGCGACCAGCGCCTCGGCGCGCGCGAACCGCGCGGCGAGCACGCCGAGCGACGCGACCATCTCGGGCAGGTCGACCAGCCACCGCTGCAGCGGCGAGCGCGGCGCGGGCGCGTGGCCGAACGACGCGCCCTCCTTCACGCCCATCATCTGCTCCATGAACTCGGCGTTGAACTTGTAGCCGGGGAGCAGCTGGAGCACGCGGTACCACGACTCGAGGTTGTAGTAGACGCGGCCGTTGATCAGCCCGATCATCTGCTCGAACACCGGCCCCGAGCGGTCGAGGTCGCGGCGCGGCACGCCGAGCAGGCCGAACGCCTGCTTGTAGACCAGGCCGTAGGCGCGGCGCGCGAAGCTGTACGTCATCGGCGTCGTGACGCCGTTGTAGCTCTCGATGATGTTCGAGTTGTCCCACAGCCGCTTGCGGCCGGCGTGCGGGTCGTCGGCGAGCCGCGCCGGCGTGGGCGCCGGCGGCAGGTGGGTGATCGGCCGGGCCTGGAGCAGCCACGGGCCGGTGGCGTCGACGGTCCACTCGACGTCGACCGGGAAGCCGTAGGCGCGCTCGACCGCGGCGCCGAGCCGGGCGAGCATCGAGGCGCCGGCGTCGTCGAGCGACGGGCGGTCGCGATCGGCGGCCGGGACGTCGACCTCGTGGGTGCCGTGGCCGTTGCGGCGCACGGCCTGCGCCTTGTCGGCGACGTCGCGGTCGATCACCGTGACCGTGTCGGCGCCGGCGCGCTGCAGGATCAGCGTGTCGCACGCCATCCGCCCCGACACGACGCCCTCGCCCAGCCCCCACGTCGAGGTGACGATCATCTTCGTCCGGTCCCCGGACGAGGCGTCCGCGGTGAACAGCACGCCGGAGACGGCGCCGTCGATCATCCGCTGGATCACGACGGCGACCGCGACCTTGCGCGCGAGCAGGCCCTTGGTCGCGCGGTAGAACAGCGCGCGCTCGGTGAACGCCGAGCGCCAGCACCGCGCGACCGCGTCGGCGACCTCGTCGTCGGCGACGAACAGGTAGGTGTCGTGCTGGCCGGCGAACGAGCTGTCGGCGCCGTCCTCGTCGAGGGCGGAGCTGCGCACGGCGACCGGGCCGCCGCCGAGGCGGGCGAGGCCGGCGGCGAGCTCGGCGCGGAGCGCGGCGGGGACGGTGACGCGGGCGAGCAGCGCGGCCAGCTCGGTCGCGGTCGCCTCGGCCTCGGCGCGGCGCGCATCGGCGGTCGCGGCGGCGAGGCGCGCGAGCGCGGCGTCGATCTCGTCGGCGACGCCGGCCGCGGCGATCGCCTCGTCGAACGCGGTCGCGGGCACGGCGAACCACGGCGGCACGCGCACGCCGGGGATCGCGGCGAGGTCGGCGAGGCTGCGCGCCTTGCCGCCGAGCAGGGCGCGATCGGCGTCGCCGAGCGCGTCGGGCCAGCGCAGCGCGGTCACAGCGACCCCTCGAGGCCGAGCACGTCGAACCGCACGCCGTGCGCGGCGGCCGCGACGACCGCGATCCCGGTCCACACCACGAGGTAGTGCACCCCGGCGACGACCTGCATCATCTTCTCGCCCTTCTCCGTCGGCGCCTTCGCGAACCCGACGATCGTGACCAGGCCCCACGCGGTGACCGCGGTGACCACCGCGAGCCAGATCGCGCCGCCGCCGACGCGCAGGCCGAGCCAGCCGGCCGCGCCGCCGGCGATCACCAGCAGCGCGCCGCCGAGCACGCCCGTGCGCGGCAGGCCGATCAGCTTCGACCACGACTCGACGCCGTCGATCTCGTGCTCGGGAGTCCACATCTTGCGCAGCACGTCGATCGAGAAGGTCGAGGCGAGCGCGAGCACCGCCAGCACCGCGACGTCCGCGGTCGGCACGACGCCGCTGCGCCCGGCGAACCGCATCACCAGCGCGACGCACACGACGCTCATGATCGCGCTGTGGCTGACCGCGTAGATCCCGAAGTGGCGCTCGAGCCACCGCGGCACGAAGAACTCGAACAGCATCAGCACCGAGTAGCCGACGGCGAGCGCCCACCACCACCCGGCGGACACGCCGGGCGCGAGCGCGATCACCGCCTCGAGCGCCAGCGCGATCGCGCCGAACACCTTGAGCTGGCCGAGCGTGACCAGGCCGCGCTGGACCGGGCGGTCCGGCCGCGTCGCCGCGTCCTGGGCGAAGTCCTTGTGCTCGTCGAACACGCGGAGGTGGAACAGCAGCAGGAACACCAGCAGGATCCCGCCGAGGCCCGCGCCGTCGACGAGCAGCGGCCAGCCGCCGTGGGCGAACCCAGGGCGCTGCGCGACCGCGTACGACGCCGACGCGGTCGCGACCGCGAGCATCAGCGTGACGGGGACGGGGAACCGCTCCGCCAGGTACTCGCGGAACGCCGCCACGCCGCTGCGCGGCGGGGCGCTGAGGGTCGCCGACTCGGCCATGGCGGGCTCGCTCAGGCCTGCTCGGTGGTGATCGCGAGCGCGTGGTGCAGCGCGACCGCCGGGGCGGCCGCGACCGGCGCCATGATCTTCACCGGGGTCGGCGCGACGCCGATCTCGAACCGCTTGCCGTGCTCGAGGATCTCGCCGTCGCCGAAGAACCGGACGCGGCGGTCGGTCTCGATCGTCGCCTTCGTCACCCGCATCCACCGCATCTCGGGGAGGTCGAACAGCTTGCCGTGCCGGGCCCAGATCACGCTCTTGAGCAGCCGCGCCCGGCTCATCCGCGGGAACACGATCAGCTCGAACCGGCCGTCGTCCATCTCGGACGTCGACACCAGGTGGAACGAGTTGCCGACCTTCTTGCTCGAGGTGACGACGACGCCGCACGCGTCGAGCGCCAGCGTCTTCTCGCGGCCGTCGGTGGCGTCGGTGTAGCGGATCGTCGTCTTCGCGCCGATCCGCTGCTTGCCGAAGATCACCGCGATCGCGGCGAGCGAGTAGAGCAGGCTGCCGACGCGGGCGAGCACCCACCGGCGCAGCCAGGTGCCGCTGCGCCACCGGTTCGCCGTGTTGGCGACGTCGGCGACCCAGCCCATGCCGCCCGCCGAGTAGTAGCGGGTGCCGTTGACGTCGATCGCGTCGATGTCCTTGCGCTCCCACGACGCCATCGCCATCGCGTCGCGCGTCGGGATGCCGTGCTGGCCGACGAGGTGGGCGAGGTCGTTGGCGGTGCCCGCGGGGACGACCGCGAGGCGCGTCGGCGCGTCGCCGATGCCGTTGACGCACGCGTTGACGGTGCCGTCGCCGCCGACCGCGATGACGAGCTCGGCGCCCCACGCGCACGCGCCGCGCGCGGCGGCGAACGCGGACTCGAACGAGCGGACGCGAACCTCGGTCAGCTCGACGTGGTCACCGAGGGTCTCGCGGAACAGCTTCTTCCACTGCGCCGCGCGCGCCCCGGGCGCCAGCTCGTTGACCACGATGACCGCTCGACGCACCGCGCCAAGCTGGCGCAAGGCGGCGACAGGATTGGTCAGCCGGTGGCTCCTCGGCTGGCCACCAAGGTTCGGCCCCACGAGCCGGGCGAACGGCGGCAACGTGCCGTCGGCCGCATCGACCGTAGGCAAGCTTGCAGTCGTTTCGTCCGTCCCGGTCGGGACGGGCGTCTCGCTGGCATGCGTGGACATCATGCCCCCCACCACAGCAAGCCTCGATCCACCGTGTAGGTTTCAAGGTGATTCCTCCTCGGACAACCTCACCAGCGCTGACCGACGCAACCGTTGTCGTGCGCGTGACAGTTCGTGCGTCCGCGCCGTGGCGCGCATGTTGCTCCTCGGGAACGGGTGGCTGATCTCGTGTCCATCGTCGAAGGCGGCTCGGAGCTGTTGCCCGAGTTCGCGGCGCTCACCGACGAGGTGTGGGCGGCGCTGCCGGCGTCGATGTCGGTCGAGGTGGACGCGACGGGCGCTCATCGTCCGACGTCCGGACAGATCGTGGCCGAGCTCGCCGACGCGCAGCCGACGCGCCGGCGCTGCAGCGTCCGGCTGTTCCTCGCCCCCGGGCGCGCCCGCGCCGCCGCGATCGTCAACCCGCGGCTGGTCGACGCCGCCGGCAAGCCGCTCGGCCTGATCGGGTTCTTCGAGGCCCGCGACGACGAGCCGGCCGCGCGCGCGGTGCTGCACGCCGCCTCCACGTGGCTGCGCGAGCGCGGCGCAACCTCGGTTCGCGGGCCGATCAACTTCACGACCTGGCACGACTACCGGCTGATCGCCGAGCGCACCGCGCCAGGTGGGTTCACCGGGGAGCCGTGTCACCCGACCTACTACCCGCGGCTGTGGCAGGCCGCCGGGTTCGCGCCGGTGTCGCGCTACGGCAGCTACTGGACGCCGCCGCTGGCGCCGATGCACGCGCGGTTCGCCGCGCGCGCCGCGCACGCCGTCGACGCGGGCGTCGTGGTCCGACCGATGAGCGTGGGGGACCTGCCCGCGGTCTACCAGCTCGCGATGCTCGGGTTCGCCGACGCCCACCTGTTCTCGCGGGTCGAGCCCGACGAGTTCGCCGCCCTCTACACGGCGGACCGCGCGGCCTCGGTCGCCGGCACCTCGTTCGTCGCGGTGGAGGACGGCCGGCCGCTCGGCTTCCTCTACACGTTCGTCGCGGAGCTGCCGGACGGCCCGGCCGGCATCTTCAAGTCGGTGGCGGTCCATCCGGACGCGCGTGGGCGCAACGTCTACCAGGCGCTGTTCGCGCGCGCGTTCGAGGCGTTCCTCGACCGCGGCCTGACCCGCGCGATCGCGGCGCTGATCCACGTCGACGGCAGCCCTGCGAAGATGGGCTGGCAGGACCCGGACCGGATCTACAAGCACTATGCCCTCTTCGAGCTCACCGGTGGCTGATCCGGCGCGGCTGGTCCTCCAGCAGATCCTCGACCACGGCGCGACCGTGCCGTCGAGGGTCGCGCTGATCCATCCTCGCGCCGGCGACGACGACGGCTGGGGCCGCGTCACCTACGGCGAGCTGGCGGCGCGGGTCCACGCGGTCGCGGCCGGGCTCGCGCGGCGCGGCGTCGGGCGCGGCGCCCGCGTCGTCGTGCTCGTGCCGATGTCGGTCGAGCTGTACGTCGTGCTGCTCGCGGTCGCCTCGCTCGGCGCGGTCGCGGTGTTCGTCGAGCCGGCCGCGACCCCGAAGGAGATGGCGCGCGCGATCCGGGTGACGCACCCGGTGGCGTTCATCGGCGTGCCGAAGGCGCACGCGCTGCGGCTGATGTTCCCCGGCGCGACCGCCACGGCGCTCAGCGTCGTCGTCGGGCCCGAGGCGGACGCGCTGTCCGCGCGGCTGCTCGGGGCCGAGCCGCTCGCCGCGGTCGAGGCGGACGGCGCCGGCGTCGTCCGCCCCGAGGTCTCGCTGACCGGCGCCGACCCGGCGCTGCTCACGTTCTCGAGCGGCTCGACCGGCGTCCCCAAGGGCGCCGTGCGGTCCCACGCGTTCCTCGGCGCCCAGCACGAGGCGATGGCCGGGCTGCTCGACGCCGCCGGCCGCAAGGACGGCGCGCCCGACGTCCACATGTCGGCGTTCGCGATCGTCCTCTTGTCCACGCTGGTCAGCGGCCACACGGCCGTGATCCCGCGGATGGGCAAGGGCGTCGACGACATCGACGGCTCCGCGCTGGCCGCCGCGATCCGCGCGCTGGGCGTCACGGTGATCTCCGGCTCGCCCGCGTTCCTCGGGCCGATCGTCGCCGCCGCGGCGCGCGCGCCTCGGGCCTCGGGCCTCGGGCCGCTCGCCGACGTCCGCCGCATCATCTCGGGCGGCGCGCCGGTGCCGGTCGAGCTGTGCGAGCTCGCCGGCCAGGTGCTCGACCCCGGCGCGACGTTCCTCGTCGTCTACGGCTCGACCGAGGCCGAGCCGATCTCGCGGATCGACGCCGCCGAGGTCCGCGCGCGCACCGCCGCGCAGACCCGCGCCGGCGCCGGGCTGTGCGTCGGCCGCCCCGATCCGCACGTCACGGTCACGCTGCTCCGTCCGGAACCCGGACGCCCGGTGGTCGTCGGCCCGGGCGGCCTCGCCGCGCTGGCGGTCGCCGACGGCGAGGTCGGCGAGGTCGTCGTCGCCGGCGATCACGTCAACAAGCGCTACTTCCGCGACCCCGCCGCCGAGCGCGCGACCAAGATCGTCGACGAGCGCGGCGAGATCTGGCACCGCACCGGCGACGCCGCCTACCGCGACGGCGAGGGCCGGCTGTGGCTGGTCGGGCGGATCGGCGACATCGTCCACCGCGGCGACGCCGTCTACCACCCGTCCGCGGTCGAGGCCGCGGCGCGCACGCTGCCGTGGGTCGCGCGCGCCGCGCTCGTGCCCGACGGCGCCGGCGGCGCGCTGCTGGTCGTCGAGCCGGCCGCGTGGTCGCGGCGCGGCCGCCCGGCGGAGGTCAGCCGCCACCTCGCCGAGCGCGGCGTCACCGTCGACCGCGTCGTGCTGACCAAGAAGCTGCCCGTCGACCCGCGCCACCGCGCGAAGCTCGACTACCCGGCCGTGCGCCGGACCTGGGTGAAGGAGTCTCGATCGTGAACGCACCCGCCCCGACCGCCGCCACGTCCGCCACCGCCGCCCCCGGGCTGCGCTCCGTCGTCCAGGAGCGCCCCGTGTTCACGCGGATCGTCTACAGCCAGTGCTGGGAGGACCCCGAGGTCGCCGCCGACGGGCTGAAGCTCGGGGCGACCGACGACCTGGTCTGCCTCACCTCCGCCGGCGACAACGTCATGGCGCTGGCGCTGCGCGGCCCGCGCAAGATCACCGCGATCGACTTCTCGGCCGCGCAGAACGCGCTGCTCGAGCTCAAGCTCGCCGCGCTGCGCACGCTGTCGTGGGGCGACTACGTCGCGTTCCTCGGCGCGCGCCCGTCGTTCGACCGCGTCAGCACCTACCGCGGCCGGCTGCGCGGCGAGCTGCGCGACGAGGTCCGCGCGTACTTCGACGGCCAGGAGAAGCAGCTCGCGAAGGGGATCATCCACGCCGGCCGGTTCCAGCGCTACCTGTCGATCTTCCGCCAGGCGATCCTGCCGCTCGTCCACAGCCGCGCCGTCGTCGAGGAGCTGATGACGATCGACGACCGCGCGTCGCGCGAGGCGTACTACGACCGGGTGTTCGACAACCGGCGGTGGCGCGCGCTGTTCACCGTGTTCTTCGGCAAGGCCGTCATGGCGCGGCTCGGCCGCGACCCGGCGTTCTTCCAGTTCGTCGACAAGAAGAACATCGGCGAGGTGTTCCTCGAGCGCGCGCGGTGGGCCGTGGTCGAGACGACGCCGCGCGACAACCACTTCCTGCAGTACGCGCTGCTCGGCCGCTACCCGGACCTCGAGCGCGGCCCGGTCTACCTGCGCGAGTCGAACTTCCAGGCGCTGCGCGACCGGACCCAGGACATCCAGATCGTCCGCGGCGACCTCGAGTCGCACCTCAGCACGCTGGCGCCGGGGTCGGTGTCGGCGCTCTACCTGTCTGACCTGTTCGAGTGGGTCAGCCCCGAGCACCACGAGCAGATGCTGCGCGCGATCGCGCGCGTGTCGCGCCCCAGCGCGCGGATGGTCTACTGGAACCTGCTCGTGCCGCGCAGCCGGCCCGACGCGCTGGCGGGGCTGATCGACGTCCACGCCGACGAGGCCAAGGCGCTGCACGCCCGCGACAAGGCGTTCGTCTACGGCAGCTTCCACGTCGAGAGCGTGCGATGAGCGCGCCGCTCGAGCGCGCCGCCGGCGAGCGCGAGCCGTGGGCCGCGCGGCTGGTCGGCGTCCTCCACCGCCGCGCGGTCGCGCTGATCGCGCTGCTGGTGCTCGCGTCCGTCGGCGTCGGCGCGTTCGCCGTGTCGATCGGCGTCGACAACTCGCTCAAGGTGTGGTTCGTCGAGGGCGACCCGGCGCTGAAGGCCTACGACGAGTACAAGGCGACGTTCGGCAACGACGAGACGATCGTGATCGCGGTCGTCCCGCCGGCGAGCGCGGCGGACGGCATCTACGACCCCGCGTACCTCACGCGGGTGCGCGCCGCGGCGCAGGCGATCGAGGCGCTGCCGACGGTGCGCCGGGTCCAGAGCATCGCGACCAGCCTGCACTCGACCGACGAGGACGGCGAGCTGGTCGTCGGCCCGCTCGCGCCCGAGGGCGGCGGCGCCGGCCCGATCACGGCCGAGCAGGCCGCCGCGGTGAAGCGGCGGATCGCGGCCGACCCGCAGTTCGCCGGCGTGCTCGTCGGCGACACCCCGCGCGTGTCGATCATCCTGGTCGAGCCGCGGTCGACGCCGACGTACGAACAGGAGCGCAAGCAGGTGATCGACGCGGTGACCGCGGTGGTGAACCGCGAGCTGCGCGCGCACGGCGACCGCGTCCACCTCGGCGGCATCGGCGTCGTCTACGAGGGCCTCAACCAGGCCGCGCTGCGCGACACGGGCATCTTCGTCACGCTGTCGTACCTGATCCTGCTCGGCGGGCTGTGGGTGATCTTCCGCCGGCTGATCTGGGTCGCGATGGGCGCGGCGATCGTCACCGTCGCGGTGCTCGCGACGATGGGGCTCGCCGGGCTCGCCGGGCGCGACCTCAACATGGTCACCGGGATCATCCCGACCTTGATCATGACGATCGGCATCCTCGATCTCGTCCACCTCGTCGACGCCTACGACGAGGGCGTGGCCGCGGGGCTGACGCGCGAGCGGATCCTGCGCACGACCGTCGCCGTCACGATCGTCCCGTGCATCGTCAACTCGTTCACCGACGTCGTCGGGTTCGCGTCGTTCGTCGGCGCGCCGGTCGGCGCGATCCGCGACCTCGGCTGGCTGGTGTCCGCGGGCCTGATGATCCTGCTGCTCGCGGTGCTGGTGATCGGCGTGCCGGCGCTGGCGCGGTTCGGCGGGCGCAGCCGGACGGCGGCCGAGGCGGCGGCGCGGCCCGCCGACAAGGGGCTGATCGGCCGGTTCGTGCTGAGCCTGCTCGGCGTCGCGACGCGCCATCGCGTCGCGGTGCTCGCCGCCGCGGCGGTGCTGTTCGGCGTCAGCGCGTGGGGCATGTCGCGGCTGACGGTCGACACGTACACGATCGGCTTCCTGCCCGAGGACCACCCGGTGCGCGTCGACGACGCGGCGATCGAGCGCGAGTTCGGCCCGTACATCCCGCTCGAGTTCGTCGTGACGCCCGCGGGCGGCGGCACCGTGCTCGAGCCGTCGAGCCTGGCCGCGATCGACCGGGTCGAGCGCGCGTTCGAGACCCACCCCGAGGTCGGGCGCGTCACCGGCATCCCGGAGATCGTCAAGCAGGTGTTCAAGGTCTACTCGGGCGACGCCGCGGACTACCGCATCCCGGACAAGCGCGAGGGCGTGGTCCAGCTCCTCGACACCGTCTACGGCCAGTCGAAGGACGGCGAGGACAACCTCAACGCGCTGCTCGACGACCGCGCCGAGCCGCGCCAGACCCACATCACCGCGCGCTCGGGCCTGCCCAGCGCCAACACGATCGCGCGGACGCTGCGCGAGCTCGACACGCTCGCCGAGCCGGAGGCGCGCGCGGTCGACGTCCAGCCGTCGGGCTACCTGCCGCTGTACGTGCGGATCACGCAGAACATCACCGACGCGCAGATCTCCAGCGCGTCGACCGCGTTCCTGCTGGTCACGCTGATCATGATGATCCTGCTGCGGTCGGTGAAGCTGGGCCTCTTGTCCATGGTCCCGAACCTGCTGCCGGCGATGATGACGCTGGGCCTGATGGGCTTCCTCGGCGTCCCGCTCGACCTCGCGACCGTGCTGATCGCCGGCATCGTCCTCGGCATCTCGGTCAACGACACCAGCCACATCATGTTCCGCTACCGTCACGAGCTCGCGGCGTCGCCCGGCGACCCCGAGGGCGCGCTGCGCCGGATGATGATCGGGACCGGCCGGCCGGTCGTGATGGCGTCGCTGACGATCCTCGCCGGGTTCGGCGTGCTGCTCGGCGCGAGCGTGAAGTCGGTGTTCTACTTCGGCGCGCTCACGACGATGACGACGGTGTGCGCGCTGATCGCCGACCTGCTGGTGACGCCCGCGCTGATCCTCGTGACGACGCGACGCCGCGCGGCGTAGCGCGGGGTCAGCAGTCCGGGTGCGTCTCGGTGCGCACCAGCTCGACGAGCACCGGCTTGCCCGCGCGCGGCTTGCCGAACAGCAGGCGCCAGGTGACGTGGGCGCCCGCGACGGTGCAGGTCGTGCCGTCGCAGCTCGTCACCGCGCGCGTCAGCTCGTCGAGGTAGCCGGCGACGACGTCGCCGAAATCGCCGGCGGTGACGCGCTCGACCTCGGTCCACCGCGCCGGATCTCCGTCCCCGTCGGGGTCGAGCTCCTCGCGCGGCAGATCGGGGAGGCCGTCGCCGTCGGCGTCGGGGACGTCGGGGTGCTCCTGGCGCAGCACGTCGAGCGCGTACGGGTCGTGGGTGATCCGGCGGATCACGACGCCCGCGGGGCCGGCGAGCGCGCGCCATGGCGCGGTCGGGTCCGCGAGCGGGGCGGCCGCGTTCATGCACAGCCAGCGGATCACCTCGGCGTCGCGCGGCCGCGGCGCGGCGAGCGGGCGCATCGCGCCGACGTCGACCAGCGCGACGTCCGCGGCGCCCGCCGCGACGCAGTCGACGCCGGCCCGCGCGGCGTCCAGCGCGGCGATCACGCGCGCCCGGTCGGGGTCGGACGGCTCGAGCTCGAAGGCCCACGACGCCAGCTCGCGGATCGCGTCGACCCGGGTCTGCGAGCGCAGCGCCGGGTCGACGACCGCGCGCTCGAACACGTCGAGCGTGAGCGGGCCAGCGCCGATCGCGGTCACCGCGCCGTCGACGTGGTGGTCGAGCGCGAGCTGGCGCAGGGCGTCGAGGTCGAGGCCGGCGACCAGCTCGTCGGCGACGACGTCGTTGCCGGCCTGCTTCGCCGCGGCGACCATGTTCAGGCGCACGGCCGGGTCGGTGATGCGGTACATCGCGGCGCGCGGCAGCTCGACCTCGGGCCACGGCAGCCCGGCGAGCGCGATCATGTCGGCGGCGAGCTCGCCCGACAGGTCGTCGTCGTCGAGCTGGTCGATCGCCCACAGCGCGATCACGCGGCGCATGCACGGGTCGTCGAGCGTGGCGTCGTCGGGGATCTCGCGGAGCTGGTAGTCGAGGCGCTCGCGGTCGATCTCGGCGGGCCCGCACGTCGACGTCGTCTCGACCGGGCACGCGAAGTTGCCGCTGCGCAAGAGCGCCTTGGCCATCGCCTCGCGCAGCGTCGCCGGCGCCTCGGGGATGTCGGCGACGCGCTGCTCGAAGTTGGCGCCGGTGAGGCCGAGCTGCGCCCACAGCGCCAGCGCCTCGTCGTCGGTGCCGTGGCGCGCGGTCGCCCAGTCGACCGGCGCGGCGGCGTCGGGGACGACCACGTCCTCCGGCGGCGGCTGGATCGCCGCCGGGGAGAGGGCGGGCGGGGCCTTCGCCGGCGCCGACGCGGCCGGCGCGCCGCAGGCGGCGACGGCGACCAGGGCGAGCAGGCCGCGGGGCATGCGGGGCAGGATAGCGCGGGCCATCGGTGGGGTGGACACCTCGGCCCCGGGGCCGGTTTCACCCCGCGAGCCGCCGCTCGAGCCGGTGGTAGATCAGCGAGGCGCCGATCATCAGGACGCCGAGGGCGAGGAACGAGACGATGCGGTCGAGGCTGCCCGCGGTGCCGCCGAGGTCGACCAGGCAGGCCTTGGCGGCGGTGAGCAGGAACAGCGCCAGGCCGGCGAGCCGGTAGCCGCGGGCGCGGGCGGCGAACCCCGCGACGATCAGCCCGACCGCGACCGCGGCCCACGTCACGGTGAGCGCGACCTGGCCGGCGTCGCCGGCGTGCTGCCACACCTCGGCGCTCAGCACGCCCCAGCCGACGAACGCCGCGGCGCCGTGCGCGATCGCCGCGCGCTCGGCGACCAGGCCGGCCGGCGCGGACGCGCGGCGGGCGTCGCGCGCGGCGAGCACGACCGCGGCGATCGCGGCCGCTGCGGCGACGAACCGCGTGTTGGCGAGCACGACGCCCGCGGTCGACGGCTCGAGGTAGGCGACGAGCGCGGTCGCGACGCCGACGACGAGCGCGAGGCCGCCGGCGGCCAGGGCGGGCTCGGCGCGGCGGCGCAGGCCGTGGCGCACCAGCGCGAGCCCGACCGCCGCCCACAGCGGGGCGCCGATGGCGCGCGCGTCGACGGCGTGGCCGTGCGCGCCGAGCCAGGCCGCGAGCTCGGCGTGGACGAGGACCGCGCCGCCGAGGACCGCGGCGAGGGTCGTGATCGCGCGCAGGCCGCGATCGCGCGCGTCACCGAGCTGCGCGACGCCGAGGTGGAGGAACGCGGCGAAGGCGGCGGCGAGCGGGACGAGCGCGGCAGTCGCGAAGTCGCGGTTCCACAGCGGCAGGGCGCCGGCCCGGCTCGACCACGTCCACGACGCGAGGTCGAGCGCGGCGAGCCCCAGCGGGACGAGCGACAGCGCGCGCACCGGGAAGTAGCGGTGGCGCCAGCCGAGGTAGAGCAGGGCCGGCGCCTGCAGCGCCCAGGCGACGGTCACGGCGCGCAGGTCGAGGTGGAGCGGCACGGCCATCGTCACGAACACGACCGCGAGGACGTGGAGCGCGAGCGCGGCGCGCTGATCGCCCGGGATCCGCGCGCGCACGACCGCGCCCAGCGCGGCGTAGGCGGCGGCGACGCCGAGCGCGATCGCGCCGAGCGCGTGGCCCTCGCCGAGGATCTGCGCCGCGACGCCGAAGCTGCACAGCCCGGCGGCGAGCGCGCTGGCGAAGCGGCCGCCCTCGAGCGGGACGCGGTGCCGCAGGTGGTAGGCGAACGGGACGGCGAGGAACACCGTGAAGAACACGCCGGACCACGCCAGCGTCGCGGCCTGCTGCGCGTCGTCGTAGCGGGTGAGGAACCAGCCGCCGAACGACAGCCACGTGCCGAGGAAGGCGATCAGATCGAGCGCGCGCCAGCGGCGGACCGCGGCGAGCACGAGCACGCCGAGGTCGAGCACGGCGAGGTAGCCGCACAGGATGTCGCGCGAGTGGGCGTGGTTGCCGCTGGAGACCAGGACGGGCGTGAGCACGCCGCCGAGGACGGCGAGGACGGCGATCGCCTGGGCGTCGCGGCGGACCGCGAGCGTGACGCCGAGCGCGGTGACGCCGACCATCGCGACGAACGCGGGGCCGCTGCCGTAGAGGTGGTAGGTGTCGAGGCCGGCGTAGACGGCGGCGTAGAGGATGGCGAGCCCGGCGCCGGTGAGGCCCTGGGCGGGCGCGTCGAGGCCGCGGCGCGCGCAGCGCGAGCCGGCGACGAGCAGCGCGAGCCCGAACGCGCCGACGCTGGCGACGAGGAAGCGGGGTCCGAGCACGCTGCCGGTGCGGCCGACCCAGCCGCGCGCGACCGCGAGCTCGACGAAGAACGCGGCGCCGACGAACAGCGCGAGCGCGCCGAGCCAGGTGATCCAGCGCTTGCCGATGCGCTCCTCGAGCGAGAGGGCGGCCGCGGTGGGGGCGGATGGGCGTGTCGAGGGAGCAGGGCGTAGCGGACTGTCAGCGTCCTCAGGATTGATCAGATCTCCGGTTCCCCGAACCGGTTGTGATCTCAAACCGTTCGCCCTGAGCCGTGGGGGGGGGGGGGGGG
>WYBA01000465.1 GCA_011526095.1 Myxococcales bacterium | reverse complement strand
GAACGAGGGTGGACGGGCGAGATCGTCGGCGTCGAGGGGTCGGGCTTCACGATCAACACCGTGCGGCGCTCGCAGAGCTCGGGCAGCGTCCGGCTCTCGCGCGACGCCATCCCGGCGGACGCCGAGGTCATCCTGCGCGAGTCATGACTCGACGCGAGCCTGCGAGTACAGTGGTGCAGTGCGGAAGCGCTTCGCGGCGATCGCGACGACTGGATGGCTCGTCGCGTGCGGCCATGGCACGCCCGGGGCGGGGGGACGGGTAGATCGCGAGCCGGCCGACGCGGGCGCCGCGGGTGTAGCGCTGCGAGACGCCGGCGCCACGGCAAACGACGCGCAGGTCGCGGTCGTCGACGCCGGGCCGGTGTTCCCGGCCAAGTTCTCGCGCAACCGCGACCACCCGCCGTGCGATCCGCGCAAGCCAGACCGGAAGAACCCGAACTGCTGCTGGGGCTACGACCGTTGCAGCCGGACGGACTGCTACGTGGCGGTGAAGGAGGTGCTCGGGGACGGCGAGTACATCGTGCTGGATGCGGGGTGGGAGGATGGCTTGATCCGCTCGGTCAGCCTCTGGTGGCAGAGCGAGAACTCGCAGATCATCGAGGAGTACTACGTCTCGCGAATCACCGCCGACGTCGCATACGCACGTTGCGATCCGCAAGCCAACTCGAGCGGTCTCGGATGCGAGTACTACGACGAGATCCTGGCCAGCGGCCGACTGCACATCCGCCCCGCTTGCTGGAAGGGCCATCAGCCCGAGCGCAAGTTCCAGCCCGATCCCGACGCCGATCGCCCTATCGGCGCACCCGCTGAGGATTGAACGAGACGCGGTCGACGTTCCGATCGAACCACTCCTTGATCCAACCCGCCAGACGCCCACCCTTGCGGTCGCGCGTCGCGTCGGTGCCATCGACCTCGCGGTAGTACTCGGCGTAGCACTCGGCGAAGAACTCGCCCGGCGCGTACAACGCGTACTCCGACGGCGCGACTGTCGCGGTGCGCTCGGGCACGCTGTACAGCTCCTGGTAGCGGTGGTTGACGAGCCACCGCCGTCCACCGTGTGCCGGCGGGGCCTTCCAGTTCATGGGATCCCGGGCCATCCGCACGACGCCCGCTTCCTGGTGGCGCGTCGCCAAGAGCGGATGCTCGGACGAGACCAAAGACGACACCGGGTCCCTTCGCCCCTCCTGGGAGGTGGTCGAGCTGAGCCACATCTGCCAGGCGTCCCGGATCCGGACCTGCTCCGCCGCGGGGATCGCGTCCCAGCCGCCGAGCTCGCGCGCCCAGCCGTCGAAGTCGCCCTCGTCGAACTGACGCCAGCCGGCGAGCCCAAAAACCAGCTCGGTGTGCCCGCCGAGCATGTCGTCGACCGCGTGTCCGACCTCGTGGAGCACCACGTGGGCGAACCGCTGCACCACCACGGGGACGCGCTCGTAGACCGTCTCACCGGCGGCCTGGTGGGCGACCAGCTCGCCGCTGGCGACGCGCGCCTCGAGCTCCTGCTCGGTCATCTCGTAGTCGCGGAGCAGCTGCGCGCGGGTGAATGGACCGCGGTGCTCCTCGCGCGGTGCGTCGCCCTTCTTCACCAGGTTGTCGCCGAGGCCGATCTTCTGCTTGTTGTAGAGGCCGTCGAACTCCTCGTCCTCCGCGAGCTCACCGAAGTCGGTCACGGCGCCCTGGTCGATGTGCGCGTCCGGCAGGCGCTCGAGCGTGTCCCACAGCGCGACGGTCTCTTGCCGCGAGTAGCCCGACGTGACCTCCGCGCCGAACCGCAACCGGAACAGCGCCCGGGCGGACCGCGCGCCGCGCGTGGCCGCACGCAGCGCGGCCACGGCACGCTGCTCGACATCCGACAGCGCGTGCCCCGAGGCGAGCGTGGCGATCCAGCCGTGCGTCGCGGCGTCGTTGCCGTCGAGCAAGTCGCCGAGGCGCGAGCACAGCGCCGGGTTCCGTCCGGCCTCGGCGAGCACCAGCTCGCCGGGCTCGGTCGCGAACAGCCACTCGCGGCCACGCAAGGTCGACAGGACGTCGACATGCGACGCCAGCGGCAGCACCACGCGCGGCGACGTCTGCGTCGTCTCGTGCAGCCAGGACACGAGCCAGGCGTGGTCGTGGGCGCGCACCAGCGCGGGGCCGTCGGCGACGAGCCGCAGGCACTCGGCGCGCGCGTCGGCCGCCGTCGCGGCCGGGTCGCGCGCGAGCGCCGCGAGCACGTCCCACAGCCGGCCGTCCAGCGCCGCGCGGCGATCGACCGTCGCCTGCGCGGCAGCGTCGAGCGCCTCGTCCTCGGCCGCGAGGTCCAGGCGGTCGCGTAGCGCCTCGGCGACGTCACCGCGCGCGGCACCGGCGAGCGCCGCGAGCGCCTCGCGCACGCGCGGCGAGGCGCCCTGACCGACCGGCAGTCGGTCGATCATCGCGCGACGCCTCGCGAGCGCCTTCGCGCCGGCCTCGACCATCCCCGGCTGGCTCAGCGTGTCGAGCAGCGCCAGCGGATCGAGCGCGTCGGCGAGCCAGTCGAGCAATCCCGGGTTCGCGCCGAGCGCGCGCGCGAGCGGATCGGGCGCGTGCAGCACCGGGGCGAGGTCGAATGGGCCGGCGCCGGTACGGTCGCGAAGCCGCATCGCGAGCGCGTCGTCTCCGAACACGGCGACGACCTCGGCCGGCGGGCGCGACCTGACGTAGGCAGCGACCTCCGGGTGAGGACCTCGCGGCAGCAGAGGGACCGCATCGGACAGCGGCAGATCGAGCAGGACGAGCGTACGCGCGACGTGCGCGCCGTCCTCGGAGCCGTACAGCGCGGTACGGAGCGCGGCCGGATCCGCGCGCAGGGCCGCGAGCTCGGTCGCGGACAGCTCGGCGACGCGCGCGCTCACCTCGGCCCCGGTCCGACCTGCGTCATGCGCCTGGTCGAGGCGCTCGGCGCCGTCGGCGAACGCCGCGTCCGGGACAGCTTGAGGGGCCGCGTTGTCGATGGTGCCGGAGAAGGCGACGTCGCCGAGTAGGCGCTCGCGGATGAACCGCGTCACGTCGGGCTCGGGGCAGTTGAGGGCGAGCCGGCGCAGGTAGGTGTCGGAGGCCCGGCCGCCGCCGAGCTCGTGGATCCACGCCAGCCCGATCCCCTCGGCGATCAACCACTGGCAGAGGTTCGAGGTCAGGTCGGCGTAGCGCCCGACGAGCTCCAAGAGCTCCTCCGGCTCCGCGTGCGCGACGAACCAGCGCCGCAGGGTCACGTCCGAGGTACATGCGTCGAGGAGCTCTCCGCGCTGGCCGGGCATCAGCTCCCTGGGCGCAGCGTCGGGGTAGCGATCACGCAGCCTGTAGAGCGTGCCGCGTCCGCTCTCGGGTCCAACGGCGGCGGCCAGCGCGGCGAGGTCCGCGTCCCTGGCCTCCATCGCGAGCTCGGTCCTGGCCGGTTCGTCCAGGCCGATCAGCTCACCGATGACCAGCAGATCTTCGACCGAGGCCGCCGACACCAGCGCGCGACGGTGCTTGCCGAGGAGGTCGGCCCCTCCCTCGGCGCCGATCACCGCGAGGGCCGCCCTCACGCCGGCGACGTCCACGGGCGCCTCGGACAGGGCGCGCTGCAACTCGGTGTGCGCCGTGCGCGCTTGCTCGATCCGAGGCAGACCCGCTTCGGCTGGAGCGACCGCCGACAGCAGCTCGGCAAGCCGCGCGCGCGCAGCGGGGTCGCTCGCCTCTGCGGCGAACGTGGCCGAGACAGCCGGCGACAAGCTGACCAACGCGGCGTCGACCGCCGCACTCCACGCCCACCCAGCCTCACCAAGGGCATTGAGGGCGATCGCGTCTCCTGCAGGGGCGGACGTCTTCAGGAGCCTGCGCGCCGCACGCGTGGGCGGCGTGGTCTCCAGGTACCAACGCAACGCTTCGACGTTCTCGATCAGCTCGCCGTCGACCTCACCGAGCAGTGAGTGCAATGCCCCCGGGGCTCCACCGTAGATTGAACGAAGGGCTTGCACTCGTTCGTCCGCGAAGAACTCACTCAGGTGCCGCACCGGCAGCGCCTCCAGATGCCCCCGCAACACGCCCACCGGCGGCGGCGGCTGGCACTGCAGCGCCGTGTCCACCTTCACGTCCAGCGGCGCGTCGACCAGGTCCGCCACCACCAGCGCGTCGCGCCCGCTCGCGGCCTTCGGCAGCTCCTTCATCCGCTCCAGCACGGTGTCGCGCTGCGGCCCGTCCATCTTCTGCACCAGGGCCACGAGCCCCGATGCGTCCGCGCGCCCGTCGAGGATCGCCTGGAACTGGTCCCAGTTCGCGTCGCGGTCGCCCTCCGCCATGAACCGACGCTCCGGCCCGGGCTCGTCGGCGCTCCCGCGGCCCCGCCCCGCCGCGCGCACCTCGTCGAAGCCCTCGTCCATCGACCGGTCGCCCGCGTCGCGCGCCGCGCCCTCGCCGGCCGCCGCGCGCCCGGCGTCGTGCTCGTGGTCGTCGCGGTGCT
>WYBA01000464.1 GCA_011526095.1 Myxococcales bacterium | reverse complement strand
GCAGCTCGCGCAGCGCATCGCCATGACTCCAGCGTGGATCGCCCGGGCCCGCCTGGCGAGCGACGTCTCGCACGATCCCACTCCGCCTCCGTCTCCGTCTCCGTCTCCGTCTCCGCCTCCGTCTCCGACTCCGCCTCCGTCTCCGTCTCCGTCTCCGTCTCCGTCTCCGTCTGCGTCTCCGTCTCCGTCTCCAACTCCATCCCCCGCTCATCCCGAGCACGCCCGAGCACGCCCGAGCGCGAGCAAGGGTCCGTGTCGAACGACGTCCCCGCCGCTACAGATCGAGCCGCATCGCCACGAACGTCGAGCCGTGGGTGTCGCGGAACGAGCGGCTCGCCGCGACCGCGGCCGAGACGGTGCTGCGATCGACGACGCGGAAGCCGTGCTTGGCGGCGAAGAAGTCGCTGGCGATCTCGGTCAGCAGGTAGATCCGCCGCGCGCCGCGGAAGCGCGCCTGGTCGATCGCCGTGTCGGCGAGCATCCAGCCGTACCCGCCGCCGCGCCACTCGGGATCGACCGCGAGCGAGCGCAGGATCGCCTCGTCGCCGTAGACGTCGAGCGCGACGACCGCGGCGAGGCCGGCCTCGTTGTGCAGGACGAAGAACGACGGGACGTCGTCGGCCTCGATCGGCTCGCGCAGCCCGGCGCGCGCGACCAGCGCGCGGATCCCCTCGAGATCGGTCGGGCGCGCCGGCATGACCGCGTCGCCGATCGCGTGCAGGACCTTGTCGTGCAGCCCGTCGAAGCTGCCCGAGCTGAGCACGACGACGACGTCGCCGGGCGCGGCGGTCGCGGCGAGGTGCCGCACGATCGCGTCGACCTCGGGCAGGTAGCTCGCCTTGGTCCCCTGCTGGTGGAGATCGAGCGCGAGCCGCTCGGGCTCGAACCGCTCGTCCTTGGGGATCCTCGTCGGGTCGAACAGCGCGCCGACGATCACCTCGTCGGCGTGGGCGAACGCCTCGACGAACTCGTGCTGGAACGTGCGGCGGCGCGACGTCGCCGACCGCGGCTCGTACACCGCGATCACGCGGCGCTCGCCGTAGCGCTTGCGCAGCGCCTTGAGCGTCTCGCGCACGGCCGTCGGGTGGTGCGCGTAGTCGTCGAGCACCGTGACGCCGCCGGCGATGCCGCGCAGCTCGAGCCGCCGCTTGACCCCCGCGAAGCTCGAGACCGCCTTGCGGATCGCCTCGGCGCCGACGCCGCGCGCGTGCGCCACCGCGATCGCCGCGACCACGTTGCCGACGTTGTGGCGGCCGACCAGCAGGGTCTCGAACCGGCCGAACACCGCGCCGTCGCGCAGCACGTCGAACGCGACGCGCCCGGTGCGCGTGTACTCGATACCGCGCGCCGACCACGTCACGCCGGCCGGCGGCTCCTGGCCGTCGTCGAGCACCGCGTAGCGCTCGACCCGGCACCGCGCCGCCGCCTCGACGACCGCGATCGCCTCGGCGTTGTCGGCGCACACGACGAGCAGCCCCGGCTCGCCACCGTCGCCAGCCGCCGGCAGCAGCGCGACGAACTTGCGGAACGCCTCGCGCACCTGCTCGAGCGACGAGAAGATGTCGACGTGGTCCAGCTCGACCGACGTCAGCACCGCGGTGCGCGGGCGGTAGTGGAGGAACTTGGAGCCCTTGTCGAAGAACGCCGAGTCGTACTCGTCGCCCTCGATCACGAAGTCGGGGCCCGCGCCGAGCCGCCAGCCCTGGCGGAACCCCAGCGGCACGCCACCGACGAGGAAGCTGGGGTCGCGCCCCGCCTCGGCCAGGATGTGCGCGACCAGCGACGTCGTCGTGGTCTTGCCGTGGGTCCCCGCGATCACGATCGAGTGGCGATCCTCGAGCAGCCGCTCGCCGATCACCGCGGGGAACGAGGTCAGCGGGATCCCGCGCGCCTGCGCCGCGGCGACCTCGACGTGGTCCTTGCCGTGGACGTTGCCGACGACCACCAGATCCGGCCCCCAGGCGAGGTTGTCGGCGGCGTACCCCGAGGCCACCGGGATCGCCAGCGCGGCGAGCTGGTCGCTCATCGGCGGGTACAGCGCGGTGTCCGAGCCGCGGACCTCGTGGCCTGCCGCCGCGAGCAGCCCTGCCACGGCGCCCATGCCGGTGCCGCCGATGCCGATGAGATGCGCCTTCACGAAGGGTCCTGGACCCGGGGGTGCCGCCCCCGGCGGGCAGCACCCTAGCCGCTCGGACTGGTGGGGTAAAGCGCTGGATCCATGGATCGAGCCCCCCCTCCATCGTCGCCATTGCCTCCCCCCTCATCCCGCGCGTAAGCTCGGAGGCAGGCAGCGGGGGCTGCCCCCATGAGCGAGCCGCGCCACGAACGACGCCAGCACTTCCGCGGCAAGCCGCGCCCCGGGCGGCGGCTCGCGATCCGTTACCGCGCGCGCGACGGCGCGTGGATCCCCGCCGAGACCCGCAACATCGGGGTCGGAGGCGCGTTCATCGCGACCGGCGAGCCGATGCCAGCCGGCAGCCCGGTGGAGATCGAGCTCGCGGTGCCGACGTGCGACAAGCCGCTGATCCTGCGCGGCCAGGTGCGGTGGGCGCAGACCGACGGGGCGCCCGACCACGCTCCCGGTGACGGCGGCATGGGCGTGCAGTTCCAGGACATCGACATCGACGTCCTGCTCGAGCTCAACGACTACTTCGCGTCGCTGACGGGCGTCGAGCTCGGAGGCTGAGCGCGTGCGCCCCCGGTGGCTCGTCGCGCTGGCCGGGTGCGCGGCCGCGACGATCGCACACGCCGAGCCGCCCGAACCCGCGGAGCCGGCCGAGCCAGCCGAGCCGGCCTCACTCGCGCTCGCGCCGGGCGAGGCGGCCTCGCTGCGCGCGCGCCTCGCCGGCCACGCCGTCCGCGTGGCGGACGACGGCGCGACGCTGTGGATCGACGACGTCGCGGGCGAGGGGCCGCCGCGCATCGGCGTGATCGAGCGCGACGGCGACGCGCTGGTGCTGGCCACGGGGGCCGCGCGCTGGCGCCTGCGCGGACCACTGGCCAGACCACGAATCGCCGGGCCTGGCTACACGGTCTGGGTGATCGGTGACATCATGCCGACCGAACGTGGGGCCTTGCGGATCCGCCGCCTCGGCGTGCTCCGCCGTCCGCGCTGACTATTCCTCGACACCCCACGTCGAAGAGGCACCATGACTCCCTTCTCGACTACCCGGACCGCCCGGGCGCTGCGCCGCTTCGCGATCGCGGCGCTGCTGCTCACCGTCGGGGTCGCGACCGCGTCCGCGCAGGTCAAGACCCGCGACCACCGTGACCAGAAGCGCAAGCCGCCGCCGCCGCCGCCGCCGGACGTGCAGCCGCCCGACGCGCCGCCCCCGCCCCCGCCCCCCGCGGCGTGGGACAGCAAGGGCTGGCAGATGCTCGGCGAGGTCGAGGTCGCCGGCAAGAAGACCCGCGCGACGATCCCGGTCGGCGCGTACGAGGGCCGGTTCGATCAGCTCACGCTCGTCGTGCTCGACGCCGACGTCGAGGTCAAGAAGCTCGTCGTCCACTTCGGCAACGACGACGTGTTCGATCCCAAGATCAAGCACAAGTTCGCCGAGGGCACGCGCACCCGCGCGATCGACCTGCCGGGCAACGACCGGATCATCACGCGCATCGACCTGACGCTCAAGGGCGTCAAGGGCAGCGGCCGCGCCAAGGTCCAGGTGTGGGGGCGCGACACGCGCGGCGGCAAGGACGACTACAAGGTCCCCGAGCCCAAGTTCAACTCCAAGGGCTGGGAGAAGCTCGGCACGATCGACGCCGACAAGCGCGCGCGCAGGGACACGATCGTCGTCGGCCGTGACGACGGTCGGTTCGACAAGGTCACGTTCGTGGTCCGCCACGACGACCTCGAGATCCACGACATCCTGATCACGTTCGGCAACGGCGAGACGTTCTCGCCGGACACGCGGATGTACTTCAAGGAGGACACCCGCACCGCCGTGATCGACCTGCCGGGCGAGAAGCGGTTCATCCAGAAGATCGACTTCGCGTACAAGAACACCGGCCGCGGCCGCAAGGCGCAGATCGAGGCGTGGGGCATGCCGGCCAAGGACGACGCGCCGCCGCCGCCCAAGTGGGAGCCGGCCGGCTGGGAGAAGCTCGGCGAGCTCAAGACCGACAAGCGCGAGCGCCGCGACACGATCAAGGTCGGCCGCGAGGGTGGCCGGTTCACCAAGATCACGTTCGCCGTGCGCGACGACGATCTCGAGATCCACGGCATCAAGATCACGTTCGGCAACGGCGAGACGTTCTCGCCGGAGACGCGGATGTGGTTCCGCGAGAACAGCCGCACCGCGGTGATCGACCTGCCCGGCGAGAAGCGCTTCATCACCAAGATCGAGTTCGACTACAAGAACGTCGGCCACAACAAGCACGCCGTGATCGAGGCGTGGGGCATGCCGGCGAAGGCCGACGCGCCGCCGCCGCCGAAGTTCGATCCGACCGGGTGGGAGAAGCTCGGCACGCTCAAGACAGGCAAGCGCGGCCGCCGCGACACGATCAAGGTCGGCAAGAAGGCCGGCGCGGTCACCAAGGTCACCTTCGTCGTCCGCGACGACGACCTCGAGGTGTTCGGCGTCAAGATCACGTTCGGCAACGGCGAGGTGTTCTCGCCCGACGTGCGGCTGTACTTCGCCGAGGACACCCGCACCGGCGTGATCGACCTGCCGGGCGAGGCGCGGTTCATCAAGACGATCGAGTTCGACTACAAGAACATCGGCCGCGGCAAGAAGGCGTCGATCGTCGCGTGGGGCCTCACCGCGAAGGCGGGAGATCACGGCGGCGGCGGCGGTGGTCGGGTCGACACGCGCGACCACCGCAAGCAGCGCAGCTGGGACAGCAAGGGCTGGCAGATGCTGGGCGAGCAGGAGGTCAACGGCCAGAACGACTTCGACGTGATCAACGTCGGGGCGCGCGAGGGCACGTTCAAGCAGATCACCCTCGCCGTCGTCGACGGCGCGATGGACCTGCAGTCGATGACCGTGCACTTCAAGAACGGCAAGGACGTCGAGATCAAGGGCGCCCAGACGTTCAACGAGGGCCAGTTCACCCGCGTCGTCGACCTGCCCGGCGACAAGCGCGTGATCACCAAGATCACGCTGCGCTACAGCAAGGCGAGCAAGCAGCCCGCCAAGATCCAGGTCTGGGCGAAGTAGCCCGAGGTCAGGCGCGCCGCACGTCGGTCGACTCGAACAGCCGGTCGGCCGACGTCGGCACGAAGCCCTGGAACAGCGCGCCGTCCGGTCCCCGGTAGCGGCGCGCGAACTCGTAGTAGCAGGACGGGACGCGGTGCGTGCCGTCCGCGAACTCGACGTCGACCTCCTCGGCGCGGGTCGACGACTGCTCGAGCAGGTCGGCGGGCGTGCCCTTGACGGCCCCGCCCGCCTCGTTGAGCGTGAACCCGGCCTCGCGCAGCACCGCGTTCATCTGCTGCACCGAGGTGATCGTCGTCAGCCGCCCGACGTCGACCGTGAAGTGGTTGACGCGGTGGCCGAACGCCGCGACCCACGCGGCGTACTCGCTGTCGGCGAGCAGCGCGAGGTAGGTCGCGTGGTCGACCTGCCACGGCCGCCCCGCCGTCGGCAGGTCGTCGCGCTCGGCGAACCCGGCGGGTAGCTGCGCGACCAGCGCCGCGATCGCGGCCCGCGCCGCCGTGGGGAGCTCGTCGACGACGAGCTCGCTGATGAACACCTTGGGCCGGGTCGGGTCGGGGTGCTGCCAGTAGCGCGCGACCAGGTGCTTGTCGTCGAACCGGTAGCGGTCGCGCGGCTCCCAGCCGCGGCGCTCGAACGGGCGCGCCAGCGCCTCGAGCCCCAGGCCCGGCACGCCGTAGGTGCGCAGCGCGACGTGGTCGTTGCGGACCGTCTCGCCGCGGGCGTCGAGCAGCGCGCGGACGCGCGCGGCCAGCGGCGTGATCGCGACGTAGTCGCGCCACAGGCGGTCGAGGAAGGCGTCGAGGTCGCTCGGGGAGCGGGGGGCGGGGTCGGCGGGCGCCATCGCCCCCGGTCTTACCGGAGAACGATCGGGTAGGTGAAGGACTGGCGGTTCTTCTTGGTCTTCGGGAACACGACCGCCCGCGCCGCCTTCTCGATGCACGTGCCGGTCGGGGTGTCCGCCAGGTCACCCTCCTTCCACTCCAGCGCGATCACCTCGCCCCCGGACACGGTGACCTTGAGCTTGGCCGAGCCGGGCACGCCGTAGGTGGCGAAGCACGCCGCGGCGGCCTCGCGCACCGGCTTCATCCCCTCCTTGACCTGCGCCGCGGTCAGCTCGTCGGGGAGCGCCGCCTCCTTGGCCGGCTTCGGCGGCGGCGCCTCGCCGTCGCCGTCGCCGTCGCCCGCCTCGCCCTCGACCACGGCCTCGCCGCACGCCGCGCGGTCGACGGCCGCCTTGCCCGACGCCGGCGACGCGCACACGATCCCGCCGTCGCACGGATCGAACACGCGGAACCCGAGGATCTCGACCGCGACGCCGTCCTTGCCGTCGCGCTGCCACACCGCGCCGCGCTCCACCAGCCGCACGACGAACTCGGTCTGCAGGCGCGGCACGACCTTGGCGCGCCAGTCCAGCGCCTGCTCCTCGTCGGAGAACGTGCGCGTCGTCTCGTGGATGACCGCGGCCTTCGCGACCGCGCCGGCGAACGTCGGCGCCGCCTTGTTCGCGACGACGTAGAGCTGCTTGCCGGCGACCTCGATCGGCTCGACGCAGGCGACGCAGCCGGACAGGGTCAGCGGGATCGACTTCTTCTTGACGTCGAACGCCCCGACGACGAACGCGCCGGCGTCGCCGGGGACGATGAACGTCTGGTCGGCGAGCATGTCGGCGCGCGCGGCCTTGATCGCGCGGCACTGGCGCACGTCGAGCGCGTCGCCGGCGCCGTCGCACGACGCCGAGACGGCCCACAGCAGGCCGGCGATGCCGCCCCGGTCGACCCGCGTGGCGCTCTTCGACAGCGCCTCGAACGTCGGCTTGGCGGCCTTGCCCTGCTCGCCCGCCTCGTCGGCGCGCGCGACCTGATCGGCCGCTGCCCCGAGCCCGAACGTCAACGTCAGTGCGACCGCGAGCCCCCGGTGGTTCATGCGGGGTGTCGTACCTCAGAGCCCGTGAGGCTTCAAGTCGGGGCGGGACGGGCCCGGTGGACGCCCCTCAACCGAGCTTGTGCTTCAGGTACGCCTTGAGCTTGAGCTCGGCGTCGGCCGGGTCCTTGATCACGACCGGCCCCTGGCGCTTCATCTCCTCGTCGACGTCGGCGTACAGGCTGGTGCGCGCGGCGGCGTCGGCGACGATGTTCGCCGGGGTCCGCCCGCGCACCGACGTCTCCGTCAGCTTGGCGCAGTACGCCTTGAGCTTGTCGTAGAGCTCGCCGCCGAGGAAGTCGTAGATCCGCTCGGCGTCGTTGCCGAGCTTGGCGAGGGTGATCTCGGCGTCGCCCGGCAGGTCGCCGAGCGGATTGGCCGAGGCCAGGCCCATGCACACCCGGATCACCATCACGTCGTCGAGCGCACCGATGCCCTCGTTCCAGTCCGGCACCAGGTCCATGCGCGTCACCAGGTACGACAGCGACGCCGCCGCGAGCTTGCGCGCGTCGGCGTGGGCCTTGTCGCTCTCGATCAGCGCGCGCACCGCGGTGACGTCCTCGCGGTAGGTGTCGACCCAGCTCTTGAACGTCTCGATGTGCTTGGACACGGCGTGTTCTCCCCGGCTGCGGATGTGCAGTTGGCCTGCGACAAGCCTAACCCAGGAAGCCGCGCGCGATCGTCATCAGCTCGGTGTTCGCGGCGACGGCCTTGCCAAACGCCTCCTTCTCCGCGGCCGACAGCTCGATCTCGTAGACCGCCTCGGCGCCGCGCGCGCCGAGCTTGACCGGGACGCCGAGGAACGCGCCGGTGATCCCGAACTCGCCCTGCAGCTCGACCGAGCACGGCAGCACGCGGCCCTGGTCGCGGACGATCGCCTCGACCATCAGGCAGGTGCCGGCGCCCGGCGCCAGCCACGCCGACGTGCCGATCAGGCCGGTCAGCGTCGCGCCGCCCTTCTTGGTGTTGTCGACGACCTCCTGCAGCTTCTCCGCCGACAGGAACTTGGTGACCGGGACGTTGCCGATCATCGCGTTCGACACGACCGGGACCATGTCCTTGTCGGTGTGCGCGCCGAGCACGAACGCCTGGATGTCCTCGACCGAGACGCCGGTCGCCATCGACAGGTAGGTGCGGAACCGGGCGCTGTCGAGCACGCCGGCCGAGCCGATCACGCGCTCGCGCGGGAACCCGGTGACCTGCTTGGCGACGAACACCATCGCGTCGAGCGGGTTGGACACGACGATCAGCACGGCGTCCGGCGCGTGCTGCTTCACGCTCTTGCAGATGTCGCGGACGATCCCGGCGTTGATGCCGATCAGCTCCTCGCGCGACTGGCCGGGCTTGCGCGGCACGCCGGCGGTCATCACGACGACGTCCGCGCCGGCCATCGCCTCGATCTTGTCGGTGGCGGTGTACTTGGTGTTGAAGCCCTGCCACGGGCCGCACTGGCTGAGATCGAGCGCGCGGCCCTCGGCGGGCCCCGGCTTGATGTCGATCAGGACGAGCTCGCCGAGCTCCTTGAGGACGGCCCACTGGGCCACGGCGGCGCCGACGTTGCCGCCGGCTCCCACGATCGCGATCTTCGGGCGCTTGATCATGGGTCGGTTGATATCGCCGCGGGTCGGATCAATCAAGCCGCGCGGCGACCATTGCCCCGCTCCCGCGGTCGCACCCCGCGACGCCGGTTCGCCGCCCGGGCACGCCCCGCCGCCGTGGCGTTCGTGGCGTTTCGACGTTGCCGCCGGGGCGCCCGGGACGGTACACCCGCGCCCAGCCCGATGAAGATCCACGAGTACCAGGGGAAAGAGATCTTCCGGAAGTACGGGGTTGCGGTGCCGTTCGGCATCCCCGCGCTGTCCGTGGAAGAGGCGCTCGCCGCCGTCGATGCCGTCCAGAAGCAGACCGGCTCCGAGGTCGTCGTCGTCAAGGCGCAGATCCACGCCGGCGGTCGCGGCAAGGGCGGCGGCGTCAAGGTCGCCAAGACCCGCGCCGACGCCGAGGCCGCGGTCAAGAAGATCTTCGGCATGCAGCTGGTGACGCCGCAGACCGGCCCCGAGGGCAAGAAGGTCCAGCGGCTGTTCATCGAGCAGGGCCTGGCGATCGAGAAGGAGTACTACCTCGGCATGCTGCTCGACCGCGAGACCGGTCGGGTGACCGTGATGGCGTCGTCCGAGGGCGGCATGGACATCGAGGAGGTCGCCGCGGCGCACCCCGAGAAGATCATCCGCATGGCGATCGACCCGGCGGTCGGCTGGCAGGACCACCAGTCGCGGACGCTGGCCAAGCGCCTCGGCATGGCGGCCGGCCCGTCGCGCGAGCTGGCGAAGTTCATGACCGCGCTGACCCGCTGCTACGACGAGATGGACTGCTCGATGCTCGAGATCAACCCGCTCGTCGTCACCAAGGACGGCAAGGTCCTCGCGCTCGACGCCAAGATCAACTTCGACGACAACGGCCTGTACCGCCACCCCGAGGTGGTCGAGCTCCGCGATCCGTCCGAGGAGGACCCGCAGGAGATCGAGGCCAAGAAGTGGGACCTGTCGTACATCGCGCTCGAGGGCGACATCGGCTGCATGGTCAACGGCGCGGGCCTGGCGATGTCGACGATGGACATCATTAAGTACGCCGGCGGCCAGCCGGCGAACTTCCTCGACGTCGGCGGCGGCGCGACGACCGAGAAGGTCACCGCCGCGTTCAAGATCATCACGTCCGATCCGGCGGTGAAGGCGATCTTCGTCAACATCTTCGGCGGCATCATGAAGTGCGACACCATCGCCAACGGCGTGATCGCCGCGGTGAAGGAGGTCGGACTGAAGGTCCCGCTGGTCGTGCGGCTCGAGGGCACCAACGTCGAGCTGGGCAAGAAGCTGCTCGCCGACAGCGGCCTCGCCATCACGGCGTGCGCGGACATGCTCGACGGCGCGCGCAAGGTCGTCGCGCTCGCCAAGGGAGGTAGCAAGTGAGCGTCCTCGTCGGTCACCACACCCGCCTGGTCGTCCAGGGCATGTCGGGCGCCGCCGGCGCCTTCCACGCCAAGCAGATGGTCGAGTACGGCACCAAGGTCGTCGCCGGCGTCACGCCGGGCAAGGGCGGCAGCAAGGTCGAGGGCCTCGAGCAGGTCGCGATGTTCGACACCGTCGGCGAGGCGGTCGAGAAGGTCGGCGCCAACACCTCGGTCGTCTACGTCCCGCCGCCGTTCGCCGCCGACGCGATCCTCGAGGCCGCCGCCGCCGGCATCGGCCTGATCATCGCGATCACCGAGGGCATCCCGGCGCGCGACATGGTGCGCGTCAAGCGCGTGCTCGACTCCGAGCACCCCGAGGTCATCCTCGTCGGCCCCAACTGCCCGGGCGTGATCACGCCGGGCCAGTGCAAGGTCGGCATCATGCCGGGCTACATCCACAAGCCGGGCGGCATCGGCGTGGTGTCGCGCTCGGGCACGCTGACCTACGAGATCGTCCACCAGCTGACGTCGATGGGCCTGGGCCAGTCGACCGCGATCGGCATCGGCGGCGACCCGGTCAAGGGCACCGACTTCATCGACGCGCTGGCGTGGTTCGCGGACGACCCGGGGACCGAGGCGATCTTCATGATCGGCGAGATCGGCGGCTCGTCGGAGGAGGCCGCGGCGCAGTTCATCAAGGACTACATCGACAAGCCGGTCGCGGCGTTCATCGCCGGCCAGACGGCCCCGCCGGGCAAGCGGATGGGCCACGCCGGCGCGATCATCTCGGGTGGCAAGGGCGCGGCGGCCGACAAGATCGCCGCGCTGCAGGACGCCGGCATCGCCGTCGCCCCGACGCCCGCCGAGATGGCCAAGACGCTCGCGCCGCTCTTGAAGTGACGGGCTCGTTCGACTAGGGTGCCGGCCGCCATGGCCATTGAACGCACCTTTTCGATCATCAAGCCCGACGCCGTGAAGAAGAACGTCATCGGCGGCGTGACCCAGAAGCTCGAGGCGGGCGGCCTCCGCGTCGTCGCCTCGCGCATGGTCCGCCTCACCGAGGCGCAGGCGAAGGCGTTCTACGCGGTCCACAAGGAGCGCCCGTTCTACAAGGACCTCGTCGCGTTCATGACCGAGGGCCCGGTGGTCGTGCAGGTGCTCGAGGGCGAGAACGCGATCCTGAAGAACCGCGAGATCATGGGCGCGACGAACCCGGAGAAGGCCGACGCCGGCACGATCCGCAAGGAGTTCGGCACCAACATCGAGCGCAACGCCGTCCACGGCTCGGACGCGCCCGAGACCGCCGCCGCCGAGATCGCGTTCTTCTTCTCCGGCGCCGAGCTCGCGACGCTCGAGCGCTGACCCGCCGCGGGTGAACCACGCTACGATCGCCGCGTGCGCGCGGCGGTCGTGCTCCTGCTCTT
This sequence comes from Myxococcales bacterium, assembly GCA_011526095.1. GTDB lineage: Bacteria > Myxococcota_A > Polyangia > Haliangiales > Haliangiaceae > WYBA01. Next base: position 7,489 of record WYBA01000464.1, on the reverse strand, counting down.
GCTCGGCTCCGCGCCGTCGTGCCGCGAGGCCGACGACGGCCGGGTCCGCGAGCGCACCGCGCAGCTCGCGACGTGCGCCGACGCGATCGAGCGCGCCGGCGCGGCCGCGCCGGGCGAGCAGACCCCGGCGCTCGCCGCCGGCTGCGGCGCGGCCTGCCCCGGGCTGGCCGACTGGCTGACCGCGCGGGCCCAGCCGCGTCCGGCCGCCGAGGTCCTGACCGCGGGGACCTCGACCGCGGCGGCGCGCCTGATCGCCGGCTGCTTCCCGGCGTGCGCGCAGCGGCTCGGCGCCGCGCCCGACGGGCACCAGACGTGGGCGACGACCGCGGCGGCGTGCGGCGCGGACCTCGGGCTGCCGGCCGACCGCCCCGACCTGGCGTCGAGCGACTGGCTGGTGCTGACGGCCGTCGCGCGGTGGCTCGACGCGTCGGCGCGCGCCGGCGTGTCGGACCCGCAGCTGGTCGAGCGCCTGGTCGGCGTCTCCGAGCGCGCGGTGTTCCGGCTGCCGCCGCCGGCCGCGCCGGGGCTCCCCGTGACCCGCCACCGCCGCGCCCCGCGCGCCGCCTCGACCGTCGCGCTGACCAGCGGCGCGGCCGGCGCGTTCGCGCAGGCGCGGCTGCACGGCGGCAAGGTCGAGCTCGTCGCGCCGGCCGCGCCCCCGCCGGCCGCGGCGGTGCTGGTGCTCGCGGCGGCGGACGCCCCCCTGGCCGCCCTGCTCGACGTGGTGCGGCGCTCGCCGGCGCCGCAGCTCGAGCTCGCCGTGGCCGGCGCGACGACCGGCGCGCACCCGGTGGTGCTCGAGCGCCTCACGACCCAGGTCGCCGCGCCGACGCTCGAGCTCGGCGCCACGTCGTTCGCGATCCGCGGCTTCGGCGACGATCGCGTCACCGACCGCGCACACCTCGCCGAGGAGCTGGACCACTTCGCCGCGATCAACGCGCCGGTGCGCGCGCTCGAGCTGCTCGCTCACGACGGCGCGACCGTCGCGGAGCTGGCGTTCGTGATGGACGCGGCGTGGGACGCCCGGGTCGAGGCGCTGCTGATCCCCGAGCCAGAGGCGCCGTAGCGTGCGGGCGCTCCGGCGGCGCGTCCCCTGGCGCCGGCCCTGGCGCTGGCGCTCGCGCTGGCGCGCCACGTGCAGCCGACGCGATCCGATGTCGCCCACACGGCTCACCCTGGCGATCGCGGCGCTGTGCGCCGCCTGCGGTGTCGAGAACCCCGACACGCCCCGGCCCGATGGCGGATTTCCCGCCACCGACGCGCGCGTCGCCGACGCTGCGGTCCCCGACGCGGGCCCGGTCCCGGCAGGGGACCGCGTCCTGGCGATGGAGATCAACGAACCGGCCGGGCTCGACCACGGGGCGCAGCTCGCGCTCGCCCAGGGGCTGGGCGTGACCGGCGTCGCGCTGACGATGCCGTGGTCGTACCTGGAGCCGGACGCCGGGCTGCGCGACGTCTCGTACCTGCAGTTCGGGCTCGACTACTACCGCGCGCGCGACCTCGACGTCGTGCTGTCGATCCCGACGCTCGACACGGTCGCGCTGCTGTTGCCCGAGGACCTGCGCACGGCGATCGAGGCCGGCACGCTCGCGCTCGACGACGCCGCGGTGATCGCGCGGTTCGAGGCGCTGCTCGACGACGTGCTCGCGGCCTCCGGCGACGAGCTCGCGTACCTCGTGCTCGCCAACGAGATCGACGTCCACCTCGCGAGCAAGCCGCAGACGTACTGGGACGCGTTCGCGGCGTTCTTCGCCGCCGGCGTCGCCCACGTCCACGCCGCGCGGCCCGCCCTGCCGGTCGGGCTCTCGGTCACGTTCACCGGGATCGCCGGCGGCGACGCGCGGCTCGCCGCGCTCGCTCACGCCGGCGACGTCGTGTTCGCGACGTACTACGAGGCCGGCAACTTCGGGACGACCGACGACCGCGCGATCACCGCGCACGTCGCGGACATGGTCGCGTTCGCCGACGGCCGACCGCTCGTGCTCAAGGAGCTGGGCTACGCGACCGGCGCCGCGCTCGGCGGGAGCGAGGCCGGCCAGGCGGCGTTCTGGGACGAGGCGTTCGCCGCGTGGGACGACCACGCGGCCGCCGTGCCGCTGCTGATGGTGAGCCGGATGTTCGACGGCGCGCGCGCCGACTGCGAGGCGCAGGCCGCCAGCTACGGCCTGCCCGGCGACGAGGCGTTCATCCAGTTCCTGTGCACGCTCGGGCTGCGCCGACTCGACGACACCGCCAAGCCCGCGTGGGCGCGCGTCGCCGCCGCGGCCGCCGCGCGCGGGTTCTGAGGCGCCGCGTCAGTCGTCGAGCTGCGGCACCGGCGGCAGCGGCTCGGCCGCGACCGCGGCCGCCGCGCCGCGGCCGCGCACGCGCAGCGGCACCACCGGCGCGCCGCCGGCGGCCTGCGAGCGGTTGGCGAGCTGGCCGCACGCGGCGTCGATGTCGTCGCCGCGCGGCGTGCGCAGGTACGTCGGCAGGCCGAGCCGCTTGCACTCGCTCTGGAACGCGTCGATGTGGGCCGCGCTCGGGCGCTGGTACGGCGCCTCGGGGTGCGGGTTCCACGGGATGATGTTGACCTTGCACCGGATGCCGCGGAGCAGCCGCGCCAGCCGCGCCGCGTCGTCGAGCGAGTCGTTGACGCCGGCGAGCAGCACGTACTCGAACGTGACCCGGCGGCGCTGCTCGAGCGGGTAGCTGCGGATCGCCCCGAGCAGCCGCGCGATGTCCCACTTGCGGTTGATCGGCATGATCCGGTCGCGGACCTCGTCCGACGACGCGTTGAGCGAGATCGCCAGGTTCGGCCGGACGTCCTCCTGCCCCAGCTTCTCCAGGCGCGGCACCATCCCGGCGGTCGACACGGTGATCCGGCGCTGCGACAGGCCGATGCCGAGGTCGTCGCACAGGATCCGCAGCGAGCGCATGACCTGGTCGTAGTTGTGGAGCGGCTCGCCCATCCCCATGTAGACGAGGTTGGAGATCCGGCGGTCCGGCGCGACCTCGGCGAGCAGCGCGCGCGCCCGGTACACCTGGTCGACGATCTCGCCGGCGTCGAGGTTGCGCGACAGCCCGAGCTTGGCGGTCGCGCAGAACTGGCAGTTCACCGCGCACCCGACCTGCGACGAGATGCACAGCGTGACCTTGTCGGAGCCGGCGTCGCTGTCCGGGATCAGCACGCTCTCGATCGAGCTGCCGTCGCGCGTGGTCAGCCGCAGCTTGCGCGTGCCGTCGCGCGAGGTCTGGACCTCGGCGACCGTGAGCGTGCCCAGGCGCGCCTTCGCGGCGAGGTCCGACCGCATCCCGGCCGACAGGTTGGTCATCTCGTCGAACGAGGTGACGCCCTTGCCGTGGACCCACCGCCACACCTGCTCGCCGCGGAACTTCGCGCCGAGCGCGCCCTCGGCCCACGCGCGCGCGTCCGCGAGCGTCATCGCGCGCAGGTCGGGGCGGTCGTCTTGCGGGGCGGAGGCCATCACGGCCTCCCTGCCTACCACATCGTCACTTGACGGTCACGGTCACGTTCGCGGCCCACTCCCCGTTCGGCTTGACGCCCTTGATCGCCGCGGTGACGGCGGTCTGGACGCAGCGGTCGGCCTCGCCCGCGGCCGCCTCGGGCTTGCCGTCGATCCCGGTGACCCACTTGCCGCCGTCGTCCGGATAGAGCGGGTCGACCTTGTACTTCGCGCGCATCGGCATCGTCACCGCCAGCGTCGTGGCCTTGGTCGCGGCGAACTGCGCCTCCCAGCACGCGACCAGCGCCGGCCGCGCCGAGGCGATCGCCGCCTGGACGTCGGGCCAGCCCTTGGCGGTCGGCGGCGGCTCGGCGGCGACCGTCACCGCCAGGCTCTCCGACTTCGGCCGCGCGGGGGCGCGGGTGAGGTAGAGATCCGCGGCCTGGGGCCGGGCGACGTGCGCCGGGTCGAGCCCGACCTCGTCGAGCAGCGCGATCTCGCGCAGCGCCGCGGCGCGCAGCGACGACGCCGCGGGCGTGCTGTTGACGCAGCGGTGCAGCACGCGCGCCGCGAGCTCGGCCCGCTCCCTGTCGGCGCGCGCCGCGGCAAGCGCGCTGCCGTAGGCGCAGTCGACGTCGGCCGGCACCGCGAGCTTGTCGGCCTCGTAGCCCTTGAGGGCCTCGACGTATGCGTCGAGCGCGCCGGTCAGGTCGCCGGCCTCGCGCCGCCGGGCCGCGACCGCGGCCTGGTAGTCGCCGAGCACCGAGCGATCGGGACGCTGGCACACCTGGGCGAAGCACCGCAGGTCACCTTCGCAGTGCGTGGTGGCGCCGCAGCTCTCGTGCTCGGCCGACAGCCGGCCGGACGGACCGGCGCCGGCGGCCGCGGCCGGCGTCGGCTGGGCGGGCGTGTCGCACGCGGCCAGGGCGGCCGCGGCGAGCGAGGTCACGAGGGCGAACAGGGCGAGGCGGGTCATCGGCTCCTCCGTCGGGGAGCCGATGGTACCCCGTCCTCCCGCCCCGGGCGCGCTACCAGCTCGCCATCTTGGCCTTGAGGCCGGCGTCGAGCGCGTCGAGGAACTGCTCGGTCGTCAGCCACGGCTGATCCTTGCCGATCAGCACCGCGAGGTCCTTGGTCATCTTGCCGGCCTCGACCGTCTCGACGCACACCGCCTCCAGCGCGTCCGCGAACCGGACGACGTCGGGCGTGCCGTCGAACTGGCCGCGGTAGCGCAGGCCCTGGGTCCAGGCGAAGATCGACGCGATCGGGTTGGTCGACGTCGGCTTGCCCTTCTGGTGATCGCGGTAGTGGCGGGTCACCGTGCCGTGCGCGGCCTCGGCCTCGACGGTCTTGCCGTCCGGCGTCAGCAGCACCGAGGTCATCAGGCCGAGCGAGCCGAAGCCCTGCGCGACCGAGTCCGACTGGACGTCGCCGTCGTAGTTCTTGCAGGCCCAGACGAACCCGCCGTCCCACTTGAGGGCGGAGGCGACCATGTCGTCGATCAGGCGGTGCTCGTAGGTGATGCCCGCGGCCTTGAACCGTTCCGCGAACTCCTCGTCGAACACCTTCTGGAACAGGTCCTTGAACCGACCGTCGTACTTCTTGAGGATCGTGTTCTTGGTCGACAGGTAGACCGGCCAGCCGAGGTTGAGGCCGTAGTTGAAGCAGCTGCGGGCGAACCCGAGGATCTGCTCGTCGAGGTTGTACATGCCCATGGCGACGCCGCCGCCCGGGAAGTCGAACACCTTGTACTCGACCGGCTTGCCGCCGTCCTTGGGCGTGTACGTCATCGTCAGCGTGCCCGGGCCGGGCACGACGAAGTCGGTCGCCTTGTACTGATCACCGAACGCGTGGCGGCCGACGACGATCGGGCGGGTCCAGCCCGGGACGAGCCGCGGCACGTTCTTGCAGATGATCGGCTGGCGGAAGATCGTGCCGCCGACGATGTTGCGGATCGTCCCGTTGGGCGACTTCCACATCTCCTTGAGGCCGAACTCCTTCACGCGCGCCTCGTCGGGCGTGATCGTGGCGCACTTGACCGCGACGCCGTACTGCTTGGTCGCGTTGGCGGAGTCGATCGTGACCTGGTCGTTCGTCTGGTCGCGATGCTCGATCCCGAGGTCGAAGTACTTCAGGTCGATCTCGAGGTACGGGAGGATCAGCTTGTCCTTGATGAACTTCCAGATGATGCGGGTCATCTCGTCGCCGTCCATCTCGACGACGGGATTCTTCACGGTGATCTTCGCCATGCGGCGTTGGTATCACAGCGCGCGCATCGGCGGGACCGGGTGGGGCGCGCCAGGCGGAGGGAGCGCGGGCGGCGGCGGCCTGGCCCCGAGGTCCCAGCTGACGCCGCCGAGCAGCATCAGCACGGCCCCGACCAGCGCCACCCACGAGCCGTAGAGGCCATCGTCGGCGATCAGCATGGCGAAGAAGACGAGGTCGCCGATCGTGGTCAGCCACAGGACGCGGGCGGCGCGGCGCTCCCAGCCGGTGCCGCGGCGGAAGGTCGACGCGATGCCGGCGAGCACGACGCTCCAGGCGATCACCAGCGGCGGCGCGGCGGGGTTGTCGGACTCGAACAGCTCGGACCAGCACATCATCCCGTAGAGCCCGAGCGCGGCGATCGCCGTGACCAGGACGAAGCCGCCGGCGACGTGGAGATCGCGCCGTCGCCGCGTCACCGCGATCGCGGCGGCGAGCCCGAGCAGGTAGGGGCCGTAGGCCGGCGGGAACTGGATCGGCGCGACCGGGTCGTCGCAGACGCGGACCGCCGGCAGGAACAGCGCGAGGAAGACGAGGACGCCGCCGGGGAGCGCGAGCAGGCGCCCCTTGCGCGCGGCGCGGCGGGCGGGCGCGAGGGCGTCGGTGGCGTCGTCGCGATCGTCGTCGTCGCGATCGTCGTCGAGATCGGCGGGGGGCGGCTCGATCGCGTGGGCCATGGCGCGGTGACCTCCAAGCAGCGTACCAGCGCCGCGGGTGTGCGCGGGCGGCACGGTGGGGACGCAAGCGCGCGTCGCGCGCGGCGTGCCGGCGCGGCACACCGTGGCGTGCGCGCGACGGGGGTGGTGAGCGTTCCGCGCCTGTCAGGCCTTCGACACGCGCGCGAGCGGGATCGCGGGCAAACGCCAGCGCTCGGCGGCCAGCTCCTGCTCCCAGGCGTAGCCGCCCGCACCGACGAGCACCGCGCCGACGAACGCGACGCCGGTGCCGAACATGACGTGCTCGTCTAGCAAGAGGAACATGCCGAACCACGCGGCGCAGACGAAGCCGACGACGCCGAGCGTGCGCGCGGCGCGCCACTCCCACGACGGGCGCCGGGTGAGCGCGGGCCACAGGCCCGCGGCGGCGACCCACCAGCCCAGCGCGGCGAGGCCCGCCGGGATCGGGTTGGCGGCCGTGAAGATGCCGACGTGGGCGAGCGCGCCGACGCCGAGCAGCGCGAGCGCGGTCGGGACCTGCAGCCACAGTGTCTGCCCGCGCAGCGCGCGGACGTCGCGCGCGAGCACGACGAGCGCGGCGAGCGCGCCGAGCACGTAGGGCAGCACGAGCGGCGGGAAGCGGAGCAGGTCGACGCCGGTGACGACGGTGTCGCCGCACACGCGCGTCGCGGGCAGGAACATCGCCAGGAACAGCACGACGCCGCCGGGGAGCGCGAGGCGCCGGCGAGACTGTCCGCGGACCGGACGGTCCAGCTCGCGCGCGGGGTGCAGCGAGACGAGCGTGGGCGGCGGCGGCGGCGGTGGCGGGAGCGCGTGGTCGGTCGTGCCGTGGCGGTGCTGCATCGAGCCTCGCGGCGGACCCAGCCGCCGGACGGGGAGATAGACAGCGGGCGTGGCGCGCCGTTGCGCCGGCGCGCGCGGCCGCGAGATCGGCTGGCGCGACGGCCACTTGCTCCGTGTCGGGGCAGGTGGGCAGGCGTCTCCGTCTCCGTCTCCGTCTCCGTCTCCGTCTCCGTCTCCGTCTCCGTCTCCGTCTCCGTCTCCGTCTCCGTCTCCGTCTCCGTCTCCGTCTCCGTCTCCGTCTCCGTCTCCGTCTCCGTC
>WYBA01000463.1 GCA_011526095.1 Myxococcales bacterium | reverse complement strand
GGCCCTGTGGGGGGGGGGGGGGCCCCCGCCGCCTCGGGGGCGGGGGGGGGGCCGCCCCCCCCCCTGGGATCGAGGCGGCGTGCCGTGCCGGAGCAGAATGCGACGGCCACGGCGCTCGCCGCTACCAGCGCGCGGCGCGGCAGCGGCCGTTGACGCACTCGGCCGCGTGGGCCGGCTCGTAGGCGCAGCCCATGGCCGGGCAGTCCGGCTGCCGCTCGCAGCTCTGCGCGTGCTGCGCGGTGAACACGTCGCGGTGGTTGCGGTTGATCGCGTTCCTGCAGCCGCACGACCAGCCGCAGCAGCCCTCGACGTCGGGGCAGTACACCTCGCAGTCGGCGTCGGCGGTACAGGCGCGCGGGTCGACCTGTGACGCCTGCGGCGGCGGCTCCTGTACCGGTTCGCCGCCGCCGCCGGGCGTGACGACCGCGGGCGTGGCGCACGCGGCGATGCCGAGGTCGTCCGGGACGATCGCCATGATCGAGTACGAGCCGCCGACCGCGACGGCGGCGTTGCACGCGTCGCCGCCGAGCGCGAGCGCGGTGCGCACGACCTCGACGGAGCCGCCGGCGGGCACGGTGTACGAGCGAGGCGGCAGGTCGTCCGGGCACGCGCCCATCGCGCACGTGCTGTAGACGTCGAAGCCGTCGGGCAGGCCCTCGAACGCGAGCGGCCCGGCGGGGCAGCGGTCGGGCAGCGTGAACGTGACCTCGGCCGGGCCGTGGTTGTGCGCGGTGACGGTGAGGACGTCGCCGTCGAACGCCGCGGCGAAGAGGACGTCGCAGCCGGCGATCGGCGCGGGCTCGACAGGGCCGGGGCCGGGCGCCGGCTGCGGCCCGGGCGCGTACATCGGCCCGGGCGGGCCCGGCTGACACGACAGGACGAGGAGCGAGGCCGCCGCGAGCACCCGAGCGCGCATGGTGGCTACGACGCCATCCCCGGCGCGGCGATTCAAGGGGTAACGTCGCCGTTCATGGACATCCTGCTGCCGACCACGATGGTGGGCTCGTGGCCGCGCCCGAGCTGGTTCCGCTACCAGCTCGAGGGCCGCGACGTGCTCGAGGCGTTCAAGGTCACGCACCACGCCGAGGCGTTCCACGACGCGACGCGGTGCTGCATCCAGGACCAGGAGGACGCGGGCCTCGACATCCTGACCGACGGGCAGATGTGGTTCGACGACTACGCGATGGGGATCGGCTCGTTCCTGTGGTACTGGCTCGAGCGCACCGGCGGCTTCGGCAAGCAGAAGCTGCCGCACCCCGCGCGCGCCAAGGCGAAGGGGCGCGACGTGTGGGCGCTCGACGAGGCCGGCGGCGTCGCGGTCGAGGGGCCGATCACGCGCGGCCCGGTGCGGATGGCGACGATCTACCGGTGGGCGCAGCGCCACACGCAGAAGCCGATCAAGGCGTGCGTCGGCGCGGGCCCGGTGCAGCTGTCGACGCTGGCGCACTTCGTCGGCGGGCCGGTCAAGAACCGCTACGAGCTGTCGGCGGCGCTCGCCGACGTGTTCGCCGCCGAGATCGCCGAGCTGATCGAGGCCGGGTGCCGCGACATCCAGCTCGAGGACCTGGGCGCGTGGATGCCGTTCCTGTCGGGCGAGAAGGACTACGGCTGGGTGTGCGACATCGTCGATCGCACGATGGGCGCGATCGACCGCACGCAGGTGCGCACCTCGTGGCACTTCTGCCTCGGCAACGCGTGGGGCAACAAGCTCGACGGCATGACCGCCGGCGGCTACCGCGCGGTGCTGCCGCACTACCTCGGCGTCAAGATCGACCAGTACGTGCTCGACTTCGCGTGCCGCGAGATGGAGGACGCGGACCTCCTGCGCCAGCTGCCGCCGGACAAGTCGGTCGCGGTCGGCGTGATCGACGTGCGCACGCTCGAGATCGAGCACCCCGAGCAGGTCGCCGAGCGGATCCGCAAGGTGCTGAAGCACATCGAGCCCGAGCGCGTGACGATCACCTCCGACTGCGGCTTCAAGCAGCTGCCGCGCCCGTGCGCGGTCGAGAAGCTGCGCGCCCTGGTCGAGGGCACCAAGCTCGTCCGCCGCGAGCTCGGCCGCGCGTAGCGACCTCCGCCTCCGTCGCCGTCTCCGTCTCCGTCTCCGCCGCCGTCTCCGCCTCCGTCTCTGTCTCCGTCTCTGTCTCCGTCTCCGTCTCCGCCTCCGTCTCCGTCTCCGCCTCCGTCTCCGTCTCCGTCTCCGTCGGGATCAACCTCCGCTCGTCCTGAGCCTCTCACCGACGCCGTCGGAGATCGCCGTCAGACGAACAGCCATGTTCCGCTCACCCTGAGCAGGGCCGAGCGACAGCGAGGCCCGTGTCGAAGGGTGCTGACAGTCCTTCATGCGACGGCGCGAGCCACGGCTGTCACCATCCTTCGACTCCGGGCTCGCTGTCGCTCGCCCGGGCTCAGGATGAGCGGAACTGCGCGATCCTGTGGACCTGGACGAGCTGTTCGTCAGGAGCAGCGCCGCGCGCCAGCGAGGCCGCGCTCAGGACGAGCGGAACTGATCGATCCGGCGCATCGTGCCTTCGAGGCGCGCCGTCCGCTTCGGGGGGCGGCCTCCGACGACGCCGTCCCCGGCGTGCGCCGCCGCTACGGCCAGCCGGCGGGCGGCACGGTCGGCGAGGCGAGCGCGAGGTGCTGGAAGCGGTACTGGCGCTCGCGGTCGTAGTCGCCGAGGTACTCGAGCGCGAGCTCGTCGAAGCTGAGCTGGCGTACCCAGCGGTAGCCACACGCGGCGAGCAGCGGCGTGACGTGGTTGGTGCCGTAGCGCAGCGGCTCGCCGAGCTCGCCGACGTAGTCGCGCGTCGCGCGATCGCGCTCGTTGATCTCCGTGCCCTCGGCGATCTTCTTGCCGACGAAGTCGAACACCAGCAGCGTGCGCGGCGACAGCCCGCGCGCCAGCGTCGTCAGCGTCGCGCGCACCGCGGCCTCCGTCAGGTACGGCACGACGCCCTCCCAGATCACCAGCGCCGGCTCGTCGGTGCGGAACCCCGTCGCCGCCAGCCGCGCGACCGGATCCTCGCGCTCGAAGTCGCACGACGTGTAGTGCGCCGCGTCCACCGGATACCCCGGCAGCTCGGCGAGGCGCGCGCGCTTGGCCGCCTGCGTCGCCGGGTGATCGACCTCGAAGAACGTCACGTCCGCGCGCGGCAGCCGGGCCGCGCGCGTGTCGTAGCCCGCGCCGAGCACGACGACCTGCCGCACGCTGAGCCGGTCGACCGCCAGCCCGACGAGCCGGTCGATGTACGCCACCCGCAGCGCCAGCCACGTCTCCATGTGCGGGAACCGCGCGTCGAAGCGCGCCGCGATCTCCATCCCGTGCTCACCCGCGAGCGCCTCGGCCCACGAGTCGGACATGATCGGCTTCGCCCACCGCGTCGCGCGCGCGCGGTACGCGCACACCATCAGCGCGGTCTTGCTGGCTTCGCTCTCGCCGTCCATGCGGTGCGCTCCTACTTGTCCCCGAGGTGCGTGCGCAGGTTGTTGTACGCGTTGGTCACGCGCATCGACAGCTCCGTCGCGGCCTTCTGCTTGCGCTCGTCGCCGGTGTGCAGGTCCGGGTGGTACTTGCGCATCATCTTGCGGTACGCCGACTTCACCGCCGGCATGTCCGCGCCGACCGGCAGGTCGAGCACGCGGTACCACTCCGCCACCTGCGCCTGAGACGAGCCCGGCTTCGGCGTCCGGGCGCCGGACGAGCCCGGCCCCGGCCCCGGCCCGGCGCTCGCCGGCCCCGCGCCGCCCGCCGCCGCCTGCTGCTTGATCCGGCGGTACGCCTCGTCCGCGGCCGCCTGGTCCCTGGCCTGCTTCGCCGCCTTCTCCGCGCGCGCCTTGCCCTCGCGCTCGTCGGCGAGCTTCTTGCGCTGCGCGCGCGCGGCCTCGCCGGCCCCGGCGAGCCTGGCCAGCGGGTCGTCCCCGGGCTTCTTGCCGCGGTGCTCGCGCGCGGCGCGCCGCGCCGCCAGCTCCTTCTCCAGCGCCGCCGGGTCGACCACCGACAGCGGCTCGTCGTCGACGATGACCAGCGAGGTGATCTGCGAGAGTCCGGACCGCGCCGTCTCGAGGATCTTCTTGGTCAGGCTCATCGACGCGACCAGCGTACCTCGAATGCCGGCGCGCGGCCGTCAGTTCGCCGCTTCGGGCCGCCCGCGCCCGCGCCCGCCGCGGCGCCGGCGCTTCTTGCCGTTGGCGGCCCCGCCCGGGGTGACCGCGGCCGCCGCCAGCGACGGCCGCGAGTGCCCGGCGAGCTGCGCCGCCGCCTTGGCCTCCTCGGCGGCGATCTCGGTCGACATCTTGCCGGCGACCCGGTACTGGTCCGGCTTCCAGCCCTTCTGCGGCACGACCTCGACCTTCTTCTGGAACTTCTTCTCCAGGCCGTCGAGGAAGTCGCGCTCGTACTGCTTGAGGATCTCGGCGACCTTGGGCGAGCACTCGATGTCGATCTTGTCGCCGTCGACGGTCGCGCCGGCGCGGCGGACCTCGCGCAGGATCTCGTAGGCGACCGTCGTCGTGGACTTCACGACCGCCGAGCCCTCGCACGTCGGGCACGGCTCGGTCAGCAGCTGCGACAGCGACTCGCGCGTGCGCTTGCGCGTCATCTCGACCAGGCCGAGCTCGCTGATCTTCGTGACGTTGCAGCGCGCGCGGTCGCGCGACAGCGCCTTCTGCAGCGCGTCCCACACCTTCTTGCGGTTGCCCTCGCGGTCCATGTCGACGAAGTCGATCACGATGATCCCGCCGATGTTGCGCAGCCGGAGCTGGCGCGCGACCTCGTCGACCGCCTCGAGGTTGTTCGCGGTGACCGTCTCCTCGAGGTCGCCGGTGCCGACGAAGCTGCCGGTGTTGACGTCGATCGCGGTGAGCGCCTCGCCCTGATCGATCACGAGCGAGCCGCCGGAGCGCAGCGGCACGCGGCGCGACACCGCGACGCGCAGCGCCGGCTCGACGTTGAAGTGATCGAAGATCGGCCGGCGGCCCTCGTACTTCTTGATCCGCTCGGCGTAGCGGGGCAGGAACGCCTGCGTGAACTTCTTCACGCGCGCGTACTGGTCCTCGTCGTCGATCAGGACCTCGGTCGTGTCCTCGCGCAAGAGGTCGCGCACCGTGCGCAGCGCGAGGTCGAGCTCGCCGTAGATCAGGCCGACGCCGGACGTCTCCTGCTCGCGGCGCTCGATCTCGCTCCACAGCTTGGCGAGGAAGTCGACGTCGTCGCGGATCTCGTCGTCGCTGGTGCCCTCGGCGGCGGTGCGCACGATGAAGCCGCAGCCCTTGGGCCGCGCCTTGTGCACCAGCTCGCGCAGGCGCTTGCGCTCCTTGTCGCTCTGGATCCGGCGCGACACGCCGACCTGATCGACGGCGGGCATGAACACGCTGTAGCGACCCGGCAGCGACAGGAAGCCGGTGACCCGCGCGCCCTTGAGGCCGATCGGGTCCTTGACCACCTGGACGAGGATCTGCTGGCCGGGGCGCAGCAGGTCCTCGATCTTGCGCTGCGCGAGCTGCCGCTTGCCGCGCGCGATCCGGGAGGCGGTGCCCTCCGGATTCTCGTCACCGTCGTCCGTGTCCGCGTCCTCGAACAGCTTCTTGCCGCCGTCCGAGCCGAGCACGTCGCCGACGTAGAGGAACGCGGCGCGCTCCACCTTGGGGCCGAGATCGACGAAGGCCGCCTGCATCCCCGGGAGGACGCGCGTGACCTTGCCGCGATAGATGTTCCCGACGATGCCACGGTCGCGCTTGCGCTCGACGAAGAGCTCGGCGAGCGCACCCTCCTCGACCACGGCCACGCGAGTCTCGGGCCCCTCGGCATTCACCACGAGGAAGTTCTGGGGCATGTAGAGGCTCTGCAAATAGTTGCGTCGAGCCCCGGCAGCGTGACACGGATGTCATGACTCGGTCCTGCTCCGGGGGCCGATCGAGCCGTGTCGGTAACACGTAAATGCCGTGACTACAAGGGGATGGCATGAACCAGGTGTCCCTGGCCCATCCCTTGCTTTGTCTTCGCGTGAGGCTGCTGCAACAGCCTTCCTAACTATCCGCGCCCTATCGCACTAGCTTGGATTCGCGTCGACTAGCTTGATCGTCTACCTGGCTTGCACGCGCCCTCGGTCACCCGGGGGCGTTGCTGCTTTCGGCGGCGATCACGACCATTCTGCCGTGTGAAACGGGACCCGGCCAGCGATTATTTCTCGCCGTGACCGTCGTCCCCGCACCGATCCCGGGCGAGCCGCCCGCCGCCGCCACTGGCGCGGATCGCGAGGCGATCGGGCTGGTCCTGGCCCTCGCAAGGGCGCTGCATCGCTACGGAACTCCCGCCCACCGGCTGGAGGAGGCGCTGGCCGTGCTGGCCGGCAGCCTGGGCCTGCGCGCCGAGTTCTTCTCTACCCCGACCACGATCATCGTGACGTTCGGGGCGCCCGAGGACCTGCGCACCGCGATGCAGCGGGTGGAGGGCGGCGAGCTGGACATGGACAAGCTCGCCCGGCTCGACGCGATCGCGGACGCGGTGATCGACCGCCAGCTCACGCCGGCCGCGGCGCGCGCGCGGATCGACGAGATCGTCGCGGCGCCGCGGCGGTGGAGCCGGGTCGTGTCGACGCTCGCGCACGGCGTGGTCACGGCGGCGGTCGTCGTGTTCTTCCACGGCAGCGCGGTCGACGTCGCGGTCGCCGGAGGCATCGGCCTGCTGCTCGGCGTGCTGGCGCAGCTGCTCCAGCGGTCGACCGCGCAGGCGCGCGTGTTCGAGCTGGTCGGCGCGTTCATCGCCGCGTTCGTCGCCGGCGTGATCGCGGCCCACGTCGCCGGCGTGTCGTCGTCGGTCGTGACGATCGCGGGGCTGCTCGTGCTGATGCCCGGGCTGACCCTCACCAACGCCATGACCGAGCTCGCCACCGACAACCTGATCAGCGGCACGGCGCGGATGATGGCGGCGATCATCGTGCTGCTCGAGCTGGCGATCGGCGTCGCGGTCGGCGAGCACGCCGCCGCGGCGATGGTGACGATCCCCGCGGCGACGCCGGTGCCGCTGCCGGCGTGGTCGGAGTGGCTCGCGGTGGTCGCCTCGGCGGTGGCGATGGTGGTGATCGTCGGCGCCGCGCCGCGCGCCGCCGGCTGGATCATCGTCGCGACCCTGACCGGGTTCGTCGGCGCGCGCACCGGGACGTCGCTGCTCGGGCCCGAGCTCGGCGTGCTCGTCGGGGCGTTCGCGCTCGGCGCGCTGGTCAACGTCTACGCGCGGGTGCTGCGCCGCCCCGGGCAGGTCATCCTCGTCCCGGCGGTGCTGCTGCTGGTGCCCGGCTCGGTCGGGTTCCGCGGCATCTCGTCGATGCTCCACCGCAACACGCTGACCGGGATCGAGACGACGTTCGCGATGTTCGTGGTCGCGATGGCGATCGTGGCGGGCCTGCTGATCGCCAACGCCGCGGTGTCGCCGCGCCGGGTGCTCTGAGCCGCCGACGCCCGGCTCGGGCTCGGGCACGGGCACGGGCACGGGCACGGCGAAGCCGCGTCCGGCCTACTCCGCCATCGGCAGGTAGCAGCTCGCGCCGATCCCCGGCAGCTCCTCGACGCGGAGGTCGAGGCCGAGCACGACGCCGTCGGGCGCGAGGCGGCGCAGGTGGCCGCGCAGCGTGGTCGCGAGGTACTCGGCGAGGCCCTCGACCGAGCAGTTCTCGATCGGCAGCAGCACGACGTCGGCGCGCGGGCAGACGTAGCGGTCGCCGCACAGCCGGTACTCGAGCTCGACGCCGTCGTCGCGGACGACCTCGAACCGCGGGTTGCCGGCGGCGAGCAGCAGCCGCTCCTTCCACTCGGCGCAGATCGCGTGGAGCGGGACGAGGACGTGGTTGAGGTCGACCATCCGCGCCATCGACGCGTCGGAGAGGTCGAGGTCGACGAAGATGCGGAAGTTGTGGCCGTGCAGCCGCTCCTTGTGCCCGTCCGGGTACACGGTCATGTGACCGAAGTACAGGCGGTCGGGCTCGGTGGCGACGTGGAGGCGGTACGGCGCGCGAGGCACGAGGCAGGCTACGGCCGGAGCGCGGCGCGCGCCAGCCCGACGCAGACCAGCGCGTTCACGCCGAGCCAGATCGGGTCGAACCCGAACACGCCCGGCACCCACGCGATGTCGATCCGCGCGACCGCGAGGAGCAACAGGCCCGCGGCGACGCCGGCCGCGACGCCCGCCAGCGGCGCGCGCAGCGCGCGCACGCCCCAGCCGACCGACAGCAGCGCCAGCGGCGCCAGCGCGCTGGCGACCAGCGCGTTGGCCGGCAGCACCACCAGCGCGACCGCGCCGGCGACCGCGCCGAGCAGGTAGCCGCCGCCGACCATGACGCGGCGGCGCATCGACGCGACCGCGCCGGCCATCAGCAGGCCGAGCACGCCGGCGAGCACGCCGTGGGTGGCGGTCGTGCCCTGCGCGCCGGCGTCGTCGCCCGCGCGCGCCGTGGCCTGGCCCGCGCGCTGCTTCGCCAGCTTGACCGCGGCCGCCGCGTCGACGATGCCGGCGCCGTAGCGGTCCCGGACGTACGTCTGCGCGTTCGGGCGACGCGCCGACTCGGTCAGCACGCGCTCGACCTCGACCGGGTCGGTGACGCCGGCGCCGACGACGAGCGCCGCGACGCCCGCGACGTGCGGCGACGCCATCGACGTGCCCATGAACGGGAAGTAGTCGCTCTTCGTCGGGTCGCCGATCGCGATCGTGTTCTGCAGGACGCCGTCGGGCATGCCGTCGCCGTTCTGATCGACGCGGGTGTTGCCGCCCGGCGCCGCGATGTCGACGTCCTTGCCGCTGTTCGAGTAGAACGTGGTCGCCTCGTCGAGCTGCGTCGCGGACACGGCGATGACGCCGGGGTACCCAGCCGGGTAGCCGACCTTGGTGCGGCTCTCGTTGCCGGCGGCGGCGACGATCGTGACGCCCTTCTTGTGGGCGTACTCGCACGCCTTCTTGAGCACGCGCGACGGCAGCGGGCCGCCGAGGCTCATGTTGATGACCTTGGCGCCGTTGTCGGCGGCGTAGCGGATCGCGTCGGCGATCCCGGCGACCGAGCCCGAGCCGTCGGCGCCGAGCACGCGCAGCGGCATGATCTTCGCGCCGACCGCGACGCCGGCGACGCCCTTGCCGTTGTGGGTCGCCTGCGCGATCGTGCCGGCGACGTGGGTGCCGTGGCCGTGGTCGTCGTTGGCGTGGCGGTCGTTGCCGACGAAGTCGTAGGGCGAGACGAACTCGACGCCCGCGAGGTCCTCGACCTGGTGGTACTTCTCGAACGCCTCGTACGCGACGCCGGTGTCGAGCACCGCGACGACGACGCCCTCGCCCTGCGCCAGCTTCCACGCCTCGGGCATGTGGATCTGGTCGAGGTGCCACTGGAACTTGTACTTCGGGTCGTCCGGGTAGCCCTCCCACCGCGCGCCGGGCGCGGGCGGGGCGGCGACCTCGACCGCCGGGATCGACATCGTCAGGTCGGCCTCGGCGATCTCGACCTCGGGGCGACGCGACAGCGCCGCGAGCAGCGACGCCTGGCGCGCCGGGTCGACGTGGGCGCGGTAGAACCGCTCGTCGTACGACTCGGCCGAGACGAGGGTGAGATCGATGCCGAGGTCGCGCTCGATCGCCGCGAGCTGGGCGTCGGTCGCGTCGTCGCGCAGATCGACGAGGATGTCGTCCGGATCGGCGCCGGGCGCCGCGCGGTCCGCGGCCAGCTCGGCGTCGGTCGCGCCGTCGCGCCGCGCCTCGGGCTCCGCCGCGCCGCGCGTGAAGTACCAGTACAGCGCGATCAGCGCGACCAGCAGCAGCAGCCACACGACGCCGGTCTTGCGGCGAGGAGCCTGGGTCTCGTCCATGATGACGCAAGTATAGATCCGGCCTGGCGATTGCGCCTGCCCCGACTTCGGGAGCCCGCGGCGCGCGCTCAGATCAGGATCTGGACGCCGTCGTCGAGGTCGTCGTCGCCGCCGAACGCGAGCTGGTTGTCGATCTCGCGGCCCTCCGCCAGCTCCTCGAGATAGCGTTTGATTTCCGGGAAGTTGGCGACGATCCGGGTGACGTACTCGGCGCCGAGGAACAGCACGGTCGACTGGCGCGTCGCGGTGACGGTCGCGGTGGTCGCGCCGCCGCGCAAGAGCGACATCTCGCCGAACACGTCGCCGGTGCGAACCGCGCCGAGCACGACCGGGCGGCCCTTGTCGAGGCGCGACACCTCGGCGTCGCCGGTGAGCACGACGAACAGGCCGCGGCCCTCCTCGCCCTCGTGGATGATGACCGTGCCCGGCGCGACGTCGTGGCTGGTGAACCGGCGCAGCAGCTCGCGCTGCTGCTGGCGGTTGAACGGCCGGAACAGCGGGCTCGTCGCCATCAGGTTGTTGAGCAGGCGCTCGCGGGTGAACGCGTGCAGCGCCTCGGCGACCGCGCCGATCTCGTCGGCGAGCTGCGACAGCGAGGCGCGCCCGACCTCGAGCACGTCGGCGTCGGTGACCGCCTCGACCGAGGCGGAGCGCGGCTGCGCGGACAGCAAGGCCATCTCGCCGAACACCGCGCCCTCGTGCAGGCGCGCCAGCTCGGTCTGCCGTCCGAGCCCGTCGGTGGCGTAGACGCGCAGCTCGCCGCCGGCGACGAAGTAGAACGAGGTGCCCGGCTCGCCCTCACGCACGACGTGCTCGCCGGCGGGCAGGCGGCGCGCGCCGATCGTCTGCAGCACGCGGCGGAACGCGGCCTCGGACAGCCCGGACAGCAGCGGGATCGCGTGGAGCGCCTCGGGGTAGAGGTCGTGCTGGTCGGTCGCGGTGGCGGCGCGGCGCGTGGCCGCGGCGACGAGATCCGCCGGGGCGGGCGCGCGCAGGTCGGGGACCGGGATCTCCGTCGTCGGCGCGGGCGGCGCGAGCCGCGCCGCGAGCTTGCCGAGCATCTCGGACTCGCAGCCGTAGTGCGCGACGAGCGACGAGGTCACGTCCGCGGCGTCGCTGCCGCGCGCCTCGAGCACGCGCTGGCAGATCACGGCGACGAGCGGGTGGCCGGCCTTGATCGCGTGGTGGGCGACCGCGCGGTACACGGCGTCGGCGCCGGGCTCGTTCATCGCGGCGAGGCAGTCGGCGACCCGCAGGCGCGCGTCGTGGTCCAGCGGTGCGGCCGCGACGACCGCGTCATAGAGGCGCAGCGCGGGCACCAGGTTGCCCTGCCCGTAGAGCCGCGCGGCGTGCATCTTGACCTCGGCAAGCGCTGGCATGCGAACCCCCGCCGCGACGGTAACACCGTATACTGCGGCCCGCTCGACGCCCGGGTGCGTCGCGACTGGAGATGCCCGTGAAGAAGTGCGTGGCCTGCGTGAAGGATCTGCCGGACACGGCGCTGCACTGCGTGTTCTGCGGGGCCAAGCAGCCGGCGGTCCCCGCGGCGGGTGAGGCGGCAGCGCCCGCGCCCGCGCCGGCCGGCGGCGGCAACGCCAAGACGGTGATGGGGTACTCGGCGGCGGAGCTGCTCAAGAACCTGCCGGCCAAGCCAGCCGCGCCAGCGCCCGCGCCCGTGGCGCCAGCGCCCGCGCCCATGGCGCCAGCGCCCGCGCCCATGGCGCCCGCGCCCGCACCCATGGCGCCAGCGCCCGCACCCATGGCGCCCGCGCCCGCGCCCGTGCTCGGCGTGCCGATGCCCGCGCCCGCGCCCGCGCCCGCGCCGATCCCGATGGCGGGTCCGCCCGGCGCCGATAGCACGCGCGCCGCCGAGGTCGCCGCGACCGCGTTCGCCCAGCCGTCGCCGTGGGGCGCCGGCGGACCGCCGGCGCTGGGCGGCGCGCCCGCGCCCATGGCCCCGCCACCGGCCGCGCCGCCACCATCGCAGGCCGCGACGATGTTCATGCAAGGCCCCGGCGGCGGCGCGACACCGATGAGCGCGCCGGTCAGCCCGCCGGTCGCGCAGCCGCCCATGATGGGAGCCCCGATGGGCCCGCCTCCGCCCATGGCCGCTCCCATGGGCCCGCCATCACCGATGGGCCCGCCGCCGCCCATGATGGGCGCTCCCATGGGCCCGCCGCCGCCCATGGCCGCTCCCATGGGCCCGCCGCCGCCCATGGGCCCGCCACCGCCCTCGGTCCACCCGATGATGCCGCCGCCGGGCGCGCACGGCGGCCCGGGCGGCACCGCGATCGTCCACGCGCCGCAGCCGCCCTACCTCGCGTCGCAGACCGCGGCGCGGATGGGGCGCCCGGTCGAGCCGTTCAACGGCGGACTGCAGACCGCGCTCATCCTGTTCGGCGTCCTGCTCACCGCGGCGTTCGTCGTGCCGCTCGCGATGAAGGACGACACGTACTTCTGGTGGGACCTGCTCGACAAGCTCGAGGGCAAGCAGAAGGTCGTGCCGATCCTGCTCGCCGCCGCCGGCGTCCTCGGCCTCACGTTCGGCGCCGTGCCGCTCGCGGCCACCGCGCGCGGCGCCGGCGCCGCGGCGCTCGGCATCGCGCCGCTGCTGTACGCCGCGCTCGCGCTGCCCCCCGAGATCCAGTGGCAGGGCCCGGTCGGCGCCGTCGGCGGCATCCTGCTGCCCGCGGGCCTGCTGCTGCGCTCCGCCTACCGCGACCAGGTGCTCGGGCGCGCCCTCGCCACCGCCGGCGCGGTGATGGTGCTCGCGGTGTGGCTCGTCCCGCAGGACGGCAAGATGCCGCTGCAGGCCGTGCTCGACGTGCTGGGCGCGGACAAGGTCGACACCGAGCTGAAGATCGGGCTGGCGCTGCGCCTGCTCTACCCGGTGCTCGCGGCGCTCGCGCTGCTGGTGTGGCTGCCGGCGACGAGCACGGGCGGCGGCACGGCGCTGGCTTGGCTGTGGATCTGCGCGCCGATCGTCGTCCACTACGGCGTGCTGCTCGCCACCGGCGAGATCGGCAAGGCGGCGGGCGAGGCGCCGTACCTGGCGTTCTTCTCCGGGCTCGAGGCCGTGATCGCGACCGGCGGCGCCCGAGGCGGCGAGGCGATGATGTTCCTGTCGCCGGGTGGGGTCGTGCTCGCCGGGTACCTCGCGTTCGCCGGGTTCGGCCTCGCGGCGCTGCTCGGCAAGAACCTCGAGCGGTGACGGCATGCCCGAGGAGCTCGTCATCGGCGCCTCGGTCCTGGGTCGCGAGCTCGTCGCGATCCGGTTCGACCCGCCCGACTACGCCCGCGCGCGCCCGCCCGCGCTGATCTTCGGCGGCATCCACGGGGACGAGGCGGCGAGCGTGCTGCAGTGCGAGCGCCTCGCGACCGAGCTGGTCGAGCGGCCGCCCGGGCGCGTCACCTGGATCGTGCCGTGCGTGAACCCCGACGGCGTCGCCGCGGGCACCAAGAACAACGCGCGCGACGTCGACCTCAACCGCCACTTCGCGGCGGCCAACTGGGTCGCCGACCACAAGCCGGGCTACTTCCCGGGCCACGCGCCCGAGACCGAGCCGGAGGTCCAGGCGCTCGTCGCGCTGATCGAGCGGACCGGCGTGCAGCGGCTGGTCGCGCTCCACGCGACCTTCCGGTGCGTGAACTGGGACGGCGCGGGCAGGGCGCTGGCCGAGGAGATGGCGCGGCTGTCCGGCTACGAGGTCAACGAGGACATCGGCTATCCCACCCCCGGATCGTTCGGCTCGAAGTACGGGGTGGACCGGGGCCTGGAGGTCGTCACGGTCGAGGTCCCGTACCTCGAGATCGACGAGCGCGCGTGGACCGAAACCCGCGCAGCGCTGAGGTTTTCTCTCGATCTGCCGACCTGAGCCCGCGGTGGTGACAGCGGACTTTTGCAGTGTGCCATTGCCGCTCATGTGACTCGCTGTCACATTGAGCCCGTGTCCGTCGTCACCTCCCCTGCCTGGCAACGCGTCGCCGACCTCCGCGTCGTGCGGCACGTCGGCGCCGTGGCGCGGGCGCGTGGGCTGACCCTCGGCATCGTCGACGCGCTCGACGGCGAGGTGCCACGGGGCGCGAGCGCGCTGGTCGCGCCGATCGAGATCGCCGGCCGCGTCCGCGGCGCGCTCACGCTGGACGGGTGCGGCGACGCCGGCGCGCCGGGCGAGCTCGACGTGCTCGCGACCCTGCTGCGCGAGGCCGCGCGCGACGTCGCCACCGTGCTCGCGGACGAGAGCATCGCCGCCGCCGCGGAGCCCGCGGTGCGCAGCCGCTATGGCGCGATCATCGGCAGCTCCGCGCCGATGCAGGAGCTCTACGCGCTGATGGATCGCGTCGCGCGGTCCGACTCGACCGTGCTGATCCAGGGCGAGAACGGCACCGGCAAGGAGCTGGTGGCGCGCGCGATCCACGACCACTCGGCGCGCCGCGACCGCCGGTTCGTCGTCACGAACTGCTCGGCGTTCAACGACAACCTGCTCGACTCCGAGCTGTTCGGCCACAAGCGCGGCGCGTTCACCGGCGCCGTCGCCGACAAGCCCGGGCTGTTCGAGGTCGCCGACAACGGCACGTTCTTCCTCGACGAGATCGGCGACATGTCGCCGGCGCTGCAGGTCAAGGTGCTGCGCGTCCTGCAGGAGGGCACGTTCAACCGCGTCGGCGACACCGAGACGCGCAAGGTCGACGTGCACATCATCGCGGCGACCAACCGCGACCTCAAGACGATGGTCGAGCGCGGCCAGTTCCGCGAGGACCTGTACTACCGCGTCAACGTGATCAACCTGGTGCTGCCGTCGCTGCGCCAGCGCCGGGACGACATCCCGCTCTTGATCGAGACGTTCCTCGACCGCCAGCGCAAGCACGGCCGCGGCAAGCGGCTGTCCCCGGACTGCCTGGCGCGGATGATGACGTACGCGTGGCCGGGCAACGTGCGCGAGCTCGAGAACGAGATCGAGCGGCTCGTCGTGCTGTCGGGCGACGACGAGGTGATCGAGGAGGACCTGCTGTCGGCGCGGATCCGCCAGCACGCGGCGCCGCCGGTCGAGGAGGCGCCCGAGGTCGAGCCGTCGTCGCTGCCCGAGGCGGTCGAGGCGCTCGAGCGGCGGATGATCCTCGAGGCGCTCAAGCGCAACCGGTGGAACAAGACCCGCGCGTCGGCCGAGCTGCGCGTGTCGCGCCGCAACCTGATCCGCCTGGTCCAGAAGTACGGGCTCGACGCGGTCGCCGGCGAGAGCTGACTCACGTCGCGGCGAGCGCGGCGGCGAGCGTGGGGTACCGGAACGCGAAGCCGTGGGCGAGGAGCGCGCGCGGCACGACCTTGCGCCCGGTGAGCAGGTACTCGGCCGCCTCGCCGGCGGCGACGCGCAGCGCGAACCCGGGGACCGGCAGCCACGCCGGGCGGCGCAGCGCGCGGCCGAGCGCCGCGGCGAACGCGCGCGCCCGCGCCGGCTCGGGCGCGACCAGGTTGATCGCGCCGTCGTAGCACGGGTCGTCGAGCGCCGCGAGGTACGCGGCGACGACGTCGTCGCGGTGGATCCACGACACCCACTGGCGTCCCGAGCCGAGGCGCCCGCCGACGAACGCCTTGAACGGGCCGGCGAGGCGCGCGAGCGCGCCGCCGGGGCCGAGCACCATCCCGGTGCGCATCCGGACGACGCGCACGCCGAGCGGCGCGGCGGCGGCGGCCTCGGCCTCCCAGTCGCGGCACACCCGCGCCAGGAACGAGTCGCCCGGCGCGTCCGCCTCGGTGACGTCGTCGTCGTCGAAGTCGGTGACGTCGGTCGCCGGCGGGTAGTAGTCGACGCCCGAGGCGACGACGAGCACGCGCGGGCGCGCGGCCTCGGGCAGCGCCGCGAGCGCCTCGACCAGCACGCGGGTCGACTCGACGCGCGAGTCGCGGATCCGCTGCTTGACGCGCGCGTCCCACCGCTGGCCGATCGGCTCGCCGGCGAGGTGGAGCACCGCGTCGGCGCCGCGCAGCGCGTCCTGCCACGAGCCGGGCGTCTCGAGCTCGGCGGCGACGGCCTCGACGCCCGCGCCGAGCGCCGAGCGCGCACGGTCGGCGTCGCGCGACAGCGCCACGACCGCGTCGCCGCGCGCCCGCAGCGCCGCCACGATCGCCGCGCCGACGAAGCCGGTCGCGCCGGTGATCACCACGCGCATCGCGCGCACCGTAGCAGGCCCGGCGCCGCGCCGCTCACATCACCGACGGCCGGCCGCGCCCGGACGTCACCGGCGCGGCGAGCCGGCCGTCGAGCCACGCCCGCGCGCGCCGGCACGCCTCGGCGAGCGCGACGCCGTGGGCGAGGTGGCTGGCGATCGCCGTCGACAGCGCGCAGCCGGTGCCGTGGACGGCGGGGCCGGCGCGGCGCGGCCCGCGCAGCGCCACGACCTCGGCCGCGGTCACGAGCCAGTCGACGACCTCGTCCGCCGCGCCGGCGACGTGGCCGCCCTTGATCAGCGCCGCCGGCACGCCGCGCGCGATCAGCGCCCTCCCCGCGGCGACCGCGGACGCCTCGTCGACGACCTCGATCCCGGTCAGCGCGTGGGCCTCGACCGCGTTCGGCGTGAGCAGCGCGACGTGGCGCGCCAGCTCGGCGAGCGCGTCGCCGGCCGGCCCGTCGAGCAGCGCGACGCCGCCGAGCGTCGCCGCCAGCACCGGGTCCCACACCAGCGGCGCCGCGGTCTGATCGAGCGCGGCCGCCACCGCGCGCGCCACGGCCATCGAGCCGAGCATGCCGAGCTTGACCGCGGCGATCTCGACGTCGCCGAGGATCGCCGCGAGCTGCTCGACGACGATGTCCGGATCGACCGGGTTCGCCGCCGCGACGAGCTGGCTGTTCTGCACCGTCAGCGCGGTCGCCACGCCGAGGCCGCGCACGCCGTGCTGCTCGGCGACGCGCACGTCCGCCAGCAGCCCGGCGCCGCCCGACGGGTCGAGCCCGGCGATGATCAGCAGCTCCGGCGCCACGCGATCAGCCGTCGAACGCCGACAGCCCGGTGACGTCCTGGCCGACGATCAGCGTGTGGATGTCGTGCGTGCCCTCGTAGGTGTAGACCGACTCGAGGTTGAGCATGTGGCGCCCGCACTGGTAGTCGTCGGTCACGCCGTTGGCGCCGAGGACGTCGCGCGCGTCGCGCGCGATGTCGCGCGCCCACGCCACGTTGTTGCGCTTGGCGAGCGACACCTGCTGCGGCCGCAGCTTGCCCGCCTCCTTGAGCCGCCCCAGCCGCAGGCACAAGAGCTGCGCCTTCGTGATCTCCGAGACCATCGTCACCAGCTTCTGCTGGACGAGCTGGTAACCGGCGATCGGCCGCGAGAACTGGACGCGGTCCTTGGCGTAGCCGAGCGCCTCGTCGTAGCAGGCGAGCATCGCGCCGACCGCGCCGAAGCAGATCCCGAACCGCGCCTGGGTCAGGCACGACAGCGGGCCCTTCATCCCCTCGACGCCGGGGAGCAGCGCGTCCTCGCCGACCTCGCAGTCCTCGAGGATCAGCTCGCTCGTCACCGAGGCGCGCAGCGACCACTTGCCGTGGATGTCGCGCGCGGTGAAGCCCTTGGTCGTCGTCGGGACGAGGAACCCGCGGACGACGCCGTCGAGCTTGGCCCACACCAGCGCGACGCCGGCGATCGAGCCGTTGGTGATCCACCGCTTGGTGCCGTTGAGCCGGTAGCCGCCGCCGGTGCGCGTCGCGGTGGTCAGCATCCCCGTCGGGTTCGAGCCGAAGTCCGGCTCGGTCAGCCCGAAGCAGCCGATCAGCCGCCCCGCGGCCATCTCGGGCAGGTAGCGCTGCTTCTGCGCCTCGGAGCCGTAGGCCCAGATCGGGTACATCACGAGCGAGCTCTGGACCGAGGCGAACGAGCGGATGCCGGAGTCGCCGCGCTCGAGCTCCTGGCAGATCAGCCCGTACGCGACCGCGCCGGTGCCGGCGCAGCCGTAGCCGGTCAGCGACGAGCCGAGCAGGCCCATCTCGCCGAACACCGGGATCAGCTCCTTCGGGAACGTGCCGGCGGTGAAGTGCTTGCCGATCGTCGGCATCACGCGCGCGCTGACGAGCTCGCGCACGGTGTCGCGGATCATCCGCTCCTCGTCGGTGTAGAGCTCGTCGATGCCGTAGTAGTCGAGACCGTGGAACGCCATGATGCCTCCCCGGCCCGTGGGGCCGGAACTGGAGCCGCGAGACGCGGGCGGTATACTGCGCGCATGCGGCCCTCGGCAATGGCGCGCGCGGCCGTGGTCGCGACCCTGGTGACGGCGACGGCGTCCGCGGCGCAGGCCGGGCGCGCCACCCCCGCCGAAAGACTGGGCCAGGCCTACGCCGCCTACGACGCCGGCGACGTCGACGGCGCCGCGGCGCTGCTCGACGGGCTCGACGCGGACGACCTGGTCAACGACGACTACCTGCACTGGCTGCGCGGCCAGGTCGCGCTGCTGCGCGGCGAGCCGGCGGCGGCGAAGCGCGCGTTCGAGGCGCTCGCCAAGGTCGGCGACTCGCGGTTCGCGCGCGACGTACCGTGGCGGCTCGCCGACTGCGCGTGGGAGCTGGGCGACCGCGCCGCCGCGGCGCGCGCCTACGAGAAGCTGCTCGCGACCGAGGGCGCGGTGGAGCGCGCGGACCTCGCGGTCGTGCGGCTGCGGATCGCCGAGGCCAAGGGCGCGAAGAAGAAGGCCGCGGCGACGGCTGCGTACCGGGAGATCGTGCTCGAGCACCCGACGCACCCGGCCGCGGCGGTGGCGGACGCGCGCCTGGTCGCGCTCGGCGGCGAGCGCGCCGCGCGGCTGTCCGCCGACGACCGGCTCGCGCGCGCGCAGAACCTCACCGGCCAGCACCTGTGGCACGAGGCCGTCGCCGAGCTGATGCTGATCGAGCCCGACGACGTCTCCGCCTCGCTGCGCAAGCGCCGCACCTACTGGCTCGGCACGACGCTGTTCAAGATGCGCCGCCGCTACGGCGACGCCGGCGCGATGCTGCTGAGCGTCTACCGCGACATGGGCGACGTCGCGGCCGAGGCGATGTTCCGCGGCGCGCGCGCGCTGTCGCGCGCCGATCGCGACGACGAGGCGATCGCCTGGTACCGCAAGGTCGTCGCGACGTACCCGAAGACGTCGTGGGCGGAGGAGGCGCAGTACCTGTCCGGCTGGCTCGAGTTCAACCGCGGCAACTACGAGCGCGCGATCGGCCCGCTGGAGGAGTCGCTGCGCCGCTACCCGAAGTCGAAGTGGGCCGACGAGGCGGTGTGGTTCCTCGGCATGTCGAAGTACCTGCTCGGCCGCCTCGACGACGCGCTGCCGCACTTCGAGCGGCTCGCCGGGTGGGGCGGCGCGCTGCAGGGCGGCAAGGGCCGCTACTGGAAGGCGCGCACGCTGCAGCGGCTCGGGCGCGACGCCGACGCCAAGGACACGTACCGCGGCGTGGTCAAGCGCTGGCCGTTCTCGTGGTACGCGCTGCTGTCGGTGGCGCGGCTCGACGAGCTGGGGGTCGCGGTCGGGCCGTTCGGCATCGACGACCCGAAGCCGCGGGGGCCCGACATCGCGACCGACGTCGACGAGGGGCTCGCCGACGACCGGCTGATCGAGGGCGCCGACGAGCTGATCGCCGCCGGGCTCGGGGTCGAGGCGGGTGACGAGCTGCGCCGCGGCGAGGGCGGGTTCCTCGGCCGTCACCCGCGCGGCAAGGCGCTGGCGATGCTGATGGACCGCTACCGCCGCGCCGGCAACTTCCACCGGCCGTGGATGCTGGCGCTCGTCCGCGGCGAGTCGGCGCTCGACGGGCCCGCCAAGGGCACGGCGCGGGTGTGGTGGGAGCACGCGTACCCGCGCGCGTTCCGCGAGCTGGTCGACGAGCACCAGCACCTCGGCGGCAGCCCCGACCACTACCTCTACTCGATCATGCGCAAGGAGAGCGGGTTCGACCGCCACGTGCTGTCGTACGCCGACGCGCAGGGCCTGCTGCAGATGATCCCGGCGACGACGAAGCGCGTCGCCGCGGCGCTCGGCCTGCCCTACGACCCCGGCAAGCTCTACGACCCCGAGTTCAACATCATGACGGGGAGCTGGTACATCGGCCGCCTGCTGTCGAAGTTCAAGGGCCAGATCCCGCTCGGCGCGGGCTCGTACAACAGCGGCCCGCGCCCGGTGATGAAGTGGCTGGATCAGAACGGCGACCGGCCGATCGACGAGCTGGTCGAGCTGGTCAGCTACACGCAGACGCGCGAGTACATGAAGAAGGTCACCGAGAACTACGCGCGCTACGTCTACCTCTACGAGGACCGCGTCTACGCGCAGCCGCTCGTCGTCGACAAGGCCTACCGCGTCGACGAGATCACGTACTGAGTCGCAGGCGCGGCGGCGCCGGCCCGGGCGCCTTCACAGCCGCGTCAGCTTGTCGACCTTGAACATCGGGCCGACCATGCCGATGCCCATCACGTCCTTCTCGACCTTGCCCTCGACCTGGGCCTTCAGCCCGTCGGACAGCCCGGCGACGTCGCCGCGCAGCTGGTAGCGCGTCCCGTCCGCGGTCTCCAGGATCCACAGCCCGCCGGCGAGGTCATCCCGGCGCACGGTGCCCACGAGCTTGCTCATGTCGCAACGGTAGCACCCGCGGCGGTCGCGCGCCGGCCCTCGCTCGCGCGCTGGAGCACCGCGCGTCACCCGCGAGCGCGCCTCGGGATCCACGCGTCAGGGAGCGAGCGCGACGGTGGCGCCCTCGACCAGGCCGCTGTCGGCGGCGCAGGTCACGGTCACCTTCGTGCCGTCGACGGCGGACACCGCGCAGTCGACCTTCTGATCGGGCGTCTCCGCCGCCGTGAGCTGGACCGGCTGATCGACCGCCCAGTCCTTGCGCGTCGAGGTGGCCACGTCGAACGTGGCGACGAGCGACGCCGCGCCCGCCAGCATCGCGACCGGGTCACCGGCGGCGACGCGCTTGCCGCGCGACACCGGCGCCTCGATCGTGCCGGCGGCGGGCGCGGTCACGGTCAGCTCGGCGATCTTGGCGCGCAGCGCGTCGGCCTCGGCCTTCTTCTCCTCGAGCCGCTTCAGGCGCTCCTTGGCCTTCGCCGCCTCGCCGGCCTTCTCGTACTTCTCGATCTCCTTGGGGACGCGGACCTCGATGTCCCACACCAGGCCGCCCTTGCTGTCGCCGAGCTTCTTCTCCAGCGCGGCGACGCCCTGGAACTTCGCGACGACCGCGCCCGCGTCGACCTGCGTGCCGTCGGGGACGATGAACAGGATGACGCCGCCCTTGCCGCCGGCGGTGATCGGCGTGCCGCCGGCCGGGCCCAGCTCGAGCTTGGCGGTGATCGGGGCCGGCGGAGGCGTCGCCGCGGTGCCGGTGGCCGCGCCCGTCGCCGTCGCCGTCGCCGCGCCCGTCGCCGCGCCCGTCGCCGTCGCCGCACCCGTCGCGGCGCCGGTGGCCTTCGCGACGCCCGTCGCCTTGCCGGTGCCCGCGCGCGGCGCGGGCTCGGTCGGCTCGGCCTTGGGCTTGTCGAGGACGTACTTCCACACGAGGAAGCCGCCGCCGCCGAGCAGCACGAGCACGAGCAGGACGATCAGCACCGGGCTGACGCCGCCCGGCTTGGCAACGGGCACCTTCTCGGGGACGGGCTTCTCGTGCGGCGACTTCGCCGTATCGGCCGCGCGCTCCGGCGCCTTCTCCGTGGGCCGCTTGTCGCGCGTCGCGACGTGGCTCTGGCGCGACGGCAGCTCGACCGGCGCCCTGTCGGCGACCGCCGGCGGCGCCACCGGGGCCTCGTCGACGATCGGCACCGGCTTCGCCGCCGTCGCCGCCAGCGGCGGGATCGCCGGCACGTCGCGCGGCGGCGGGGTCGGCTCGTCGGCCTCGACCACCATGTCCGGCGCGGAGCGCGCCGCGTCGACCGCGCGGCTCGCCGCCGCGGCCTCGGCTTCCTTCTGCTCGAGCTCGGCGAGCAGCTCCGGCGGGACCTGGACAGCCTGCATGCCGCGGGACATCCGCACGGCTTCCTTGACGTCGTCGCGGCCGATCGCGAGGTGCTCGGACAGGTCGACCGAGACCTCGTCGTCGAAGTCGCCGACCTGGGGCGCGGGCAGGTTCGTCGGCTCGTCGTACTCGTTGGCGACCGGCTGCGTCTGCCGCCGCAGCGTCGCCATCGGCGCCGGCGCGCCGCCGGCGGTGCCGAGCTCGACGTCGGCGGGCGGCGCCGCGGCCGGCCCGCGCGCGGGCGCTGCCGCCGCCTCGACGTGCCCGAGCTCGACGCGCTCGACCTCGGGCATCGGCTCGTCGGCGACCGCCGTGCTGCCGGCCCCACCGAGCGCGACGTCCAGGCCCGATGGCGGCGCGACCTCGCGCGGCGCGGAGAACACGCCCCGCGACACGCCCAGCTCGTCGCCGATCGTCGAGGCCGCCGCCGACGCGGCGGTGGCGGCGCTGCGCGCGGCGACCTCGGCCGCGGCGACCGCGACCGGCTGCGCCTCGAGGTACCCGAGCTCGCCGAGCGTGGCGATCACGTTCTGCAGCTCGGCGGGCGACGGCTCGATGCCGAGCTCCTCGCGCGCCCAGCTCGCCAGCCCGACCAGATCCCGCTCGCCGTCCATCGCGCACGCGAGCGAATACTCGACCTCGTAGAACCGGAACGCGTCCCCGGTGTCGGGGTCGATCACGTCGATGAACCGCTGGCCCTCGGCCTCGATGCACTCGGCGACGAGGTCGGTGCGGAAACGCGGACGGTTCGTGGCGACCTCCATCAGATCTCCCTGGGCGAGTAGAGGACTGGGCGGGGATGACCGCCCGGCGGGTGTCAGCCGCCCTTCTTGAGCTCGGTCAAGACCAGCTTGGCGACGGCCTTGAGCGTGTCGAACACGCCCACGCCCTTGGGCGCGACGGCCTCGAACGCCTGGACCTTCGTCGGGTTGAGCAGCTCCTCGAGCTCGGACAGCGGCGCGGCGTTCGGCAGGTCCCGCTTGTTGTACTGGACCACGTACGGCAGCTTGTCGAGGTCGTAGCCCTGCTCCTGCAGGTTCGTCCGCAGGTTGTCGAGCGACTCGATGTTCGCCTCCATGCGCTCGACCTGCGAGTCGCCGACGAAGCACACGCCGTCGACGCCCTTGAGGATCAGCTTGCGGCTGGCGTCGTAGAACACCTGGCCGGGCACCGTGTAGAGGTGGAAGCGGGTGCGGAAGCCGCGGATCTCGCCGAGCGACAGCGGCAGGAAGTCGAAGAACAGCGTGCGCTCGGTCTCCGTGGCGAGCGAGATCATCTTGCCCTTCGCCTCGGGATTCGTCTTGTTGTAGATGTACTGCAGGTTCGTCGTCTTCCCGCACAGGCCGGGGCCGTAGTAGACGATCTTGCAGTTGATCTCGCGCGACGAGTAGTTGATGAAGCTCATGGCGTCGTCGATCTCGCTCCGCGCGCTCAGTCGTTGAACAGGTTGTCGATGTCGGCGTCGGTGATCTCCGCGAACACCGACGGCTGCGACCCGGCTTCCATCTTCTTGATCAGCGCGTCGAGCACCGCCGCCAGCTCGTTGGCGGCCTTGCGGACGCGGAGCCGGACCAGGCCGAGCGACGACCGCTCGTCGAACAGCACGAGCAGGATGACGCGTTGCGCGACGAGGGAGATGTGGACGTGCGTCTTCTCGCCCTCGTGGAACTGGCCGGCGAACTCCTTCTCCTTGAGCAGAGAAGCGATGCCGCCGGTGGCGGCGACGTTGCCGGCCGTGAGTGACGACAGCGAGGTCACGTCGAGCTGGTCGACCTCCCCCGCCGACGCGATCGCCTGACCGTTCTTGTCGATCACCAGGACGGCCTTGGCGTTCGAATCCCGGTGGAGCCCGTCGCAGATCCCGTTGATCTGCTGCAGCTCCTCTTCGTACATCACCAGCTGGTTGCCCATCGTGCCTAGGCTCCTGTCGACGCGGCGCGCAGGCCCCGGATCAGGGACGAGTTGCTCCCACCCGAGGCCGTACGCCACGGTACCAGAGGGGTCGATTTTCTTTCAACCTTTCCAGGGTTCTATCTGCCGTGGGGACCGGGGGGCCCGGGGCCATGGCGGCTACAGCGGCGCACGTCCAGCGAGCGCCCGGGCGATCGTCGCCTGATCCGAGTACTCGATCTCGCCGCCGACCGGCAGGCCGGTCGCGATCCGGCTGACCGCGACGCCCAGCGGCTTGATCAGCCGGGCGAGGTACATCGCGGTCGCCTCGCCCTCGACGCTGGGCGCGGTGGCGAGGATGACCTCGCGGACCTGGCCGGGGCCGAGCCGGCGGACCAGCTCCGCGATCCTCAGATCATCGGGCCCGATGCCCTCGAGCGGGGACAGCAGCCCGTGCAGGACGTGGTAGCGGCCGCGGAAGTGCCCGCCGCGGTCGATGGCGACGACGTCGGCGGGTGTAGCGACCACGCACACCACGTCCGGCTCGCGCCGGCCGTCGGTGCAGATCGCGCAGGGATCGTCCTCGGTGACGTTGGCGCAGACCGAGCACAGCCGGATCCGGTCGGCGAGGTCGAGCAGCGCCTGGGCCAGCTCGCGGGTCTGCTGGCGGGGCGCGCGGACGAGGTGGAACGCCAGGCGCGTCGCGGTCTTCTCGCCGACGCCGGGGAGGCGCGCGAGGTGCTGGACGAGGCGACGGATCGGATCGGACATCGCGGCGCCGCGGCGCTCAGAACATGCCCGGCATGCCGGGGATGTTCATTCCGCCCATCAGCCCCGACATCTTCTCCTTCGACAGCTCGCGCATGCGCGCGACGGCCTGGTTGACCGCGGCGACGACGAGGTCCTGGAGCATGCCGACGTCGGTCGGGTCGACGACGGTCTTGTCGATCGCGATCTTCTGCAGCTCGAAGTGCCCGTTGATCGTGACGGTCACCAGGCCGCCGCCCGACGAGGCGTCGACGGTGGCGCTGGCGAGCTCCTCCTGCGCGCGCGCGACGTCGGCCTGGAGCCGCTGCGCCTGCTTCATCAGGGCGCCGAGATCGGGCATGCCGCCCTTGCCGCCGAACGGGTTCTTGTCAGACATCGGTCTTGATCTCCTTGATGCTCGCCCCGAAGGTCTCGAGCACCATGCGGGTGGCGGGATGCGCGCGGGCCTCGGCCTCGCGCGCGCGGCGCTCCTCGAACGCCCGGGCGCGGGTGTCCTCGGCGACCGAGCGCGCCGTGCCCGGAGCGGCCGCGCCGACGGAGATGCGGATCTCCGGCGCGCGCCCGAGCGCGTCCTTGAGCAGCGCCTTGAGGTCGGAGGTCTTGTCCTTGGCGATGTCCGCGAGGACCTCGTCGCCGAACTCGATGTCGAGCGCGTCGTCGGTCCACGCCAGCACGCGCGCGTGGGTGTACATCGCCAGCGACAGCTGCTTGCCCGCGCGCTCGATCGCGGCGTTGAGGCCCTCGGCGGTGCGGGAGAGCGGCGCCGCCGGTGCCGGCGCCGTTGCCGTTGCCGGTGCGGGCGCGGGCGTAGGGGCCGGCGCGGCGGCGCGCGGAGACGGAGACGGAGACGGAGACGGAGACGGAGACGGAGACGGAGACGGAGACGGAGACGGAGACGGAGACGGAGACGGAGACGGAGACGGAGACGGAGACGACGCGCGCGGCGGCTCGACGCGCGCCGCAGGCGACGCGCGCGGCGGTTCGGCCCGCGGCGCCGCCCGCTCGGGCCCCGGCCCCGAGCCCGAGCCCGACGACGACGGCCGTGCGCCCGGCCCGAGCTTGCGCTCCAGGTCCGTCAGCCGCGACAGCAGGTCGCCGAGCGGCAGCAGCGGCTCGATCGTCGCGACGTCGATCAGCGCGAAGTCGAGCACCAGCCGCGGCTGCAGCGTCTTGCCCAGGTCGTCGCACGCGCGCAGCATCCGCTCGAACATCTGGCGGACGCGGCTGGGGTCGAGCTGCGCGGCCTCGGCCGCGAGCTCGGCCCGCTCCTCGTCGGACGCGTCGACCAGCCCGCCCTCGGTCGCGGCGGACCGCGACACCTGCACGACCGCGACGTCGCGCAGGTAGCGGACGATCGCGCGCGCGAGCTGGACCTCGTCGACGCCGCGCTCGATCGCCTGGTCGACGGCGACCAGCGCGCCGTGCGCGTCGCCGGCGGCGAGCGCGGTCACCAGCCGCCGCGTCAGCGCGCGGTCGGCGACGCCGAGCACCTCGGCGACGTGGCGCTCGGTGATCGACGCGGCGCCGACGTACGAGATGACCTGGTCGCTGAGCGACAGCGCGTCGCGCGCCGAGCCGCCGGACTCGCGGACGATCAGGCTGATCGCGCCGGGCTCGACCGCGAGCTGCTCCTCGCCGAAGATCCGCGCCAGGTGCGCGGCGAGCCGCGGCGCGGGCACGAGCTTGAAGTCGTAGCGCTGGCAGCGCGACAGGATCGTGTTGGGCAGCTTGTGCGGCTCGGTCGTGGCGAGCACGAAGGTGACGTGCGGCGGCGGCTCCTCCAGCGTCTTCAACAGGGCGTTGAACGCCTCCGTCGTCAGCATGTGGACCTCGTCGATGACGTAGACCTTCTTGCGCAGCGCCGCCGGCTGGTAGCGGACGGCGTCGGTCAGCTCGCGGATCGAGTCGATGCCGCGGTTCGAGGCGCCGTCCATCTCGTGGTAGTCGACAGCGTTGCCCGCGGCGATGCTCTCGCACGCGGCGCACGCGCCGCACGGCTCCGCGGTCGGCCCGCGCTCGCAGTTGAGCGCCTTGCCGAGGATCCGCGCGAGCGTGGTCTTGCCGACGCCGCGCGGCCCGCAGAACAGGAACGCGTGGTGGACGCGGCCCGAGGCGAACGCGTTGGCCAGCGTCCGCGTCACGTGCTCCTGCCCGACCACCTCGGAGAAGGTGCGGGGGCGGTACTTGCGTGCGAGGACGAGGTAGCTCATGTCCGAAAACAGGACCGGCGGCCCACGCTCATCTGGCGTGGACCGCCGGACACTATACCGACCGCTGTCAAAATGGTGGCCCCAGGCACCCGCTAGTTCCGCTACCGTTGCTCCCTTCCGGGCCTGGCGGGGTTCACAGACTTCACGTCACCCGGGACCATGAACTTGGTGTGGTCATGCCGTCGAAGCAGAGCGGCTGGCGGAGAGGGAGGGATTCGAACCCTCGGTACTTTTGGTACACACGATTTCCAATCGTGCACCTTCGGCCACTCGGTCACCTCTCCCGAAGGTGGAAACACAGATCGCGGAGAGGGGGAGATTCGAACTCCCGAGGCTTTCGCCTACCTGATTTCGAATCAGGCACCTTCGACCACTCGGACACCTCTCCAGTAACTCGTTCGTGCCGGCGAGACCGCGGCCGGATCACTTCTGACCCTGGCGGCGAAGCTCGGCGAAGAATCGCTGCAGCAGCGCGGCGCACTCGTCGGCCCGGATCCCGCCAGTCACCTGCAGCCGGTGGTTGAGGCGGGGATCGGTGACGAGCTGGAACAGGGACGTGACCGCGCCGGCCTTCGGGTTGGCGCAGCCGTAGACGAGCCGGGTGACGCGCGCGTTGACGAGCGCGCCCGCGCACATCGGGCACGGCTCCTGGGTGACGTACAGCGTCGCCTCGACGCGCCAGTGACCGATTGTGCGCGCCGCGTCGCGGAGCGCCTCGAGCTCGGCGTGCGCCGTCGGGTCGCCGTTCGCCTCGCGGCGGTTGCGGCCCCGGCCGATCACCGTGCCGTCGCCGGCGACGATGATCGCGCCGACCGGGACGTCGCCCGCCTG
The DNA here is from genome assembly GCA_011526095.1 of Myxococcales bacterium. Taxonomy (GTDB): domain Bacteria; phylum Myxococcota_A; class Polyangia; order Haliangiales; family Haliangiaceae; genus WYBA01. The sequence goes on along the minus strand of WYBA01000463.1, from coordinate 2,572 downwards.
CCCGGCGAGCATCGCCTCGGCGATCGCCAGGTCCATCATCTGAAGATCCGGATGATGATGGTGGACGTCGTCGGCTGTCGTGTCGTTCATGAAGCGGATCCGAGAGGGGTCGAACCTCTAACCCCCGGTTCCGTAGACCGGTGCTCTATCCATTGAGCTACGGATCCAAGTTCCAGCAGAGAACCGGTGGAGAGAGAGGGATTCGAACCCTCGGTACCAGGAAATCCCCAATACGCCGGTTTAGCAAACCGGTGCCTTCAGCCACTCGGCCATCTCTCCGGATGAGGAACCGGGCGGACCCCGGCCCCTCTTGGAGCTTGTCGTTGCATGACCACTATTCGGTTGTCATCGGTGGCGAATTCGAGAGGAGGAGGAGGGATTCGAACCCCCGGGGCTTTCGCCCTGCGGTTTTCAAGACCGCTGCCTTCGACCACTCGGCCACTCCTCCAGGTGCCCCCAGAGGTAGAGCGGCAGTATATGGATGGCCGCTCGCTTGTAAAGCCTGAGCGCGGAAGATCAGGAGGCGCGCGGCACGAGCCGCTCCTGCCCCCCCATGTACGGCCGCAACGCGGGCGGAATCACGACGGATCCGTCCGCCTGCTGGCCTTGCTCGAGCACCGCGACCAGCGCCCGGCCGATCGCCACCCCCGAGCCGTTGAGCGTGTGGACCGGCCGCGGCTTCTCGCCCGCGGCCGCCCGGTAGCGGATCTTGGCGCGCCGCGCCTGGAAGTCCTCGCAGTTCGAGCACGACGAGATCTCGCGGTAGGCGTCCTGGCCGGGCAGCCACACCTCGAGGTCGTAGGTCTTCGCCGCGCCGAACCCCAGGTCCGCGGCGCACAGCGTGACGACGCGGTAGTGCAGACCGAGCCCCTGCAGCACCGCCTCGGCGTCGGCGCGCATCGCCTCGAGCTCGCCGTAGCTGGTCTCGGGGGCGACGATCTTCACCAGCTCGACCTTGTCGAACTGGTGCTGGCGGATCAGCCCGCGCGTGTCCTTGCCCGCGGCGCCGGCCTCGGCGCGGAAGCACGGGGCGTACGCGGTGTGGTGGCGCGGCAGGGTCGCGCCGTCGAGGATCTGGTCGTTGAACAGGTTGGTGACCTGGACCTCCGCCGTCGGCGACAGGAACAGGTCGTTGTCGGGGACGCGCTCCTCGGGGGTCGACGTCGGCACCAGCGCGAACAGGTCCGCCTCGAACTTGGGGAGCTGGCCGGTGCCCATCAGCGACGTGCGCTTGATGATCGCCGGCGGCCACACCTCCTCGTAGCCGCGCGAGGTGTGCAGGTCGAGCATGTATGTCATCAGCGCGCGCGTGAGCCGCGCGCCGTCGCGGCGCAGCACGGTGAAGCGCGCGCCGGAGATGCGGATGCCGGCCTCGAAGTCGAGGATGCCGAGCGCCTCGCCGAGCTCCCAGTGCGGGCGCGGCGCGAAGTCGTAGCGCGGCCGCTCGCCCCACACGTGCAGCACGGGGTTGTCGTCCTCGCCGGCGCCGTCCGGCACCGACGCGTGCGGCGCGTTCGGGATGCGCAGCAGCAGCTCGCGCGCCTCGTCGGCGGCGCGCGCCTCGTCGGCCTCGTCCGCCTTGATCTTCTGCGACAGCTCGCGCAGCTCGTCGCGCGCCGCCGCGAACTCGGCCGACTTCTTGTCGAGCTTCGCCATCCGCTCGTTGGCGGCGTTGCGCGCGGCGCGCAGCTGATCGAGCTCGCCCTGCAGGCGGCGGCGACGCTCGTCGACCACCTTCCACGGCGCGATCAGGTCCGCGACGTCGCCGCCGCGGCGGAGCACATCGTCCATGCGTGCAGGGTCAAGCATCGGGATAGTCCAATGATCGAGGAGCTTTGGCGCGGCAGCCTACTCGCCGCCGCGGGCGCGCGCAACCGCCGTGTCGCGGCAACCTCGTCCGCGCGGCGGTCGCGGCTCGTCGCGCGCGCGGCGCGCGTGCGCCTCGACGAGCGGGCCGACGCCTCGCCATGACCTGGCCACAACGGTATGATCGCGCGCGATGATCGAGGTGACCTGCGGGGCGTGTGGGAGCACGCACCGCTTCGCGGAGGCCGACGTTCCACCGGGCGGCAAGGCGGTCACGTGCGCCCAGTGCAAGGCGCGCATCACCATCCCGGCGCGCGCGGCCCCACCGCGGCTGCCGGCGATGCCGGCGATCCCGACGCCGATGGCGGCGCCGAAGCCGGCCGGCGGCAAGGGGGACGTGATCGATCTCGGCGACCTGCCGGCCCCGAAGCGGCCGAGCCCGCTCGCCGGCGCGAAGCCCGCCGCCGGCCGCGCGCCGACGCCCCCGCCGAGCCCGCTCGCCGGCGCGAAGCCCGCCGGCCCGCTCGCCGGCGCGAAGCCCGCAGCGGAGCTCGACATGGATCTGATCGACCTGCCGGGGCCGGGGCCCGGAGGCGGGCTCGAGCTGGCCGACCTCGGCGAGCTCGCCGATCTCCCCGTCCCCGTCGGCCCCACCTCTCGCAACAACGTCGCCGATCTCCCCGCCCCCGTCGGCCCCACCTCTCGCAACAACGTCGCCGATCTCCCCGCCCCCGTCGGCCCCACCTCTCGCAACAACGTCGCCGAT